>DASCOB010000136.1:0-2537 GCA_036011785.1 Anaerolineales bacterium | reverse complement strand
TCACTACTCCTTTCTCCTGATCCACGAGCGCTACGACCGCACGCTCAAAGCCTAGGTCGCCGGTGACTGCATCAAGCACCCTTTGCTCAACTTCGTTCACGTCAGCCGCGCCCTGCACCGAAAGCGTCAATTCATGGATGACGTGAAGGTCGCGTTGCGCTTGTTTAAGGTCGTCTTCTGGCTGCTTAATGCTCAAACCGCCTCCACGATCATCGCGCTCGTCACTACCAGGTCGAAATCTTCATGCCATTTTGTGTCGAAATCGTAAATGGCCACCCGCCAGTCATACGGGGTTATGTCTAACTCACACAGACTGGTCAAGCTCATGCCGACCCCGCTTGATGCGATCTCTCATTCATCCTCCCGCTCGGTGAGCCAGCGCTCTGCATCAATGGCTGCCATGCAACCGGTACCGGCCGCGGTGACCGCCTGACGGTAGTGGTTGTCGGCAGCGTCACCGCATGCGAACACGCCCTCCACGCTGGTGTACGTGCTGCCCGCCCGCACTTCTATATAACCCACATCGTCCAACTCTAACTTTCCTCGGAAAAGGTCCGTGTTAGGCTTGTGACCAATGGCCATAAATACCCCACCAACGGACAATCCGCTACTCGTACCACTCTCTACGTTGCGCAGCTGCAATCCGGTTACGGCATCACCTTCCGCGCTGAGGACCTCGTCCACCACGCTGTCCCAGATAAAGCTGATCTTCTCGTTGTTGAATGCACGTTGCTGCATAAACTGACTTGCGCGCAGTTCATCCCGCCGGTGGATGACATGCACTTTGCTGGCGAATTTCGTCAAAAAAAGCGCCTCCTCCATCGCGGTGTCTCCGCCGCCGACCACAGCCACCTCCCTTTCACGGAAAAAGAAGCCATCACAGGTGGCACACGCCGACACACCCCTGCCACGCAGTGCCATTTCCGATTCCAAGCCCAGCCATCGGGCAGAAGCACCAGTGGCGACAATGAGTGCGTCACAGCTTAGTTCGCGAGATTGAAATTCAAGCCGCAAATGGAATGGCCGTTCAGAAAGTTCGACGCCTTCCACGTGTCCGGTGTGAAACTCCGTATTGAAACGCTCGGCCTGTGCCCGAAACTGCTCCATCATTTCTGGTCCCTGAACGCCCTCCGGATAGCCGGGATAATTATCCACCTCGGTAGTCAGAGTCAGCTGCCCGCCAGGCTGATTACCGGACACAACCAGCGGATGCAAATTGGCGCGCGCCGCGTAGATGGCGGCTGTCAGACCGGCCGGGCCGGAGCCAAGGATAATGACCCGGTGATGATCCTGTTGCCTCTTTTCACTCATGTCCTAATTCCCTCAATGGATTGTTACGCTCACTGGACAGCGGCTGCGCATCGAAAGCTGATACCGTCTCCACAATTGCGCTCCAAGCCGCCTAGCACGCCAATCAGTGTACAATAATAACAGGGCTCAGGATACCACACTACAACAATGTTTCACGGGCACATAGGCGGCTGGTGGCAATACGTGACCGCCGACGAAAAGCAGAAACCACAGGTTAACCGGCAGCTGCTGCGCCGCGTCTGGAATTATGCATTACCGTATCGCGGCCGGATCGTGTTTGTGCTCGTCGCCATTGGCCTGTCCACCATTCTCGGTCTTTTGCCACCACTCATATACCGCCAACTGATTGACCACACTTTGCCCGAGCGCGATTTCCAACAGTTGAATTGGCTCGCGCTGGCGATGATCGCAGTACCGCTCTCCACCGGCCTCATAGAGGTAGCGCAACGAAATCAAAGCGCGCGGGTCGGCGAGGGGCTTATATGCGACTTGCGCCAAGAGCTGTATAAGCACATGCAAAACATGTCGCTGCGCTTTTTCACCAACACTAAGACCGGCGAAATCATGGCGCGGCTAAACAACGACGTGGTCGGCGCGCAACGCGCCGTCACCGGCACACTGATAAGCATCGTGACGAATGTCATCCAAGTAATTCTTACACTGGCAATCATGCTGTCACTCAACTGGGGCCTTACCCTCATCAGCGTGACCATTGTGCCGCTCTTCTTAGTCGCCGGAAGGCGAGTGGCTGACCGGCTGCGCGATGTCACCCGTCGCTCCTTCAATCTCAACGCGAAAATGAACGCTCTAATGAACGAGACCCTAAACGTGAGCGGTGCTCTCCTGATGAAGATATTCGGTCGCCAACGAGAGAACATGACCCAATTCCGTACACGCAGCCAAGCCGTGGCGGATATAGGCGTGCGCTCAGCGGTGATCGGGCGCTGGTTCTTCATGGGCTTAGGGTTAATCAGCGCCATTGGCACTGCGTTGGTATTCTGGCTAGGCGGCCACCTTGTGCTGCGGGGCGCTTTCAGCATCGGTACCATCATCGCCTTCGCGACATATCTGCGCGACCTTTACGGCCCAATTTCCACGCTCGCCAACGCCCGTGTTGATTTCGCCACATCAATGGTCAGTTTCGAGCGCGTGTTCGAGGTCATCGACCTGCCAGTGGAAATCGCAGACTCCCCAGATGCCCACGACCTTACCCACGTCGAGGGACG
>DASCOB010000135.1:0-1991 GCA_036011785.1 Anaerolineales bacterium | reverse complement strand
TGGGGCGTTATAACGTGAATGTGAACGCGGTTGCGCCCGGGCTGGTGGAAACCGAGATGATGCGCAATGCGCCCGAATCCGTGCGCGAGGACGCCTTACAGGAAACCTTGCTGGGACGGCTGGGGCAGCCCGAGGACATTGCAGCGGCCGTTACCTTTTTGTGCAGCCCGCGCGCACGGCATATCACCGGGCAGGTCTTCTCGGTGGATGGGGGCCAGTATTTGTAAAACAGGGAAAAATCATGCAATTCAAAAACGCATACATTCCATACGGCGGCTATTGGAGCACGCCGTTCTGTAAGTGGCAGGGTGGTTTTGCCAATTTGCATCCGCTAAAGTTTGCGGCGGAAGTGGCGCGCGGGGCACTGGCTGCGCGCCAGCTATCCCCAGACGTCTTTGATGCGCTGCACCTGGGCACAACAGTGCCTTCCAAATCGTGCTTCTATGGTGCGCCCTGGGTGGCAGCCATGCTCGGCGCGGAAGATATCACCGGCCCGATGATCGGGCAGGCGTGCGCGACTTCGGCGCGGGTGATCGCCGGGGCTGCTCTCGAAGCGGATGTTGGCGGTGGCGCAGACCCCGCGATTTTGTGCATCACGGCCGACCGCACATCCAATGGGCCGCATCTGGTGTATCCGAATCCAAAGGGGCCCGGCGGCAAGGGCGATAGCGAAGATTGGGTGTGGGATAACTTCAACCACGACCCATTCGCGCGCAATGCCATGCTGAACACCGCCGAAAATGTGGCTGCAGAAGCTGGCATCAGCACAGAGGAGCAGCACGAAGTCGCGCTGCTGCGCTACGAGCAATATCAGGCGGCGCTAGCTGACGAAGCGGCTTTTCAGCGCCGTTACATGGTTTCGCCGCTGGAAATCAATCCCAGCGGACGCAAAGTTATCGGCACTGTCGAATCAGATGAAGGCATCTTCCCCACCACAGCGGAAGGGCTGGCGAAACTCAGGCCGGTAATGCCGGAAGGCAGCGTCACTTTCGGCGGGCAAACTTTCCCCGCCGATGGCAACGCAGGAATGATCGTCACCACCGCGGCACGCGCGGCAGAGTTGAGCGCCAATGCGAATGTCAAAGTGCAGCTGCTCAGTTTTGCACAGGGTCGGGCGAAGAAAGGCTTCATGCCGGCCGCTAATGTGCCCGCTGGGCAGCGCGCGCTGGAACTGGCCGGTATCGGCGTCTTGGAGGTGAACGCCATCAAGACTCACAATCCGTTTGCGGTGAACGACATCTATTTTTCGCGCGAACTGGGCGTGGAGAAAGAAGCGATGAACAATTACGGTTCATCTTTGATATGGGGGCATCCACAAGGTCCAACGGGGATGCGCCTGATAATGGAACTAATCGAGGAGCTGGCGCTGCTGGGCGGCGGCTACGGCCTGTTTACCGGCTGCGCAGCCGGCGACACAGCCGCGGCGATTGTGCTGCGGGTGGATGGGAAAAATGGCGGATAAACCCATCCGGGTACTTGTCGCCAAGCCCGGGCTGGACGGCCACGACCGCGGCGCGAAGGTTGTCGCGCTGGCACTGCGCGATGCCGGCTTCGAGGTCATCTACTCTGGTTTGCACCAGACGGTGGAGCAAATCGTTTCCATTGCGTTACAGGAAGACGTGCACGCGATTGGACTTTCGGTGCTCTCCGGAGCGCATGTGCCAATTTCTCGAAATTTGATGGCACAGTTGGCCGCCAATGAATTAACCCCGCTGGTGATTGTCGGCGGCAACATTCCCGCGCGCGACCGGGAGGCGCTGCTGGAACTGGGAGTGGCAGCCGTGTTCCCCACCGGCAGCGCGTTTGGAGATATAGCTGCATTCATCCGTTATAATGCGAGGCTGGAGGAGTGCTAAGTGACCGGTAGCCATCCCAATGGTTCCGAGCCGCCAGTGCAGATTAATCAATCGTTGTGCACCGGCTGCGAATTGTGCGTGCACGCTTGCCCGCAATTTGTATTGCAAATGACGGCGGATGCATCACGCATCGCC
>DASCOB010000134.1:0-6771 GCA_036011785.1 Anaerolineales bacterium | reverse complement strand
CTCAGACTCTCCCTACGAGCAACCTTTGCGACTACCTCCTGCCGCGTAAAATCAGCTGCCTGCTGGCGCTGTTTCTCTTCAGCCCGCCTTCGCCTCTTGTCTGCAGCGCGCCTGCGCCGATCCTTCTCGGCACGCTCTCGGGCGGCCTCCGCATATTCCCTCCTTCGTTTCTCCTCTGCGGAGCGTCTGCGCGCTTCGCGTTCGGCTTGCTCCGCCTGCTCTGCACTAGAGGGTGGCGGAGAAGGCCTACGTCTATCGTAGTCTGCCCTCTTCTTCCTATCTCCGAGGACTGCATACGCTTTGTTTATCTCCTTTGTCTTTTCTCCTGCTCTCGCCTTATGAGATGGAGTGGGCCATTTGTCGGGGTGCCACGCTTGAAGAAGGAAGCGGTACTGTTCCTTAATCTCTTGCTGAGATGCCTCCGGAGAAAGATCTAGTATCTTGTAATAGTCTTTCACTTATGCCACCGTCTATCCTCTAAGTGAAGTCTCAGCAATTTCGTACACTTCTTCACGCGTGAAGTCAGTCATGTCGACCTACACTGTGTTCCCGCCCCAGCGGGTTGTTCGGCTAACACTGCACCCGCAGCCGCCGGGTCGAAACCTTCGGACCATTTTGTGTTGGCGTCGTACATGGCCCCTCTCAGGTCGGCGTCGCGCATGTCTATATTGTTCAGGCTTGCCCCGCACAGATTGGCCTCACACAGGTTGGTCTTCCACAGGTCGGCCCTACACAGGTTGGCTCCCATCAGGTTGGCACCTGGAAGATTTGCTCCGCACAGGTATGCCTCGGTCAGGTTGGCTCCGCTCAGGTCGACCCGGCCCAGTCTCGCCTCTCGCAGGTCGGCCTCCGAAAGAGTTGGTGTTTGTAAGGTCATTTGCGCCATCATTTCTACCCCGTGTCCGACAGATAAACCGCCTGCCGCACCAGTTCTGCGAACTCCTGTACGTCCGTGTCACCCGGGAAGTGCCTGGCGACAGCGCGAGCCTTGCGGCCGACCTCCTCCAGGCTAGCGTCTCTGGCCCAGTAGCTGTGGCGCAGGATTCCGGCATACTCGGCCACCACTGCGTCAAGTTGGAAACGCGGAGACGCCTCATCAAGGGTCTCTGAGAAGTCGGTCCGGCCGAACGCCCGGCTGGTCTCGGCCACCTCGCCCGACTCCGGGTCCTCATGCCGTAGAGAGACGGTCAGCACCGTTCCAGTCGCCGGCCCGTCAGAATGGAGCTTGAACTCGTAGAGCGCGGTGACACTGTGTCCTGCACCGATCTCGCCTGCGTCCACCGCGTCGTTGCGGAAGTCCTCATCAGCCACGTCACGGTTTTCGTAGCCCACAAGCCGATATCGACTGACGACCGCGGGATTGAACTCCACTTGGATCTTGGCGTCCCTGGCGATCACCTGCAGCGTCGATGTCAGGTCATGCACAAAGACGCGCTCGGCTTCTTTCAGCGAGTCCACGTAGGTGTAGAAGCCATCCCCGTTGTCGGCCAGCTGCTCCATAAGAATGTCGTTGTAATTGCCCATTCCACAGCCCACCGTGGTCAGGTAGATCTCATCTGCGGCTGAATTCCGGATTTGTCGTAAGATGGCTTCGTGGCCGGTACGGCCGACATTGGCCACGCCATCGGAACACAGAATGACGCGGTTGGTGAACTCGGGATCAAAGGCCTCGGTGGCCAGGTTATACCCGGTTACCAGGCCATCTTCCGCGTAGGTGGATCCGCCCGCGCGCAGGCCTCCGATTGCGCGGAGAATGTGCCACTGATTTTCTCCTACCGCTGTGTGCTCCAGCACCACTTTGGCGTAGTCCCCGTAAGTGACAATTCCGACTTTATCGCTGGGGCGCAGCTCCTCCACCATGAGTGCAAGGGCGTCTTTGACCAGTTCCAATCGGTTCTCATAACCCATCGAACCCGACACATCAATGACGAACGTAAGCACTACATCCTGACGCTCTTCCGACGGGATTTCGTGACCCTGGATGCCCACACGGGCAAGGTAGTAAGGTTCAGGTCGGTAAGGCGACGGCGCCGCTTCCAGATGGATGACGAAAGGACCCTCGGTGGGCGGGAGATAGTCCTGCTCGAAGAAATTGACGTACTCCTCCACCCGCACTGATTCGTCAGGCGGCAGGAAGCCACCGCGAATGAAGCGCCGCATCACAGTGTACGCAGCAGTGTCCACGTCCACGGCGAACGTGGAAAGAGAATCGTCCTCGGTGTCAATGAACGGATTGGTACCGTAATCTTCGAAGAAAGTGTCGGCGTGAGGCTGTCGTTGGGCGGGACCAGGCCACCGGTCGAAGGATACCAGACAGGCAACAGTGGCGCACTTATAGCGAGGGGGGCCTCGTGGTAGTTGAGTCCTCGATGTTGTAGGGCGGGCTGAAGGTTGGCGAATGGAGGTAGAGGGGACGCAGTAAGAGCGGCTGTGGCTGAAGGCAGAGCGGACGGAGTGACAGCGGGCGTCGTCTTTTTGCTCTGCAGATTATCTTTGGCGCGCAGCGTCGCGACAACCGTGGGGTAGACGACATGAGTCGCTATCGCAAGGCTCTCAGCATCGTGGGATATGGTGATGGTCACAAGGGTCAGCACCGCCAGAGCGGAAAGCAGGATCCCTAAGGCCCATTTTCGGTATGTGTGTGTTTTCATGTTAGTCTCCTGGTGTTTGCAGCGAGGGGGTGAGCCAGAGCACAGGGGCACTGTGTATCTGGAACCTGCACTGTTCTTTACTAACCTGCGCCATCATCATTAGCAGTTCTGGTTGAGGGCTGGGTGTGGGCCCCTCGTCGGGCGCATGTTCCCAACCGCCGACGTAAACAAAGCCCTCGCCCATTGCGCCTCCGGCCTGTGCTATCATGCCAACATACTTGTAGTGGTTTCTCACAATGTCTTCTCCTGTCCGTACGTGTCCGTGCTTCTGGGCGCATGTGGCCCCTCAGTCATGTAAACGCACCGCAGGCCACATTTGGTCGCGGCATATCTAGTGGCCCCTTATCGCACAAGGTTGCGCGGTTCATTAGGGAAACGTACTGCAGACTACAATTGGTCGCGGCATCTAGTGGTTCGGCCGGGCCGCAACTGCGCTCACATGGGTTTTCCGGATAATCGCATTTGTTACAATGGTGCTGGCGAGCCAAATACGGTATGATGGACACCGAGCTCAATGGATGAAGAAGAGGTAAAGCGTAATGTCCGCAGAGCCCGCGATGATGGCGATCTTGAGGCCTTCAATTGGCTTGTGCTCAAATACCAGGAGACCGTGTTCAACTCGGTGTGGGACGTCGGTTATAAGACTAGCGAGGACTTCGCACAGGACGCGTTCATCCGTGCCTGGACGAAAATCAACACTTTTTCTTACAGGAGATTCCCCTCTTTCCGTGCCTGGCTGCTAACCATTGCGGGCAACCTCTGTCGGGACGAGGGGAGGAAGCAAAAAAGAATGGAAGACCAGGAAAAAGAAGAAACAGCAATAGCAAAAGCAGAAGCAAAAATAGAAACACAGCGCAAACCCACCGAGGATGAGCTTGAAAAAAGCGAACGCGAGCAGGCCCTGACTGACTGTATGGATCGGCTCCCCGAGAAGTACAGAGCGGTCTACGAGCATGCCCGCAGATATGGTATGAAGCGTCGAGAAATTGCCCATGTCCTGGGGGTCACTGTGAATGCGGTCGGTGGCCGAATTCGCCGGGCGGAAAAGTTGTTTCTGGACTGCTTGGGTTCAAGATTTGGCGACCTTTTTCCCGATTATTGTCGTTAACTGTTTAGACTGGAATACTGCATGAAATTCGTTAAAACCAAACGCGATCGGGAACTCGACCTGCTGGTTGACTATATAGACGGGGAATTGACAGCGCTCAAACAGGAGCGTCTAGAGGCGCGCCTGAAGGTTGAGCCGGAGCTCGCTAACCGTCTGCAGCAGATGCGTGCTCTGCACGCAGAGATTGGTGACCTTCCCAATGTGCCGGTACCGCGCAATTTCACGCTTGGTCCTGAACACAAAAAGCAGCGCCGGAAAGGCTGGTCGATATGGCCTATCCCGCAACTGACTCCTACGGGCGAGGGGGTGATGGGTCTCCGTTGGGTGGGTTATCCAGCCATCGCAATTGCAGCTCTACTTGTTGTGTTTTCATCATTAACCCTCTACCAACAGAGACCTTCTGCTATTGTGGCAATGGTGCCGACAACGACACGTATTCCTGCCACCCTGGGTGCTGTGGCAATCGTGCCGACAAGGATGCCGTCACCCGCCGCCACCCTGGGTACTGTGGCAATCGTGCCGACAAGGATGCCGTCACCCGCCGCCACCCAACGTGCAGTGGCAATGGTGCCGACAGAGACACTGTCACCGGCAACGTTACCCTCTCCCCCTGCCACCTCAGTTGCAATGATGGTGGTGCCACCACCTACCAAGGCGTTCCACGCGTACGCGTCCCTCGAAGGGCAACCAGAAATGTCAGCTTGCTGCGGTGGTGAGTATGAGCGGTCCGGATGGGTTGGTGATGCCTGCAGCATGCCGGATCACAGTATCCATGTAACAACCTCCGGTTCAGTCCTCTTTAATTCTTCGTCAGACATTGCAGGTTTCCAGTTTAATGTGGCCGGTGCTACTGTCCTAAATGCTCATGGCGGCGAAGCGGAAGCAGAAGACTTTTCGATATCTGCAAATGACACCATCGTGCTCGGATTTTCTCTAGCTGCAGCAACTTTTGATGGTTGTGGCACTATGGTCGTATTGTCCCTGGACGGTGAACCCATTGGGCTTTCTGGAATCATTGTTTCGGATCCAGACGCCGAAGCATTGCCGTTTGAATATTTCGATGGAGAAGGCAGTGGAGGAGAGTAGCAGAGGGGATGGCGACGAAACAACCGGCCACCTTATGTCGGGTGCGGCCTCCTTTTAGGAAATTCCCGGGGACGGTTTAGCCTTCCACCAACACCACCCCGGACGCCCCCGGGGTTATTAGTCGAGAACAGCTCCCGCTTACGGATAGGGAATTGGTTGCCCTTCGGGGGACGCGTGGAACGCGTCCTGTGCCGCACTTTCTTCTGCCTTCACCTGCCCGATAATTCGATCCCATACCGCTACGCTGCGTGTGTTGCTATCCTTCAAGCGTTGCTCAAGAATGCGAGCATGCTCCTGCACGATCTTTACGTGCTCGAGTTCATGGAGTGCTATTTTCCGCATGAACTTATCGAACTTAGCGATTTCAGCGGGGATGGTATCTGCTGGAGGGTACCAACATGGCACGGTGATAGTAGGGTCCACGGTTACTCTCACATCGGACAAATCGACGGTCCCGTATGGGTGGCCGAAGCCTCCGCTGATGTCCCAATTATTCCAACGTGCTTCAGCCCACGCGCGACCACCCATTGGACCCTTTACACCCAACTGGTCAACCAGCTGCTTACCGTTGCTCCCCTCGATGAAGTAACAGACGTATTTCGCGTCACCTAGATGCTCGATGCCAACCGGGCTGATTACCGTTACTCTGTAAACATCCCGAAAAATGGTGCCGGGCGGATGAACATTCCATCCATCGTTTACATCCTCGTTAAAATAAGCCTCGACGGTCAGTTCGTGGTCACCAACAGGCAGGTCATATAGATCCCCATAACTCATCCGGCATTTTCCGGTTTGTAATCCGTGTCCCGGGACCACGATCTCTAGTTCGTAATCACGCGGCGAGAAATTGTGCAAGGCTACGCTTTTTCCATCGACCTCATAATTTAGATTGATCTTGTTCCAGTTTTCTTCTAATTGTGACGTGGTTCCTGCGCACCAGGCCCATGACCAGAGCACCTCCGTGTCCATACGCAGGTCATGTACATCATACTCACGGACACGTAGCTTGTCAGTGATGTACGTGCGGGGTTCATCCGCCAGGATCCATAGAAAAGGGGCTTCGTCACTGGAGGCGGCTTTGGCCTGCGTTTTATTATCTACTCTGAGTGAACCCTGGTGTCCAATGGCCGCACTGCTGGCATAAGCGACATTAGGCGAAAGTACTGCCATTGTCACCAGCAGGCATAATGAGACAACGAAGTTGACCACTCGCTGCGTTTGTTTAATCGTGAATTCTCCTTTCGCACTCATCGCTTAACTCTTAGGTCCAGTTGAACGATGCACTGGGTGCTCCCTTTCATTGCGGGGAGTCAAAGCCCGGTCGCCATCTTGCGAACCAGTGTTCTTCTCCTGTCGACCACAGATGGCACTGCGTTAACTGCACAATGAGTCCCATCTGCTGACGCCCCAGATCGCCAGGTCAACTCTGCCGGGCAATGAGGCGCTGACACCTCGCCAAATGTCACAGATTGTCGGTTTACGCAGTGCGGGCTAGCGTGGAGATTAACCCTAGCAAGATGTGTGCCTTAGGGCCTGGTTTCGGCAAAAAACCCTTAAATTATTCAGTTAGTTGTGGCCTTTATGAGAATGGGCGCTTCATTCGTGCACCACACGCGGCACATCTGCAAGGGCCGTGTGATGCCCGCGATCTCAATCCGTCCTGGCAACCCTGTTTCTCCCAACCCCGCCGGGATGTGAAGGGGTCAATGAAAGAGCAGTAGAGGTGGCACTGCTCTCGTGCGCACCCACTTTGCCAATCACTTGACAGGGCTTCCCGGCTCTGGTACTATGCCCCCAGCATCAGGAGTGGCCCCTAGTGGGCCCGGCAACCGGGGTGTAGAGACACCTAAGGTGCCTTGAGCGGGGAGAAACCCGCCGGATGCGCGAAGCGAGCTTCGAAAAGCAAGTCTCTGCCAGCGCTCAATA
>DASCOB010000133.1:0-31666 GCA_036011785.1 Anaerolineales bacterium | reverse complement strand
CGACTCCCGCTTCGGTGGCAGAGGCATTGCGCGGCCTCACGCGCCATTTTGGCTGGGAGGGACTAATTGGCTGCGCGTTTCCCGCCATGGTGCGGGCGGGAGTGGTGCACACCACGTCCAACGTGGACGAGAGCTGGATTGGAATGAATACCCGCGATTTGTTCTCGAAGGAGTCTGGCTGAGCTGACGGTCCTTAACGATGCCGACGCGGCTGAACTGGCCGAGATGAAATTTGGCGCGGGCCGCGGTGAGAGCGGTGTGGTGATGGTGCTCACCTTCGGCACCGGAATCGGCAGCGCCCAGTTCGTAGACGGGAAGTTGTTGCCCAATGTGGAGATGGTAAGATTTGAACTTGATGGGCAGTTGGCCGAACCGCGCGCTGCCGCACAGAGGAGGTACTGAACTGGGAGGCATGGGTGCTACGCGTGCAGCGCTTTTTGGACTACCTGGACAAGCTCTTCTCTCCAGATGCCTTCATCTTTGGCGAGGCCATCAGCCGCGACCACGCGCGTTTTTTGCAGCTGCTGCGCGCCCGTGCTCGGCTCGCTCCCACACGTTTTTTCAACGATGCGGGCATAGTCGGTGCGGCGCTGTCCGCAAACGCGCACTAGGCGGCAAAATAAGATACGCATCTTTTAGGGCGGCTAGGGGTTTCTATTCTCGCAAAGCGGTATGTTTCTAGAGAGGAATAAAATATTATGAGCCAATCACGAATTGCGATTGTTGTGGATAGCACGGCGCAGATACCGGCGACGCTGGTGCAGCTATATGGCATCCACGTAATTCCGCAGACACTTGTGTGGGGCGCGGAGACATTCCACGACGATGTGGATATCACTCCGGCTCAGTTTTACGACCGCCTGCGGGAGGATCCGGTGTTCCCTACCACGTCGCAGGCAAGTGTGCGGGAATTTCAGGAGCTGCTCACGCGCGTGGGGGCTGGCGCTGAAGAAGGAGTGCTGGTGGTAGTGCTTTCAGGAGAGCTTTCTGGCACATTCAATTCGGCCACACAGGCGCGCGCGCTGCTGCCTGAAATGCAGATTGATATTGTCGACACGCGCACTACGGCGATGGCGATGGGGTACGTGGCGCTGGCAGCGGCGCGGGCCGCGGAACGGGGAAATTCTCTGGCGGAATGCGTGCAGCTGGCTCGAGGCATGCTGGACAAGGTGGGTGTCTTCCTGACTGTGGATACGTTGGACTATTTGCACCGCGGCGGCCGCATTGGCGGCGCGCGCAAGTTGTTCGGCAACGCGTTGAATATCAAGCCGGTTCTCACGGTGAAAGACGGCGTGGTGCAGGAGGCTGGCAAGGTGCGCACGCGCAAGAAAGCGTTGCGGCATGTCGTGGATGCGGTCTCGGCGGAGGTTGAGGGAAAAGAAAACATCCGTATAGCGGCGCTGCATGCCGCTGCGCCCGATGATGCGGCTGCGCTGCTGCAAACTGCGAGGGAGCGGATGAATCCGGTCGAAGCCCATTCGGCGGAACTAAGCCCGGTGGTCGGTGCTCATGTTGGACCGGGCACGGTGGGGCTGGGATGGTGTGTTGACATTTAGCCCCGATGTGGGTCAAAAAAAAGGCCCCGCGCCTGCGGCGGCCTTTTTTGCAAAATGTGATTGCGTAGTGTCAGCGGGTGGTGCGCCTAATCCGAGCGCCGAGCGCCCGTAGCTTTTCTTCGATACCCTCGTAGCCGCGTTCAATCTGACTGATGTTGCGTATTACAGATTCGCCTCGGGCGCACAGAGCGGCAATGAGCATGGCCATCCCTGCGCGGATGTCCGGGCTTTCCAGCGTTTCACTCTGCAGCATGTTTGGTCCCTGAACAATGCAGCGGTGCGGGTCGCAAACAATGATGCGCGCCCCCATTCCGGCCAGTTTGTCCACAAAATAGAGCCGGCTTTCGAATAGTTTTTCGTGGAACAGCACTGTGCCGGCGCATTGCGTTGCGATTACGATAGCGATGCTCATCAGGTCTGCGGGGAAACCGGGCCAGGGCGCATCGTCCACTTTGGGGATGGCGTCGCCAAGATCTGGAATCACGCGCAGCGACTGTTCGGCGGGCACGAGGATGTCGTCTCCTTCCACCTGCCATCCAACCCCGAGGCGCTTGAACGCGATTTCAGCCATGTGCAGGTGCTTAACTCCGGCGCGTTCAATGCGGATTTCACCGCCGGTGACGGCGGCCGCACCGATAAAGCTGACCACTTCGAGATAATCCGGCCCGATTGTGTGTTCGCCGCCGTGAAGTGAATCGACGCCCTCGATTGTGAGTACGTTGGAGCCGATGCCAGCGATGCGGGCGCCGCGGGCGTTCAGAAAGTGACACAGTTCCTGGACGTGGGGCTCGGAGGCCGCGTTGCGCAGCGTAGTGGCGCCGGCCGCTAGCGCGGCCGCCATGACCGTATTCTCGGTGGCGGTCACACTGGTTTCATCCAGCAGGATGTCTGCACCCCGCAGTCGGTCTGCGCGCATTTCAAAATTCTCATTAGTGTGGATTTTCGCGCCAAGCGATTGCAGTGCCAGGATGTGGGTATCCAATCGGCGGCGGCCGATTATGTCTCCTCCGGGCGGAGACAGATGCAATTGGCCATGACGCGTGAGCATTGGCCCGGCCAGCAGGATAGATGCGCGAATGAGCCGACAGAGGGCAGAATCCGGTGTGTTGGCAGCGATGGTTTTTGCGTGAATGCGCCAGCTGTGCTCGTCCACAGACTCAATAGACACCCCCAGCGCTTCGAGAAGATTGCGCATTGTGAGCACGTCTCCGATGGCGGGCACATTATGGAGTACAACCGGCTGGTCAGTGAGCAGGCATGCGGCCAGTAGTGGCAGCGCGGCGTTCTTGTTGCCCGCAGGGCGGATGACGCCCCGGAGCGGAACCCCGCCTGTTATCACGAATTGATCCATAGGGAATTGGCAATCGCCGCGTAAGGGCCTGAAGTGGCGGTGCGCTGCCCTGCATTGTAAACGAGCGCGGCCATGGGGTCAACCTCCGGAAATTCACCTTTCCGCCGCTCAAAAAAATGGGAAGCCGTGCAAGCGGTGGGCGGTGCGGTTTCACCCTGTGCCGCCGTGTGCCGAAATGGCATTGATGGTAAAATTAAGTGCGTGTCCACACACGCTTCCACGCCACTGGCCGCGCCCATCGGGGTGATTGAATCTTTCGGACGCGGGTTTGAGACCGTTCTCTCTCAGCTCAGCCTGATAGCCCTTCCGCTTTTACTGGATCTTTTTCTCTGGCTCGGACCGCATCTTACTGTTGCACCGCTGTTGGGGGAGGTGAGCGTGATGCTGGAGGCGCAGCTGCGGGACGCAGATGTCCCCGGCGAGATGTACGACGCCATGCATCTCGCTCTGCAGCAAGCTGGCGAAAGCCTAAACGTGTTTGGTTTTTTGAGCACAGCGCCGCTCGGCGTGCCCAGCATGATGGTGGCCAACGCTTCGGCGGTTACACCGCTCGGGGCAGTATTGAGCGTTCCGGTCTCTAGCGGTGTGACCTTGTTTGGGTTGACCGTTGGATTAAGCGTGATGGGTCTGCTCTTAGGCGCGGCCTTTTTTGGCCTTGTTGCGCGGCGTGTGCTTCCGGAGGAACAGCGCGGGAGTGACGAGCAAATGCTGGGGCATCTCTGGGGGCACTGGCTGCGCCTGCTCGGGTTTGCTGCGACTGTGCTGCTTGCAATGCTTCTGTTCGGGTTTGTGATGGCGATGCTGTCTGCGCTGCTTTCAATGCTGCACGCACTTCTTGGCGGGGTAGCGACCTCGCTCGGCATCGCGCTCTGGATCTGGGCGCTGTTTTTCGTGACCTTTACCGTGCATGGAGTGGTGATGCACAACCGCGAACTGCTGCCGGCTCTGCGTAACAGCCTGCGGATGGTGCGCTGGAACATGCCTGCCGTGACCGTCCTCTTCGCACTCATAATAGTGTTGAGTTGGGGGCTTGGGTTCCTGTGGTCGCTGCCGCCCGGGGATTCCTGGCTGCTTTTGGCCGGCATTACGGCGCATGCGTTTGTAGCTACCGGTGTGGTGGCGGCGACCTTTCATTTTTATCAGGACAGATTGCGCTGGTGTGATGACATGCAGGCTGCTCTCGCGGAGCAGAAACGTCGGGCGCAAACTACGGTGCGGAAAGAGACACCGAAGGGAAACTGAAGTGGCAAAAAAAATAAAAACAGCGATGGCGAAGACGACTCAAAAAGCAAAAAAAGGGGAAACCTACGGCGCGCGTAGCATTCAGGTGCTGGAAGGGCTGGAGGCGGTTCGGATGCGTCCGGGCATGTATGTTGGCGGCACCGACGTGCGCGCCTTGCACCACTTAATTTACGAGGTCGTCGATAACTCTATCGACGAGGCGTTAGCCGGATCGTGTGATTTCGTCTGGGTGACGATCCACGCGGACGAAAGCGTAACTGTTGAGGACAATGGGCGTGGCATCCCCGTGGACAAGCATCCGGTTGAGAAGGTCTCAGCGCTAGAAGTTGTGATGACCAAGCTGCATGCAGGGGGAAAATTCGGTGGGGGGGGATACAAGGTCTCGGGCGGGCTGCACGGCGTGGGCGTAAGTGCCGTGAACGCGCTCTCGAGCCGTTGCGAAGTCCGGGTGACGCGTAGCGGAAAAGTGTGGTATCAGGAATACCGTCAGGGCGTGCCGCAGGCGGCCGTGAAATCCATCGGCAAGGCGAAAAAAGGCAGCAGCGGTACGAGCACCACGTTCATGCGCGATGAGAGCATTTTCGACAAAGAGAATAGTTATCGTTTTGAGACCCTGCTGCAACGTTTTCGCGAGATGGCGTTTGTGACGCGCGGGGTGTCCATAAAACTGGCGGATGAACGCAGCGGGCGCGAGATGACATTTTATTTCGAGGGTGGTATCAAGTCGTTTGTGCGCTATCTTAATCGTAACCGCAAGACGCTGCACTCGGTGGTTTACGTGGATAAAGAGATAGAAGGCACTGGCGTGGAGGTGGCGCTGCAGTACAGTGACGCTTTTGCGGAATCGACATATTCTTTTGCGAACACTATTAACACAGTTGATGGTGGCACGCACATGACCGGTCTGCGCTCGGCTCTCACACGAACAGTGAATGATTATGCTCGCAAAGCCAACCTGCTGAAGGATAGGGACGCGAACTTCAGCGGCGAGGATATACGCGAGGGACTGACCGCGATTGTAAGCGTCAAACATCACGATCCGCAGTTTGAAAGCCAGACGAAAGTGAAATTGATGAACGCGGAGGTTTCCGCGCAGGTGCAGCAAGCGCTGGGCGAGGAATTCTTCGATTTTCTGGAGAAGAATTCGCGCGCCGGGCGGGCGATTGTCGAGAAGTGCCTGACCTCGGCGCGGGCGCGTGACGCAGCGCGCAAGGCGCGTGATCTGGTTATTCGCAAGAGCGCGCTTGAATCGCTGACTTTGCCGGGCAAGTTGGCCGATTGCTCGGAGCGTGACCCGGCCAAATGCGAGCTTTATATCGTGGAGGGTGATTCGGCCGGAGGCTCGGCGAAACAAGGGCGTGACCGCCACTTCCAGGCTGTGCTGCCGCTGCGCGGGAAAATCCTGAACACTGAGCGCGCGCGCCTTGACAAAATCCTTGGGTCTAACGAAGTGAAGGCGCTGATTTCGGCGCTTGGAACCGGCATCAGCGACGGTTTCGACCTTGGCGGGCTGCGTTATCATCGCGTCATTATAATGACGGATGCCGATGTTGACGGCAGCCACATCCGCACGCTGTTGCTCACTTTTTTCTTCCGTTATATGCAAACATTGATAGAGCGCGGACACCTTTTCATCGCGCAACCGCCCTTGTATCTGCTGGCGAGGGGGAAAAAGAAGTCATACGTGTTCAACGAAGCCGACAAAGACGCCACGCTGAAAGAATGGGGCAACAGCGGCAAAACAAAGTTGCAGCGCTATAAAGGGTTAGGAGAAATGAACCCGGACCAGCTTTGGGACACTACCATGGACCCGGCAAATCGCATATTGCTGCAGGTGGATATTGAAGACGCTGCCGAGGCCGACCGTACCTTCGATATGCTCATGGGCGCTGCTGTGCCGCCACGGCGACGCTTCATCCAGACGCATGCGAAAGAAGTGCGTAACCTAGACATCTAGCTCTCACTCTTAGGAAGGAAAGACAGGCGAAGCACATCCTGCGGTTCGTCGTGGCCGTAATAAAGTTCCACCCGCAGGATGTGCTTCCTCCGTGATGCTGGCGGGCGCAGATGCATGGTCAGCTCAGTGGTGGGTGTGACGGGTTCCAACACGTCTGCCTCAGCGACAGTCACACCGCTTGAGTCGCTGATGGTTATGCTGAGATTAGGTCTTTCAACAAACGGCGTCAACACCACGGTGACGCGCACACGGATGCCGTCGGGGTAGGGCTCGGCGCGGGCTTGATCGATGTGTACCTGTTCGCGCGGGCGAGTTGCGCCACCCTGGTCGAAAAAGAAGACTTCCGGCATCGATTCTGTTGCTGCGCGTCATTGGGCGCTTGGCGCGGCGCTCATCGGGAATTACGGTTATGGAGAGGGCACGGCGGGTGCGGTGGCTACAGGGAGAGTGCGCAGCGACCCGTCGGTCTGCAGATGTGCTAGGGATGTCCAACCGGATTCCGCACCCGCGCGCGGAGCGGACCGGACCAGGCCCCATGTTCCAGCTGCATTTTGCGCGACTACATTGATGCATTCACCCTCCAGTAGGTAGGAATTGCTTGGATAGGCGACACCGGGACCAGCGCGCACATTCAGTGATGAGATAGTGACGCAGGCGCGCACCGGCTTCAGGGCATCAGTCTGCGCAGGCGCACCCGGTGTGGGCGCTGGGCCGGGCGTGACGGCGGGTTCAGAGTGAGAGATTGCGGCCGGGGCAACCAAGGCGCTGCCCGCGGTCGGGACAACGGGCAGCGTTGGAGTGGGCAGAGCAGGCGGGGTCGGCTCCGGGGGGCCGGAGAGCAACGCGCGCGCGGCTGTGGCTTGGTCAACCAGCTTCCATGCTGCGGACATTGTGTCATCGGGATAGAGCAGAAAAAACGCGAGAGCGGCCAGGGTAGGCACCACTATCAGCATCGGCGCCCAACCAGGCGCCGCTTTGTGGCGACCTTTGTGACGCGGCTTCGCTGGCACGCGGCGACGGCGTGATGGCGTTGCGCGGGCGGCGGCTCCGGGCGCAGCGCGGGCTTCCGGGCTGTTTTTGGTCTCCCATAGCAGGAATGCGGCAGCTTGATAGATTTCAGATAGGGCCTGCACCGATTCATGAGCGGAAAGTTCGCGGAAGTGCGCTGTGCGCGCGGTGACGGCAGCGACGATTTCCGCGGGACTTGCATCACGCGGTATCTGTAGGATTTCGTTAGGAGCGCGGCTTCTCACGTGAAGATCACAGTTTGTGCGCCCGTGGTGTCATGCGGGCGTCGTTTCTGTTCGTGCGGCTCGAATGACGGTGCCGGTGGTCTCTGGTCCTGAGAGCGCGCGAGTCAGTGCGCCCTCCAGCTCCGCTGAAAAGATGCGCACGGTTGCGCTGGGGACATTTTGCACCAATGCGAGCATTTCCGCCACCTTACCTTTCATCCCGCCGGTGACATCGGGCGCGTCTGAAAAAGCTGTAGCGGCCGTGTAAGCCGGAAAGGTCTGCGGTGTGATTTCCGGGATGACGCTTCCGTGAGGGTGGCTGCTCCGTACTCCCGGCGCTATTCCTGCCAGCAGCACTTCGTCGGGCGGAAGGCTGAGCGAAAGAAAACCAAAAATCATTTCAGTGGAGATTATCGTGCCGCCGCGCGTCTCATCGAATGCTACGTCGCCGTGGAGCAGCGGGTTCAAGTCGTTGTCTATCGCACCCTTGATGGGTTCGACAGCCAGTTTGACCAGTTTTCCATCGCGGCAGCGCGCGGATGCCGAGGGTTGTGCATTGAACACCGGAACTCCCGCAGAGAATAGTTCGGTGCGCACAATGCCGTTAAGTTCGGCCACTGCTGCTGCGACAGTTGCGAAACCGTGCCAATCGCGTGCGGAACGAACGCCTGCACGTGTATTATAGTGGGTAGCCTGTATGTGACCAAAAGAGCCGGCCCCGTGCCCGATTAGCAAACTGGTTTGCGGGCGATGCTCCAATCCAGCGGCGATTTCGCGTGCCAGTCGCCGCAAGGTGCTGCGCCGGGGAGTGCGTTCGTTGTGCTTGTCGGTGATCAGCGAACCGCCGAGTTTCAGGTAAACCAGTTTAGGCGTCATTGGCGCTAGGTGTGAGTTCAGTCATAATGACGCTTCTTGCCCCGGCAGCTGATAGAGCGGAGCCGATGCGGTCGCCATCCCCGCGTTGAACATGTGCGACAATGTGGCCGCCGAGGCCGGCACCCGAAAGCTTCGCCCCCGGCGCGCCTGCGCGCATGGCCGCTTCCACGAGTCGGTCAAGTGGAGGGCACGAGATGCCGATTTCTTGCAGCCGCGCGTGGTTTTGGCGCATCAGTTCACCGATTCGGCTGCTGTCACCGCGAGCAAGCGCAGTGCGCGCTGCGCGAGCGATGTTGCCCATTTCCGCGAAAATGGACTGGCATGCGCTCTGGTCGGAATTGTAATGCTGGCGCACCCGCGCCACTGCGTCTCTGGTTGAACTACGCTGTCCGCTGTCGGCGAGCACAAAAGAAAGCGGCCGCGCCAGTTTCAGCACTTCGGTTTTTGTCCTCTTGCTGAAGAATACCGGCTGTTCGCGTACGACAACCGTGTTGTCGATTCCGGAGGGCGTTCCATGTTGCAGTTTTTCCACGTCGAAAACCAGATTTGACAGGCGTTCTGGGGAGAGTTCGGCCTGCAAAAAACGAGCCAGCGCCTGCGCGACTGCCGCTGCCGTGGCCGCGCTGGAACCCAGTCCGGCAGCCATTGGAATATTGGAGCTCACCTGTAGGTGAGCTTCTGGAGCGGCCGAACTGCCGACCGCCTGTAGAGTTCCACGTACAATGGCAGCGAGCGGGTGGGTTGGCTTCAGGTTGGCATAGGGGGTGCGCAGGGAGATTTTGGCTGCGGTGAGAAGCAGACCATTGGGGCTTTCGGCGGGCGCCCTTGAGACGCTCGCGCGCGCCCGTAGTGATCGCAATGGTGCAGCCAGAGCCGGCTCTCCGTAGACCACGGCGTGTTCACCGAACAAGATAAACTTGCCGGGCGCGCTTGCGCGAGTCGTTTCGAGCGCGGCCACGAAGCTAACCCAGATACATTACCGATGCGGCTGCGGCCGCCCACAGAATAATGGACAGCAGCAGGGGCCGGTCGCGGAATACAAGTCGCTCCGGCGCGCCGCCGGCTCCCTCGACGTGGATAAGGTACAGATATCGGAAAATCCCGTAGATTACGAGGGGGATGGTAGCCATCATCAGGTGGTTCTGCGGCAAGTTGGGTGCGTTGAAGGTGTACAGGGAATACGCTATGATTGCGCCGGTGGTGACGCTGGCGATAAACCAGTCGATGAGCGGCAGGTTGTAGTCAGCCAGCACGGCGCGGTGATTGTTTGCGGCGCCTGCGAAAAACATCAGTTCGTGGCGGCGTTTGCCGAGGCCTATCAGCAACGCACCTAGGCCAACGCACATGTAAATCCAGGGCGAGCCTATAGGCGCCTGTTCGACATCCACGAGGATCGCTCCGGCAGCCACGCGCAACATGAATCCGAGTGCTATCAGCAGCACATCGATGATGACAACGTTTTTCAGCCGGATGGAGTATGCGAGGTTCTGCACCCAATACAAAGCCAGCACCAGCCCAAACCAGGTATGGAGCCTGAACGCGAGCGGCAGCACAACTAACGGGATTAGGAGAGCGGCTGTCGCACCAACGCGGGTGGAAAGGTCGCCTGCTGCCAACGGGCGCTTTCGCTTGCGGGGGTGGCCGCGGTCTTGTTCAAGGTCAGCCAGATCGTTAGCCAGATACACCGCGCCTGCCAGTAGCGAGAAGAGCACAAACCCCGCCAGCGTGCGCTGCAGGTAGGGCAGCATAAACAGCTTGCGGTCGAAGACCAGCGCGGCAAATATGATCAGATTCTTCACCCACTGGCGTGGGCGCATCGCGCGCAGCAGCAACACAACCATGGCAGCGTACATTATAGCGTGATTGGTCTAGATGATAGAATCGTTAGCATGAATAAAATGCGCCTCGATAAACTGATGTTGGTGAAAGGCCTCGTAGAAACACGTGCGAAAGCGCGTGGTCTTATCATGGCTGGGCGAGTGCGCGTGGCTGGACACGCCGTGGATAAGGCCGGAGCGCTCGTGAGTGCGGATGCGGATGTGGACATCTTGGCAGGTATGGACTTCGTCGGCCGCGGTGGGCTGAAACTGGAGTCCGCGCTGGAAGGGATGCGCGTGGACGTCAACGGGCTGGTGTGCGCAGACGTGGGTGCTTCGACTGGGGGATTCACCGATTGCATGCTGCAGCGCGGCGCGAAGCGCGTTTATGCCATCGATGTTGGCAAAGGCGTTTTGCACTGGAAACTGCGCAGCCACCCGCGCGTGGTGGTGATGGAAAAGACCAATGCGCGCTACTTGCACAGACTTCCAGAACAGGTTGGATTGGTCACAATTGACGCCTCCTTCATTTCGCTTCGATTGCTGCTGCCCGTAGCGCTTGGTTGGCTGCAACCGAGTTCCGGGAGAGTACTGGCGCTGATAAAGCCACAATTCGAAGCCGGCCGGGCGCAGGTGGGCAAGGGCGGTGTGGTGCGCTCAGTGCGCGTGCACAGGCAAGTGCTGCAAGACGTGCTGGCGTTCGCCCTCGAAATTGGCTTGCGCCCTGGCGGGCTAAGGCGTTCCCCTTTGCGCGGGGCGGCGGGGAACGCGGAGTTTTTGGCATTACTAACCCAGAGTGATAGGGGCTGCTCGATTGAGGAGCTAGTCGGGGAGGTCGTGCCGGAGACTTCTGAGTGAATCGGGCATCAAGCGGAAGCGTCATGTACAATTGCGCTGACGGGTGGCCCTGCCTCCCACTTCCGACTCTGCAAATATCATAACGGCCTGTTCTATGAACCCAGAACACATTCGCAATTTCTGCATTATCGCCCACATTGACCACGGCAAATCGACCCTTGCTGATAGATTACTGCAACTCACCGGCACCGTGTCTGAGCGCGACATGCAGGCGCAGTTTCTGGATGGAATGGACCTTGAACGCGAAAAGGGCGTTACCATTAAGGCGTCCGCGGTGCGTATGCAATGTGACGGCGATAGCGGCAACAGCTATGAGCTGAACCTGATTGATACTCCCGGACATGTAGATTTTTCGTATGAAGTCAGCCGAGCCCTGGCTGCTTGTGAGGGCGCGCTACTGGTTGTCGACGCCAGTCAGGGCATCGAGGCACAGACGCTCGCGAACCTTTATCTGGCGCTGGATGCGGATCTGGAGATCATCCCTGTGGTCAATAAAATTGATCTCGCCTCGGCGCGGCCTGATGAAGTCGCTGGAGAACTCGCTGAGCTGCTTGGGGGCGCGGTCGAAGACGTGCTTAAGGTCTCGGCGAAAACCGGAGCCGGTGTGGATGCTATGCTGGCTGCCATCGTGGGCCGGATACCTGCGCCTGCGGCGGAGACCTCCGGCCCTCCTCGTGGCATTGTATTTGACTCTCACTACGATTCGTACAAAGGAGTGGTCAGCTATGTACGGATGCTTTGCGGACGGGTTACATCTCGAGATTCGCTGCGGTTACTTGCGGGGGCAGTGCAGTTCGACCCGGTTGAAATCGGAGTGTTTGCACCGGGAATGAAGCCTACTGGTGCTCTAGGAGTAGGTCAGGTGGGATATGTGGCTACTGGTCTCAAAACTGTGCATGATTGTAGGGTGGGGGATACCCTTGCTCTGGCAGCTGATGCGGGCACGGATGCACTGCCTGGATACCGGTCGGCAAAGCCGATGGTGTATGCCGGCTTCTATCCGGCTGATGGAGATGATTATGGCTACCTGCAAGACGCGCTACAGAAATTGCAACTAAATGATGCGGCGCTCGCATATGAAGCTGAGACGTCGCAGGCACTGGGCTTTGGGTTCCGGTGTGGATTTCTGGGGCTTTTCCACATGGAGATTGTACAAGAGCGGTTGGAACGGGAATATGCTCTTGACATTATCGCCACCGCGCCCTCGGTGGAATATGAGGTGATAATGACTGATGGCAAGCTGCTGCGAATTGAATCTCCGGCCGGCCTACCCGAAGAGAGCGAGATTGCTGAAATCCGCGAGCCATGGATGCGCATTCAGGTGTACTCTCCGGAGACGTACTATGGCACAATCATGGAACTGGTTACTTCACGGCGCGGCGTGTTTGTTGAGCAGCAGAACCCACCCGGGGGCCGGGTGGCACTTTCCTTCAAGATGCCACTTTCGGAATTAATCGTGGATTTCTACGACCGTCTCAAGTCCCGCACGCGTGGATATGCGTCGCTGGATTATCAGGTTGACTGTTATCAGGCCGATGATCTTGTGCGGCTACAAATACTAGTCAATCAGCAGCCGGTGGACGCGCTCGCCACAATCGTGCATCGGGAGGCTGCTTATCAGAAAGGGCAGAAACTGATAACCAAACTGAAGGAACTTATTCCGCGACAGTTGTTTTCGGTGGCCATTCAGGCGGCGGCAGGCGGGAGGGTTATCTCGCGCGCAAATGTCAAGGCGCTGCGCAAGGATGTGTTGGCGAAGTGTTATGGCGGGGATGTGACGCGAAAAAAGAAGTTGTTGGCGCGTCAGAAAAAAGGAAAGAAGCGCTTGAAAATGGTGGGAAATGTGGAAATCCCGCAGCAGGCGTTCATGGCCGTGTTGAGACTTGGCGATTAGATATGGACCGGAAAGCGGTCATTATCGGAGCGGGGCCGGCAGGGTTAACGGCCGGTTGGGAGTTGACCCGCGCCAGGGTGCCAGTGGATATTGTGGAAAAATACCACCTTGTCGGTGGTATTGCGCGCACCGAGCGGCATAATGATTACTATTTCGATGTTGGCGGCCACCGTTTTTTCACCATGGTGCCGGAGGTCGAGAAACTCTGGCAAGAGTGGATGGGCTCCGAGCTGCTTTTGCGTTCGCGCCTTTCTCGCATTTTTTATAACGGAAGGTTCTTTTATTATCCGTTGCGCGCTGTCAATGCTCTATTTGGGCTAGGGATGTGGGAGAGCATCCACATTGTACTGAGCTACCTGCGGGCACAACTATGGCCGTACCGCGAAGAGAAAACATTCGAGCAGTGGGTGTCCAACAGGTTTGGAACGCGATTGTACGAGGTGTTCTTTAAGACTTATACAGAGAAAGTGTGGGGCATTCCATGTAGCGAGATTCGGGCGGAATGGGCCGCGCAGCGCATCAGGGGCCTTACGCTTCCGGCGGCAGTGCGCAACGCGCTTTTCCCCCCAAGGGGCGAGATGATAAAAACTCTTATCGAGGAGTTCCATTATCCGAAGCGTGGCCCGGGCATGATGTGGGAACGTGTGGCGCAGTTGCTGAAGGAGCGAGGTGGCGCGGTGCATCTGGAGAGCGAAGCGGTTAAGGTGTTGCGGGAGGGTACGCGGGTGACGGGGGTGGTGGTGCGTAATCAGGTGGGTGAAACGACGCTGGCGGGCACAGATGTGTTTTCCACCACATCGCTCACGGAGCTGATCCCCATGTTCGATCCCTTGCCCCCGGATGAGGTGTTGCAGGCGGCGCGCGGTTTGCGCTACCGCGATTTTCTCACGGTGGTGTTGATTCTGGATGAACCACACCTGTTCTCTGACAATTGGATTTACATTCACAGTCCCGATGTGCGCGTGGGGCGCATTCAGAACTTCAAGAATTGGAGCCCCGCAATGATGCCGGATTCCGCCAAAACCAGCCTTGGGCTTGAATTCTTCTGTGACGAGGGGGACAGCTTGTGGACGATGACGGACGAGGATCTGGTGGCGCTTGGAACGCGCGAGCTGCGCCAGATTGGGCTCGCGCATCAGGTGGAGATTCTAGACGGGGTGGTGGTGCGGCAACGCAAGGCGTATCCGATTTATGATGCCCACTACGGCCAGCTGCTGGCGGTGGTGAAAAATTGGTTGAATGGTCTGGAGAATTTTTACACGCTTGGGCGGAATGGGCTGCACAAATACAACAATCAGGACCACTCCATGTTGACGGCTATTTTGGCGGTGCGCAATGCGCTACTTGGGGAGAAGAATGACGTCTGGAAGGTGAACACCGAACGCTCGTATCATGAGGGCGAGCGAGTTTCCGATAGCGGGACGAAACCCGTGGACATTCTCGACGCGTGATCAATACTGCTGCGCCGGTTGATGCCGGGAACGCATTGGACCAGAAGCACTATTTTGCGGCGTTGTTGCTGGTTCTGCTGCTGGGAGGCTGGCTGCGTTTCACCCACCTTGATTGGGATGAGTTGCAGCATACCCATCCGGATGAACGTTACATCAACTGGGTAGAGACGACTATAGAGTGGCACGGTGGCCCTGCGATTTGGTTGCATCCGGAGCGCTCCTCCCTCAACCCGTTTTTCTGGCCGGAGACGAAAACCACTACGGGAATAGAGAGCTCGCAAGGGGAGCCGCGTCGGTTCGCGTATGGGCATTTCCCACTGTACCTCACGGTACTGGCGGCGAAAGGACTGGCGGCGGCGGGCATCGTACTGCCCGGGATCGGCGGTTCCACCGGACTTGGAGACCTGCTTAATGTGGCCGGACGAATTGAATATGAGCACCTGACGCTGGTGGGCCGGGCACTGGCGGCCGCGGCGGACACGACCACTATATTGCTGGTTTTCTTTCTTGGGCGGCAGTTGGGCGGAGTGACGGCTGGTCTGCTGGCTGCAGCATTTGCGGGACTGGCGGTGCAGCACATCCAACAGGCACACTTTGGAACCTTCGATGCACTGCTGACCGCGTGCGTGACCGCCAGCCTGTGCAGCCTTGTGCGTTATGTGGCAAAGGGTAATGCGCGCAACATCCCTCTCTCCGGCGCCCTTATTGGATTGTCTGTGGGCTCAAAGTTCTCGGCGGTGATGTTGCTGCTACCGGCGGCTGTTGCTGTTGTCTGGTCAACTAAGGATTGGCCGCGCGGGCGAGTGTCTGTGCGGCAAGGTTTTCGCCACGGGCTGCTGCTGCTGTGCGCTGCGCTGTTGACATTCGCACTAACCAATCCATTTGCTTTTCTGCAATGGCGAGCCTTTTTTGTGGATATCGCTCGGCAAGGCGCCATGGTGCGCGGCTTGGTGGACTGGCCTTTTGTGGCGCAATATCGGGAGACTGTACCCTACGCGTACCAGATTGCGCAGCAAGGGCGCTGGCTGCTGGGCTGGCCGCTGACGCTAGCGGTGTATGGCGGGACTGCATGGTGCCTGTGGGAATGGTTGCGGCGTCTGCGTGGGTGGGACCACGGCGCGCAAACGGGGCAATTTGCCGTGCTGTTTGCCTGGGCGTTGCCTTATTTCATCGTCACCGGAGCGTTCGTGGTGAAGTTTCCGCGTTACATGTTGCCGGTTTTGCCGGTGATGTTTGTGTTTGCGGGGCTGGGTCTGGCTGTTTTGTTGCGGCGCCGTCCGCTAGCCGGGTGGGCGCTGCTCGCGTTAGTACTGCTCCCGACCGGCGCGTACGCGTTGGCGTTTGTACAGATTTATGACGCGCCCCATCCGTGGGTGAGCGCTTCCGATTATATCTACGCTTACGCACCGCCGAAAGCGCGCATTCTGTTGGAGAAATGGGACCATCCGCTGCCGCTTGATCGGTCCACCGACGGTGGTCTACTAAGCCGCCAAAGGTACAACCTGCAACTGTTCGATCCGGTGGCGCGGCCGGATGACGAGCGCAAGCTAACAGAGCTTCTGACGGCTGTGTCCACCAGTGACTTCATTGTTGTTGCCAGTAATCGCAATTACGGGCCTGTTGGTCTGCTGGCGGATACCTATCCCTTGACGCGCGCTTATTATCGGGCGCTCCTTGATGGTGCTCTGGGTTATGAGCTGGTTGCGGCGGCAACCCGTTTTCCCGAAATGGGCGGGATTGCGATGCGGTCAGATCCTTTCTTGGAGGCGGACATGCCGTGGCCACGTGACCTTGAACCCATAAGACCAGGTGACCTGCGACCGGGTTTTGCCGATGAGAGCTTCACTGTGTACGATCATCCGCTGGTGCTGGTGTACCGAAATTATGGTGGGCTAAGTGCAGCGGAGTTGCGCAGCCGGCTGCCACAATAGTAGCGCCCACTAGAGAGGGTATTTACGAACCTAAGCCCGAATCTGGAAAACGGGTGTCACTGCCTTCCAGTAAAAAGCGCAGCAGAATCGAATTGGTGATTTGTTCCACCGGTGCGCGGTCGTCACTGAAGACCGGACCGGCTGCACGCGTGGGTCGAAGGCTAGCGAGCCCTCTTTGAAGCGCGCCGCGCAGTAAAGATTGCGCGCCGCCCGGGAGAATCTCCAGGTTAGCTGCTAGGTTCTCGGATGTGCTGGGCTGCACGGTGGCCACCAGAATGGTGTTGAATGTGTCCGGAACGTCCATCACATGCACGCTGGGGAACACAGTCAGCAGGGTGGCGGTCAGCGCCTCCACCAGTCGGCGGTCGGTGGGGGTGCGGCCGACGTTGATGGCCAATACGCCTCGCGCGCGCAAATGCGCGCGCGCCTCGCCGAAAAACTCTCGCGTGGTCAGGTGCCAGGGAATGTAGGGGAGACGATAGGCGTCCACCGCGATTACCGAAAAATGCTCGGGAAGGTTTGCGAGCGCCAGTCGGCCGTCCGCTTGAATCACGCGTAAATTGGGTTGTCGCATACCGAAAAAACGCCGACCGGCGGCGATGATGTCAGCATCGATTTCGATGCCGGTGATGGGGATGTCGCCAAATACCGCGCTGTACTGGCGCGAGATTGTTCCCGCTGCCAGCCCGATGATGGCCAAGTTTTCCACCTGACTTGGAGAAACCGGGGGCGCATTAAAAAAAGGCGCAGTCAGGTAGTAGTCCCAGGTTCCAGCAGTATCGAGTCTTTCGGGGTGGTAAACTGAGTGCACGCCCTGACCCTCGTTCAGCAGCAGATAGTGGGTGTTGTTGCGCTCAATGACTTGTATTAGATTGTAGGGTGATTCACTCTCGAAAAGCAGCCCTGAAACTGGGCGCAAGTTGCCGCTGGCTGCCCATGCTCCGAGAGCAAGCAGGGCAGCCGGCATCCACAGATAGCGCAAGGCGCGATGGCTATCGGTTTTCCAGAGGCCGGTGAGCGCAACTCCCAGCAGCAGCGCGGCGAAAATCAAGTAGGTCAGGCGTGTACCGACCCAGGGAATAAATACTAGGACCGGCAAAAAACTCCCCAGTAGTGAACCAACGGTGGAGAGGGCGTAAACCCGTCCAGACACCGACCCGGATGTGGACGCTTCGGTGATGAGCAGTCGGATTGCGAATGGCGAGAGACATCCGAGTAGGGTTACGGGCGCCATAAAAAGAAACATGGCTCCGAGGAAAGCACCGCCCACTGCCGGAGAGTTTACGGCCGCCAGCGCGCGGGCGGCCTGTAGCAAAACCGGCCGTGAGAAGAAAGGAATCAACCCGGTGGTGAGTGCCCCCCAGGCCATGATGCTGAAAAAGGTGGTGCGCTGCGGAGAGCGGTCGGCCCAGCGGCCGCCGAGAAAGTATCCTGCCGATAGATAGAGCAAAATCAGGCCGATGATGCTTGCCCAAACGATGTTCGATGCGCCGAATATGTTTCCCAGCAATCGGAAGGCGGCTACCTCTGCTGCCAGGGTGGTCATTCCAGCCACGAATACGGAGAATAAAACGTATCGTTTCAAAAGGAGTTGCACGAATGCTGTCGTGTAGTCTGAGATTAGGCCTTTATGGCTGCCGCCAGCGGCGCTGATTATAGCACCGCCAGTGTATAATCAGCGCTATGAACGCTGCCGCCAAATTGTACCTTTTGCAGCAGATTGATACTGGGTTGGACCGACACGACCAGCGCATGCGTGAACTTGATGCCGCCATTGGAGATGACACCGTGGTGCGTCAGGCGGCTGGCGAGGTGGAGAGCGCGGAGACCGAATCTCGGGCAGCTCGGCGGGCGCATCAATTGATACAGGACGAGATCGATGCGGTGACGCGTAAAAGAGCCGACGGACAGAAGCGGCTTTACAGCGGCTCGGTGATGAACCCAAAGGAATTGCAGGAATTACAGGATGAGGGCGATGCTCTTGGGCGTAGAATCACGGTGCTGGAGGAACGGCAGTTGGTAGCGATGATCGGCCAGGACGACGCCGAGGGCGCCGAGGCCAGCGCGCACGATGCCCTTGAACGGGTGCGCATCGAATGGGCTCAGGAGCAGGCGGCGCTATCAGGTGAGAAGGTTGAGTGCGAAACGGACAGGGCGCGGCTGCTGGATGAGAGGGAGACGGCGCTAATAGGCGTTTCAGATGCGGAGAAGCATAGCTACGAAGCGGTGCGCAGGCAAAAGCGCGGCGGCGTGGCCGTGGCGCTGCTCAAGGACAACATCTGTACAGCCTGTGGAATGACACCGTCGGCGGCTCGCATCCAACAAGCCCGCAGCGGCAGCGAACTGGTGAAGTGTGGAAACTGCGCACGTGTCATTTACGTGAAGTGATGATGGTCATACGGTCAGGCCCAGCCGGGCGTGTAACTCCGCAGCGGCCAGGCCATTGACGCGCAGTAACTTTCGGCGTGTAGTCTCACCGCGCACGATTTCTACGCTATCGGGTTTTAGGACAAGTGCTCGGGCGAGGACTCGCCGCACCGCCCTGTTAGCAGCGCCGTCAGCCGGGGGGGCGGCCACGCGCACCTTCAGCGTTCCACCGGTCATCACACTTACGATTTCGTCACGTGGCGCGCGGGGAATTACTTTGACGAGCAGCCGCACTGCACGTGGTCTGGTTGTCAACTAAAACAGGCCCCGAATGATATAGAGTAACAACCCTTCGAGCACATTGAGCAGCAATAGAGCGATAATCGGGCTGAAATCGAACACACCCATCGCGGGCATCATTTCCCGAATGGGGCGCAATATCGGCTCGGTGACGTCAAACAGCAATTGCACCGCCGGGTGGGTAGGGTCCACGCGCACCCACGACAGCAGCACGCGCGCAAGAACGGCAAAAGAGATAATGGAGAAGACAATTTGAATTGGTCGGACGACTATCTGTTCCATGGTTAAGATATTCCTTGGTAGTTGATTGTACCTGCGAGTAAGCTATCTTCGTGCACCAAAGATGGCCCGACCGACGCGCAGTAAAGTTGCTCCTTCCTCGATAGCAACCTCGAAATCGTCAGTCATCCCCATTGAGAGCTGCTCCCAATTCGCGGCGGGAAAGCGTGCGGTGAGGCGGTCACGTAGATCGCGCAGCGCACGGAAATATGGGCGCGCGGCCTCCGGTTTTGGTACGATGGGCGCCATTGTCATCAGGCCGCGGATTTCGAGGCGAGGCAGCTCTATGATTCGGGTGGCGGCTTCAGTCAGCGCTGCCCATTGCTCAGCATGTGACGCGTGTTGAGCCGCCACGAAACCGTGCTTGCTCGTCTCCGCGGAAACGTTACATTCTAGGAGCAACGGCACGGTTTTGGCCTGCTCGACGGCGAAGCGAGAGAGCCGCTGCGCCAAGCGTACGCTATCGAGTGAATGGATGTGGTCAAAACCGGCAGCCACGTGCTTGGCCTTGCGGCTCTGGATGTTTCCGATCATGTGCCAGACGATGGGGTCTTTATCCGGCGCGAACGTGCGCTGGGATGCGTGCACTTTCTGGATGCCCTCCTCGGCGCGATTCTCGCCGAAATCACGGTGACCCAACCGGTAGAGCGCCTCCACATCCGCCAGCGGGCGCGCTTTTGATACCGCCACCAGAGTAATGTCCTCCGGGTTGCGTCTGGCCCGGCGAGCGGCGTTGGCCACCCGCTCACGAACGCGCTCGTAGTTTTGCGTGAGTTCGTGTTCATCAACCTGTTTGGGCATTATCTGTCTCTCTGTGGACCGTCTCATTTCAGCGTGATGACCGCACCAAAGCGGCCGGTTTCTCCGGCATCGGCTCGATGGGAGAAAAACCGGTCCGAGTTGGCAGCAGTGCAAAGGCCGCTCAGTTCGATTGTGTTCACTCCGCACCGCCGTAACGCGCGCTGGTTGGCTGCCCACAGGTCAAAATGTGCTACGCCGTTGTGGACGGGCATCACATCATCGCAATCAGGAAATGCGTGCCGGGCTGCGCTGGCCACCTCCGCACTCACCGGGTAGCGCTCGGCGCTAATTGAGGGCCCGATGGCGGCGAGAATATCGGTCGGGCGGCAGCCGAAGTTGCGGCCCATTTCGCGCACAACGGTCTGGGCCATTCCGCTGACGGTGCCTCTCCAACCTGCGTGCGCGATTGCGGCCGCGTGCTGCACCGGGTCGTAAAGCAGAATCGGCACGCAATCCGCAAAGCGCATGAACAGCGAGACCCCGATTGTTGCAGTAATGAGTGCGTCCGCTTTGGTGGACGGGTCGCATGGCTTTTTGTTGATGGCGAGCGTGCGCGTGCCGTGTACCTGCCAAACTGTGGCGATCGAGTTCATCGGCAGGCCAAGGGCGTGAAACGCGCGGCGGCGGTTTTCACGTACGTTCTCTATAATGTCACCCGTACTGATGCTCATGTTTAAACTCTGATATGGTGACGGGCTGACCCCGCCGGTGCGGCCAAACACTGCGTGTGTCAGGCGATCGGACGGGAAACTCTCGAAGGTGTTGAAGCGCAACGTGCCGCGCTGCTCTGTTTGCATGCGCCCGAGTTTACCACGAGCGCGAGAGCTATGCCCGCGCATGCCGCAGCCGTATTTCAGCCATCCAATCCTCGAGATGGGGATACGCAAGCCATACGTTCATGGAGCCAAAAAGGAAACCGGTGGCTGTGCGTAGCATGGGCGTGCTTTCGCGCCAAGGAACGAGCGGGAACGAGAAGGGCGGCTGCGAGAGCAACTGGGTGAGACTGTCCAGGCCGATTGGGGCAAGGCCAATTGCGGCATAGAGCAACCACGGCGGTGGGCGGATGCGCAACCCGCGCGCACGTAGGAAGCCATAAAGTATGCTGGCGCCGAGCACGCCCGCATAGATGGCCATGTCGCGCTGGCAATATGCGGTTTTCCAACCGAGTGTCGCAGTGCCGGAAAAATCCCGTGCGGTCAGACGGCCGATCAGAGTGGTCGTGTCGATGCCGGACAGTTCGAGAAGCTGTTCGGAAGCGTAACTGGTTGCTTCACCGAATACAAACCACGACCGGTGTGCATACTGGTGGCAGATTGGTGAATACAGTGCGTACACCGCCTTTGCGAATGTCTTCCAACCTAGCACCATCGACAGGGGCGCGAGCAGCCCTAATCCAATGTACGCGCCGGCCGCCGTGGTCAGGATTGGCAGCCAGTGTGCGCTGAACGCTAGTGCGAGGAGATGGTTCCATTTCAGGTCGCCGGGAGCCGCTCGCGCTGTTCCCTGTGCGGACGCAAGAGAGGGGATATTCTCCGCCGGTTTCACGGCAGAATCAAGGCCAGGTTCTCGGCCAGCTGCCCTTCGGTTAGCAGCCCGATGTGGGCCGCGGCAAGCGTGCCGTCCGGGGCGATGAACATGGTGGAAGGATATCCACGAATTTGATAACGCTCCTGAACGTTTCCGTCCGGATCTAACAGAAGCGGAAAACTTAAGTCCAATTCGTTCCCGAAGTTAAGCACCATCTGGCGTGGCTCGGCGTAATTGATAGCCAGCACGGCCAGGTTTCGCGGCTGGTTTTCGCGGTAGGCGGCCTCAAAGGCCGGCATTTCGACGCGGCAAGGCCCACACCACGTGGCCCAGAAATTGAGCACCACCGGCCGGCCGCGCAGGCTGCTTAGGGTCATTGGGTTCCGGGTGCGGGCAGCGGCCAGGGTGAAGTCAGGCACGGCCGCGCCAATGACGGGCGCCCACTGGGTGGCGGCTGCTTGGCGCGCTGTGAGAGCGTTTGCGTGTCTGCGGAAGTCAAACCAACCTGGGCGCAGCCAAAGGATAAACGCACCCAGAGCCAGGCCCAGCAGTGTCCCGGCCGCAATGCTTAAGGGCAGCGAGAGACGAGCTGGCGTGCGAGGTATCTTTTTCACTCAGCGAATCATCCGGATGGTCCGTTGACAATACTCTGCCATAAGTCGACGACGGAAGAGTCAATTATCTGCTGCAAGTCGAGTAAGCCAGGGCTCTGCGCGAATTTGGCTGCGAAAAGGCCGAGCGCGCCTGAAAAGAGGAGGACGCCAATGGAAAGCAGCAGTAATCCATTGGCGATTTCAATTGCTCGCCGGACTTTGCCCAACCGGCGAATCAGGCGCGACATCTGGCCAACGGCAAGCGCTGCCGCCAGAAAGGGGACTGCCAACCCGAGCGAATATGCACTGAGCAAGTAAACGCCACGCTCGACGCCCTCCGCGGAGAACGCCAGCGTGAGCATGGCGCCAAGCACCGGTCCTATGCAGGGAGACCATCCAGCCGAGAAGAACATGCCCATCAGCACGGAGGAAAAAAAGTTCAGACCTTGGCCGGACGTGTCCATCTGGCGTCTGGTGTCGTAATACAAAAACGGTATGGTGATGAGGCCCATTACATGTAGCCCAAAAATAATGACCACTAACCCGCCAACACGGGTGAGAATTCCGCGTATGTCGTAGAGCGCTTGACCGATTGTGCTGGCGGCAGCGCCAAGCGTGACGAACACGATACTGAAGCCAAGGACAAATGCCAGTCCGTGCAGGAAAGTGCGTCGGCGACTGATTTGAAATTGGACCGCGGCATTGGAGACCACCTGCCCCCCGAGATAGCCTATGTATGCCGGTACGAGCGAGAGAACGCAGGGTGAGAGGAATGACGCGAGACCAGCCACGAATGCCAGCCCGAGCGTTACTTCAGCAATAGCCATATTGCCTATCGGTCCGTGCACCGAGAACATTGCGCGCGCTGCGAAGGGTTTTGACGGTCACAGAAAATGGCATAGATTGTCTCATCGCGGCATGTCGCCCGGCCTTGGCTCGCGACCGAGCGACGGTGTAATGCTACCCTAGGGTCTACACGGTGACAAGGTCGCACCGTCAACGGCTGGACTGAATCCGGCGGGTGGTGTTTAATGGGGATAGCGGAGGCAACGACTGTGACTGCACATCGATTGCGAGCGATGGTGGAAGGAAGCGATACGGTCCTAGCGGATGGAGCCATGGGCACTATGCTCTTCGAGGCCGGGCTTGTTTTCGGAGATCCGCCAGAACTGTGGAACCTGGAGCGCTCTGAGGTGGTGAGCTCCATTCAGCGTGCGTACGTTCAGGCCGGAGCACAATTGCTGCTGACCAACACATTTGGCGGAAGCCGTTTTCGGCTGCGGCAGCATGGTTTGCACGAGCGAGTGCATGAGTTGAATCGGGCGGGGGCAGCCAACTTGAGAACAGAAATCGAAAAGGCGGGCAGCAATGCGCTGGTGGCTGGTGATGTTGGCCCCAGCGGGGAAATCATGGCGCCGCTGGGCGAACTCGAATTCGAGGATGCAGTTGCTGGTTTTACGGAGCAATGTGGGGGCCTCGTAGCCGGCGGAGTAGATTTCATTTGGATTGAGACTATGTCGGCGGTGGAAGAGCTACGCGCAGCCGTGAGCGGAGTGCGAAAAGCGGATGCGGAGATCCCGATTATTGCGACAATGAGCTTCGATACGCATGGCCACACTATGATGGGCGTGTCCCCGGAGGACGCGGTCAGGACTATGGTAGATTTGGGAGTCTTCGCCGCGGGCGGAAACTGTGGCTCTGGGACGACTGAAATGCTGCAGGTGCTCGAACGCATGTATGCAGCCGCGCCCGATGCCGTGCTGGTGGCCAAATCGAATGCGGGCGTGCCGGAGTTGGAGGATGGTAAGGCAGTGTATCGGGCCGACCCGGACGTAATGGCCGAGTTTGCGCTTGCCGCGCGGGCGCGGGGGGCTCGCATAATTGGCGGCTGCTGTGGTACGCGCCCGGAGCACATTCGTGCCATGGCCGCGGCCCTACAATCGCAGCAGCCCCCGGATGAATAAGAGCCGATAACCGGTCATGCGGTGAGGCGGGTGGCAATAGCGGGCACATGGGCTCGGCGAGGCAACGCCGCTGCTGACGACGCATGAACAGAGGAAAGGAGTCAGGCTAATCATGATCATTCTATGGAGTGCGCTAGCCATTGTCGCGTCGGTATATCTACTGGCGTTGTTAACGGACGGATTTTTCATTGTAAGCCTTGACGAGATTTCGGCGCGGTTGAAGCTGCCAAGCGATGTTGCAGGGGCCACGCTCATGGCGGTGGGCTCATCCGCGCCCGAACTGGCCATAGCGCTAATCGCGCTGATGAAGCCTGGGAACCACGGAGATGTGGGTATCGGCACGATTGTAGGATCCGCGTTATTCAACGTGCTGGTGATCACTGGGGCATCGGCGCTTGCGCGCCCGATAAAGGTGGCGTATGCCACAGTGACACGCGACGTGATTGCATACACGTTGAGCCTTGGGCTACTACTCTGGGCGTTCTGGGATTCCCGCATCGAGCTTTACGAGGCTGGGGTCTTTCTGGCGTTCTATGCTGCATACATCGGTGTTCTGGCCTTCTGGAGCAAAAAATTCATCCGCGGCGATGATTCAATCGTGGCAGTGGAGGGGATGGTGGAAACCGAGAGGGATCGCGAGGGTGGGGTGCTACAGCGGGCGTCGAGCGTTGTTGACGGCGTGTATCGAGTACTCGTCGGAGACCCGCGCTCGCAGTTCTTGCGCGCATTTATTGTCTCCATTGTGCTGATAAGCGCTTTGAGTTGGGTTTTGGTGGAAAGCGGCATTGCGTTCGCTACCGCCCTCGGGGTGCCGCCGGTGATTGTAGCGCTAACCATTCTGGCAGGCGGCACATCTGTGCCTGACATGATCTCTTCGATCGTGGTGGCTCGGCAGGGCCGAGGCGACATGGCTGTGGCCAACGCGGTCGGCTCTAATGTTTTCGATATTCTGGTCGGATTGGGATTGCCGTGGCTGATAATGATATTGGTTGGGCGGGGGACAATCGGTGTGGGAACCGAGGGGCTGCTGACATCCACGTGGCTACTGCTCGGTTCGGTCGTGGTGCTGTATTTCTTCTTACTCACGAAAAGAACGCTCAGTAAAATAGAAGGCCTGTTCCTAGTAGGGGCGTACATTGTCTATGTCGCTTGGATGTATGCCGGGATTGGTTAGCCGTTGGGCGGAAACATGATCTCTGCGGGCGAGAGGCCTTGCGCACATTGACATGGGTTATGGATGGCATCTATACGCGGCTGTGGTTGCGGCCGGTTTCGCGGCGGGGTTTATCAATATCTTGGCGGGAAGCGGCTCGTTGATCACACTTCCGTTGCTGATTTTTCTCGGGCTACCGGCTACGGTGGCGAACGGCACTAATCGGGTAGCTATCCTGTTGCAGAACACGGTGGCAGTTTCGAGTTTCCGCTTCCAGAACACGCTGGACTGGCGTGGCGGTCTCGCGCTGGCCGCCCCCGCTACCCTGGGGGCGCTGCTGGGAGCGCGGATCGCGGTGGGCCTGGACAATATGATGATGGAGCGCGTGATTGGAGCCCTGATGGTGGCGATGATAGGCGTGATGTTGGCGCAGCCACGCCGTTGGATGCAGACGGTCTTGTCAGAGCCACAGCCAGCCTACCCGGTTGGCAGGATGCTGACCTTCTTCGCGATTGGAGTTTATGGGGGGTTCATCCAAGCCGGCGTTGGAATCTTTCTGCTCGCTGGGCTAGTGCTATCGGGGCAGTACGACTTGATTCGAGGCAACGCTGTCAAGGCGCTGATTGTGCTTTGTTTCACCGCGGTCGCGTTGCCGGTGTTTATTGCTAACGGTCAGGTGAACTGGGTGATCGGGTTGACGCTGGCGCTGGGCAACGCTTCCGGGGCGTGGGTCGGAGCTCACATTGCGGTGGCGCGCGGTACGGCGTTTGTGCGCTGGGTGTTGCTCGGGGTATTGCTGCTATCGGCGGCGAAATTGCTCGGTGTGTTCGATGCAATCGGTGATTTTCACGGGTCTTCATAGAAACGGGCAACCAATACGATGATTAGTGCGCGAACAAAAGGAGATCGTGTATGACACAACAGGCCCTTGTGCTTACGGCGACCGGTCCAGACAAACCTGGTATTGTTGAGCGTGTGACCGATGTGGTGGAGGAGCATGGTGGCAATGTGGTAGCCAGCCGCGCCATGCGGTTGGGTGGAGAATTTGCCATGTTAATGCTGGTGTCCGCGTCAACGGACCATGCCGATGCACTGCGCGAAGCCCTCCGGGCTTTGCGGGATGATGAATTCCAGGTAGCCACTCGGTTGACCACGCGTGGGAATGTGCAGAAGTATGCCGGGTATATTCCCTATGAGATCAAGATTCGCGGCGCTGACCATGAGGGCATCGTGCACAGCGTGACGCACTATCTGGCTTCGCAGGGCATCAATATCGAGACGTTGGATACAAATGTGCGCAAAGCGCCGATGACCGGCACGCCGCTGTTCGAAATGGAGGCGGTGGTGCTGGTGCCGGGCGAGCTCGGTTATCACGACCTGCGCGAGGCGCTGGACGAGGTCGGCGACCAATCGGGGGTGGATGCGGAAATCGTCCCCTACACCGGTTAGCATCGCCATCCTCGCCGGCGGGGAATCCCGCCGCATGGGGCAGGACAAGGGGCTGCTGCCACTGGCGGGCGTGCCGTTGATCGAGCACGTGCTCTTGCAGGTTGCGGGCCTATCCGATGAGGCGATGTTGATCACAAACCGCCCTGACGAATACCGGCACTTTGGTGTGCCGATGCGCATGGATGTGCGCCCGGGCACGGGCGCTCTCGGAGGCCTTTACACGGCGCTTCATTACGCGACCCGCGATTGCATCCTGGTGCTCTCCTGCGACATGCCATTCGTCAGTCGCCCGTTGTTGGAGCATATCCTAGACTTGGCCCCCGGTTGGGATGCTGTCGTGCCGCGACTGGGTGAAAGCGACCGCATTGAGCCTCTCCGCGCACTCTATCGCAAGAGTTGTGTGCAGCCCATTGTGGATGCGCTGGACGCGGGTCGCCGGCGGGTCATCAGTTTCTTTGGGGATGTGAAAGTGCGTTACGTGGAAATAGAGGAGATTAAATGTTTCGACCCGGCCGGAGGGACGTTTTTCAACATCAATACTCTTGCAGACCTGGCGGCCGCCCGCGAGTTGGCTGCCAGTTATCCGCTGCCTAAAAGTCGCTAAACAACCGCCCGCCGGTCAATCAGTGTGCGGTGTATGCTCATCAGTACGTAATAGAGCGCACATGTGAGAGAACCCCATAGCGCCCATGGCTGCGGAGTTGGGAAGCGCAGCAACGCCACCAGTCCGAGCGCGCCCCAAAACAGCGCAATGGTGACTGCGGTTGTGCGCGATACCGGCGCACGAGTGGGATAAAAGTATTTTATGGGCACGAAAACTAACGCAATCAGCGCAAGCACGATAGCAAGGTTGATGCGCGCATCCCACTCGAAAAGAAACAGATAAAACACTGTCACGTTCCAATAGGAGGGAAAGCCTTTGAAATAATTGTCGGAGGTTTTTGCATCGCTCTGCCCGAACTGGTACCCCGAGGCAAGCAGTACGATTGCGGCGGCCCACAGCGATGCCTGCGTGGGCAGCAGGTCGGCCATATGTATGAACAGAACGGGAACGATGACGTAGTTCAGGAAGTCTACCACGGCGTCGAGAAGTGCGCCGTCAAATTGTGGCAGGCGTTGTCGGGTCCGAAGCCTGCGTGAGAGCGGCCCGTCGATTGCATCTATAGCCACGGCCACGCTCATCCAAAGCAAGGCTACACGCCAGGCATTGGCCACGATTGCCAGCATTGCAAGGAAGCCCCACAGCAAACCGCTCGCGGTGAACAGGTGCACCATCCACGCGTTCAGAGTGTTCCGTTCGATGGAGATCATTTCACTCTGAAGAACCCATTCGGATTAGGATCAGCACGCCGGCAAAGATCAGTAGGCCGGGCCCGAGTAGCCGCAACCACCACCTGTTGGCTCCGCTTCAGTTTGCTGCCGTTCATGGCGCGACCATTATAACAGTCTGCATCTGGAATGCGCTTGCGTCTCGCGAAACGTTATTTCACTCTTGAAATGCCCCAGATGGTGATTTCACCGTCGTCTGCCACAGCGGCAATCCAGTCACCGTTTCGGGAAAACCGGACGTCAGCTAGTGATGTTTTCTGGGCTGCCGATAGAGTGGTCAGCGCATCTGCGCTGTTCGCATCCCATAGGCGCACGCTGCCATCGCTGGATGCGGACGCGAGTAACTCCCCATCGGGCGAAAACGCCAGCGCCCAAACTGTGTCGCTGTGGCCGGAAAGAAACGCGGTCTCCCGGCCGGTGCGTGTTTCCCACAGGCGCATTTCACCGAAGCCGGTCGCGGTGGCAATGCGCTTCCAGTCAGGACTGAAGGCCATGGCGCTGACGAAGTCAGGGTGCGCGAACGTGTGCCGGGCTGCGCCGGATTGTTGATCCCACAGTTTCACGACGCCGGTGAATTTCCCGGCGATCGTCTCGGCCGTGCGTGTTGCGAATGTGCTTCCATCCGGAGAGAAGCGCCATTCGCTCAGCGCGTCTTCGTGAGCGAGAATGGGCCCGGTGCTGCCGCTCCCCACGTCCACAAGCTGCACAGTTCCACCCGCAACCCACGCCACCGTGTCCCAGTTTGGACTAAACATGAAATTATAGAACGGGCGCGCGTGTTGCGCCCACTTCAACGTGCGCAGGCTTGTTCCGGAGCGGGTGTCCATGAGCTTGATGGTTGGAGTAGCGTCAACGGAGAGTATAGCGAGCGTGCCACCATCCTCAGAAAGCTGTATGGTCTCTATTCTCGCGCTGGGAGCTGGCCAGGCGGAGAGATTAATGACGCTCATCAGGCGCGAGTTTTCCAGATTCCAGAGACAAACCTGCTTGTTGATGTCCAGGGTGGCTAGCGTTAGTCCGTCCGCCGAGAAAGCAATTGCAGTGACTTCCACCGTGTGGCCAGGCAGGGCGGCCTGCTGCTCGCCAGTCAAATCCCAGAGAGTCAAATCGCCATCAACGGCGCCAACCGCGATTTTGTCTCCGGATTGGGTGAAGGCGATGACACTGGGATGCGCCACCGGAAGCACCTGTTCAGTCAGGGTGGCGAGGTCATATACATGCACGCTCTCGGCGCGAATTACCGCGAGTCCCGGGCTGCCCTCCGGCCATTTCACTCCATGGAGTGGCGTGACGGTGATGTCGCCAATGCGCTCCAACTCAGAGATGTTGTCGGAGCTGATGGGAAGTGCCGGTGGCGCCGACGGGGCGCATGCTGCCTGCAACATTACCAGCGTCGCCAGTACGGACGCTGTCGTCCAGCACGCTTGGGACCCCGGCTGTGGGTGAGATTGTGTCGCCACGTCAAACAAACTCCGCGAACACGCGGTTTCCCAGTAAACGACCGGCGCTGCTCAGGCGCACTCTATCCCCGTCGGAGATGAGCAATCCCTGGGATCGCAACCGCCGCAAGGGCGCGCCATACTCGTGTTCAATGTTGACGCCGAACCGTGATTGGAAGGTGCTTCGAGGCACTCCCTCACGCAGCAGGCGCAGCCCCATCATCATGGTTTCGTTCATTTCATTCTGCCGGTTGATCGTGCGTTTTTCGCTCACTGCGGGTGAAAACGGAAAGTGGTTGGCTCCGAAAATTCCCGGCTTCAGGCGCTCAATGTAGAGCTGTGGCGAGCGCGTGTTTGCATAGCGCCAGCCATTGAACCAGCCGTGAGCGCCCGCCCCAAACGCGAGGTATGGGAGGTTTTGCCAGTACTGCAGATTATGTCGGCAGGCGAAGGCGCCGGAGTCATGTGCCCAGTTAGATATTTCGTACTGGCTGAAACCGTGCTTGGCCAGCTTTTCTGTGGCGCACTCGTACATGTCTGCGGCGCGGTCCGAATCTGGTGCGGCCAAGGCACCTCTTTCCACCTGCGCGCGCAGCGGTGTGCCCCGTTCCAGCGTCAGCGCGTAGAGAGAGAGATGCTCGGGCTGCAGTGCCAACGTTTTCTGGAGCGTGTCCCTCCATTGGGGCAGCTGCTGTCCGGGCAGGCCGAAGATCAAGTCCAGATTAACGTTTTTGAAGGCAGCTGCGCGGGCAGCGCGCACGACCTCGACCACATCCTGGAAAGAATGTGACCGGTCGAGCAGGCGCAGTTCCTCCGACTGGGCAGACTGTGCGCCGATGGAGAGGCGGTTCACGCCCATGGCGCGCAGTGCAGTCAGGTAGGGCAGGTCGAGCGTGCCGGGGTTTGCCTCGATGGTGATTTCGGCGTCAAGGCTGATGTCGAACGATTGCCGCATCGCCGCGATTATTTGGCGCAAAAGGTGGGGCGGGAGCCGTGAAGGCGTGCCTCCACCGAGATAAATCGTGTGAACAGGAAGTGACGCAGATTCCTTTCTTGAATCGGCGACTAAATTTATCTCGTGGGAGAGTGCGTCGGCGTAATCGGGAATGAGTGCATCAAGTTCCGCGTAAGTGGTGAAATCGCAATAAGCGCAGCGCTTTCGACAGAATGGAATGTGCAAATAAATACTGGCGGGTTGGAGTAAGAGTTTCATACGGCGTCAAGTATATCTAATGCGCATAGGCATAACGAGGTCAATAAAGAGGCCACGTCGTTGGTGAACTAACAAGTTACCGCCGGAGGCGTTTGGCTTTCAAACTGTGTTTTGTAAAGGTCTGCGTAAAGGCCGTTAAGTGCTAACAACTCGTTGTGGGTGCCTTTTTCGACAAGCCTGCCGGCATCCATGACGAGAATTACATCGGAAGCGAGAATAGTTGAGAGGCGATGTGCGATGACTAGGCTGGTTCGCCCTTGGAATAGTGGTCGCAGGGCGGCCTGAATGAGTGCTTCTGAACGTGAATCGAGCGATGATGTGGCTTCGTCAAGTATGAGAATGCGCGGGTCTTTTAATATGACGCGGGCGATGGCGACACGCTGTTTTTCGCCGCCGGAAAGTCGATAGCCTCGCTCACCGACGATGGTATCAAACCCATCGGGCAGGCTTTTGATGAATTCCGCGAGATGTGCGGCACGACAGACGGCGTGCAAATCCGCGTCGCTCGCGGTGGGTTGTGCGTAGAGGAGGTTGGCGCGAATGGTGTCATGAAATAGGTACGTCTCTTGGGTCACCATTCCAATGTTTTTGGCTAGTGTATCGAGGTGTATTTCACGTAAATCTATCCCGTCGATAGTGATTTGGCCATCGCGGGGGTCATATAGGCGCGGTAATAGGTATGTGAGTGTGGTCTTCCCGGCGCCACTCGGGCCGACCAAAGCGGCTAGTTGACCCGGAGCGATTTCGAATGTCACGTTCTCTGTAGCCCACTCGCGTCCGCCGGCGCGCGCATAATCGGGGTCGTCCCCGGTGCCACCGCTGTGGCCTCTACCCGGGGGACCGAAACGCGCCTGTGAGCGCAGCTGGGCGATGCGGCCGCGGCTGCCGTTGTCGGCCTCCAAGGCGCTAGTCTCAGCGTACGAGAAAGACACATTGTCGAAGCGCACGCGTCCCTCGACGTGGGTAAGGTCGTGGGCATCTGGGGAGTCTGCGATTTCCACTGGCAGGTCGATGACCTCGAACACGCGCTCGAAACTGACCATTGATGTGGCGAAATCAACACGGGCGTTGGCGAGCGTGGAAATTG
>DASCOB010000132.1:0-6517 GCA_036011785.1 Anaerolineales bacterium | reverse complement strand
ATTCGAACCGGCGAATATCAGCTTGGAAGGCTGATGCCTTACCACTTGGCGACGCCCGCAACAGGTCGGGGTGCGCGGACTTGAACCGCGGACCCCCGCGTCCCAAACGCGGTGCGCTACCAACTGCGCCACACCCCGCTATCACTTAGGAGTATAGCCCTGCGCCGAAAGAACGTCAAGAAATTTGCTAAGGTACTGCGATTGCGCCGGCGGGCGCGGGCTGCGCGCACGCTTTCTCGGCGGCAGTAAGTTGCTGCTCGGCCCGCTTGTCGGTCTCTATTAGCAGCGCGGCCGCAAATTGCTCTCTGGCCAAGCAGGAATCCTCCGCTTGCAGCAACGCCTCACCGTAGGAGATGTGAGCCTTGCGAAGCTGGCTGCGCGTATCCTGAAAGTTCGGCGCAAGTTGATGAAGGATGGAGAGATTGTCAATCGCCAGTTGCCAGTTGAGTTCCCAAAAAGTCATGCCAGAAAGATAAAGTGCCGCCCAGCGACGCCGCTGCAACGCCACATTATCGAGAACCATTATTTGCTCTGCGTGTTCAAGATCGGTCAGCCCCAACTCCAACACGCCAGCATCGATGCGTTCGATGCCACGATTACGTAACCCAACAAAAAGCATGCCATCCACGCTGGTGCTGCGGTGTTGCGCATCGGTGGCCTTCAGAGCAGCTGCCCGTTGCACGACCTGCGGCCATTCTCCCCGCTGGTACGCGCCGGCGAGCAGATTGAAAAGCTGCTCCGGGCTGAGACGTTCTTCCACCGGCATCGGGGCGTCAGTCAACCGGCCGCCGCGCAGGGTTGCCCCATTTGCGGCCTCGCGGGCTTTCGCCAGCATCTGCGCCGCTCCCGGAAAGTCCGGGTTCATCCGGACAACAAATTCCAACCGCTGTGCGGCCACCCCGAGTTGACCAATTTGCATATCCTGAGCGGCGAGCCGAAATTGCAGCTGCACTTCGTTGGCCACAGCCGTGGCAGCCGCCACGGCACGTTGCTGCACACCAGCGCGATAGCCGCCGTATGCCATCCCACCGATGCTCACCGCGATGACGAGAATGACGAGCAAGCCAATCACAAACGGAGACACCGGCGCGCGCGCGGCGCGTTCTTTGCCGGCATCCTGTGCCACAGCTGCCTGAGTAGTTGTTCCAGCCGGGCTGACTTCGGCCGCGGTGATTGTGGGGGGAGCGGTCATTCTAGCGAGATTATAGCCTGCCGTTCGCTGCATGTCTAATCAGACCCGTCTGCGGCGCGCAGATTGCATCCTCAGGCAGCAGCCCGTGATAAGATAAGCTCGGTTTTTCAGGCAAAGGCTGCATCAATGTACCTAGGCTGCATCAATGTACCTAGATAGAGGCAAATTCACTTTTAAAAAGAAGCGGCGCGACCGGCCCAGCCGCATCGTAATTTATCTAATTCTGATTGCCATCGGAATTTTCATTGTACACCTGCGACAGACCGAGGCCATTGCCCCACCGTTCGTGCCCACTCCCACCGCCACGCGGAGCGCGGTCTCCTTCGCGCGCGAGGCGGAGGCTCATTTCTCGTCCGGCAAGCTTGAGCGCGCAATCACCTCCTACGTACAGGCCACCCGCTCCGACGCAACCAACCCGGATTACTGGATCGCGCTCGCACGTCTACAGGTTTACGCCAATCTCCTGAAAGATGCGTTGGAATCCGCTGACACCGCCGTGTTCATTAACGTGGAAAACAGCATGGCTCACGCCGTGCGCGCACTGGCACTGGATTGGCTGGGTGAATACGATGAGGCCGCGGTAGCGGCGGCGCGCGCCATCCAGCTGGACGGCAACAACGCTCTCGCGCATGCCTATTATGCCGAAATACTCACCGACATAAGCCGGTACGCGCAGGCGGGCGATGAAGCACGGTTGGCAATTGATCTGAACCCGAACAGCATGGATGTGCATCGCGTCTATGGCTATTATCTGGAGAACGTGGCCGCGTATGAAAAAGCCATCGACGAGTATCATACCGCCGCTACAATAAACCCGAATATGGCCATGCTCTACATGCGACTTGGGTTGAATTACCGCGTGCTGGGCGATTACGACACCGCCATAGAGTATTTCCAGCGCGCCAGCGCCCTCGACCCGAACGACGTCATGCCTTACCTTTCTATCAGTCGCACCTATTTCCAGATTGGCGAGTACAACCGCTCCAGCGAGTACTTGGAGCGCGCACTGGAACTAGAGCCGGAGAACGCCGATGTGTACGGTCGTCTAGGACTGGTGGAATTCAAGGCGCTCAATTATGAGAACGCGACCATAGACCTGGGCTGTGCGGTGGAAGGTTGCACCCACCCGAGAACCAACGCGGTGGTCGAGGGGCTAGCGCTAGGACGCCATACGCTGGAGTATTATTACACCTTCGGCTCGGTTCTGGCCGCTTACCTGCAGTGCGACCGGGCGATGACCATCCTTGTACAGGTCTCCGCTTATGCGCCCGAAGATGAAATCGTGCAGGGAATTGTGGAGGAGAACATCAACATCTGCGCTACCGTGGAAGCAACCGGCGCGCAATTCGCCTACGAGACGCCCACGCCCCCCACCCAGTCGGCCACTGCCGCTCCGTAACCGCATAGCTCCCATCACGGCCACAGCTGCGACTCAGAGAGCTGCCGGGGGCCTTTTGTGCATCGTCTCAGATTCGCCGGCGGACTCGCTCTCCTCTTTGGTGTCCGCCATCAACAGACCGAGCTGCTCGCGCGTCGCCGCCTGTGCCGAAACTGCGGCGATAATGCGTCCCTTATGCATCGCCGCAATGCGGTCAGCCACAAGGCGGATTTCGTCCAGCTCGGCGGAGACTGGCAGCACAGCCACGCCCGAATCGCACTGCTCCACGATGCGGCGATGAATTAACTCTATCGAACCGACATCTTGTCCGCGCACAGGTTAAGCATCAATCAACAGCCGTACCGCCCGACCTCACGCGCCATCGAGCAACCCACCACGTGCCGCTAGAGGATCATAAACTTTCAGTGGCAGAAAACAGAACCGACCACAATGGCGGTGAAAACCGCCAGCGAAGAAATGACGACCGCGCGCGCGATCGCGCGCGTGGTTCTGCGGCCTGCGATTATGTTGGCTAGACGGTGCATTGTCCGTTGCGCCGAAACCCATCTCAGGAGAGTGGCAGAATCATGTATGATTGGCGTGCGCGCAACGCGCGCATTTGCACGGCGTCGTTCCAGCGTAAGCAAAGCAGGTATAATCGGATTATGATTGAAGGCATGCGCAATCTACTCGTTTTCGCGCTGGTGCTGGGGGGGCTGATTTTCTTCCACGAGTTTGGACATTACCTCGTTGCTCTGCGGCTGGGGATTAAGGTCAAGGAATTCGGCATCGGCTTTCCACCGCGCCTGATTACGCTTGGCCGCTGGCGCGGCACCGATTTCACGCTGAACGCCATTCCATTCGGCGGGTTCGTGCGCCCTCTCGGCGAAGATGACCCTTCCATCGAGGGCGGACTGTCTGCCGCGACTCCCTGGCGGCGCGCCGCAGTGCTGGTGGCCGGCTCGGTTACCAATGCGCTACTTGCGCTGCTCGTATTAACTGTCGGTTTCGCAACTGGCTGGCCGGACCGCGTGGTGATAATGGAAGTGGCCGCGGATTCTCCGGCGGAGGGCGTCGGTCTGCGAGCAGGCGACATTGTCCTCAGCGCAAACGGCCAAGCCATTCACATGACGCCACAGCTGGCGAATATCACTCACAGCAGCCTGGGGCAGCCCGTGCTGCTGGAGATTGAGCGCCAAGGTCTCACGCAAAAGGTTAGCGTGATACCGCGCACCGAGTGGCCTGAGCCACAGGGACCAATCGGCGTCGCCCTTTCATATGAAATTACCAGATACTCGCTTCCGCGCGCAGCCGCGCGCGCCGCGCAGGAAACCGCATATCAGACGCGCGAGATTGTGCTCCTCCCTGTCCGGCTGATAACGCGTCAGGTCCAACCCGACGAGGTGCGCCTGGTCAGCCCGGTTGGATTGAAGGCCATTAACGATCAGGCGGTGGATGTGGCCGTGCAGCTCGGACAATTATTCCCGGTGTTGCAGCTGCTGGCATTCTTCAGCCTGGCGCTGGCAGTGACCAACTTGCTCCCGCTGCCGGCGCTCGACGGCGGACGCATTCTCTTCGTGCTACTGGAAATGGTGCGCGGAAAGCGGGTTGCCCCGGAAAAGGAAGGGCTGGTGCACTTTGTGGGTATGGCAATGCTGCTGGGGTTGATGGTCATGCTAGTCATCCAAGATTTCGTTGACCCGGTCGTGCTGACACAGTAGTAACAGCTTTTCTCCCAGATTCTGCGCGACCATGTCCTGCCGATTTTTCTGGCCGCCGGCCTTAGCGGGATGTTCTGGCCCGACTTCCGCCCCGATATCCGGTCGCTCGCGCGCGTCGCCTTCTACATTCTTAGCCCCTGTCTAGTCTTCTTCAGCCTGAGCGCCTACGTGCTGCCCGCCTCTGAGTTCTGGTATCTGGCAAGCCGTACGGCCACGACCGTTCTCGTGGCCTGCGCACTGACGTGGGTCGTCGGTCACACGCTGCGGCGGCGCAGCATGGTGATGGCCCTGATGCTCACGTGCATGTTCGTCAACGGCGTTGCAGATGCTGGTAATGCCGGTGGTTGCGTTTGGGCTCGCCAGCCTTTACCAATTAACCGGCCCTGCCCGGCAGGCGGGCATCATCGAGGCAGCCATGCCCAGCACGGCACTCGTCACCATGCTGGCACTGGAGTACGACCTAGAGCCGCTGCTGGTGATCGAGGCGGTGGTCTTCACCACCCTCGTCAGCCCGTTCACGCTGACACCGCTCATCTCTCTCTAGCAGGGTTACGCGCGCCCGTAGCCGGGGTTGACCGCGCGCGACAGAGATTCTGGTATAATCCGCGGGCAACATCAGCGGTACGCGCACGCAGCCTTAGAGCGTAACGGCCAGCGCCGGCACGACCCTAGGTCCCTGCCATTGCCACCGAGTCGCCGGAAAACCTTCGCCCTCCATGCAAAGTAACCCCCAGCGCCTGGCTTGGACAGTGCTAATCGTTGCGTTTGCACTGTTCCTGATGCTTGCCGTGGCGCTGCCTTTCGGCACGCGCACGCTGCTGGTCAACAGTACACGCAGGCAGCATGCCAACATCGTGCTTGCCGCCGGCAGCGTGTACGTCACTCGACCCAGTGTCGGCGTGCCCGAAGCCCTGTTCGGCGCAATGGAGAATCTGTCTCCTGGCGCACGCTTCGAAACCGAAAATGCATCGCGCGCCGCCTTATCATTCGCCCCGCCAGACAACCACAGCACGCTTGGCACCGTGCAGCTTTACGGCGACACCGAGGCCACATTACTGGAGCTGAATACCCCACGCTTTCAGTTCAGCAAAAGGCCGCACCGCATTGCCGTAATGCTATCACGCGGTCGCTTGCGCGCTTCGGTAGCGCTGGGTGTGGAGCGGCCGGTGGCCATGACAGTGCACACGCCGCAGGCCGAGATAACACTTGAGCGGCCGGGAAGCTACTCGGTGGAAGTGCATGCGAATGAGTCGCTGGTATCCGTGCGCACCGGCGTAGCGACCGTGTCAGCGCAGGGAATAAGCACCCTGCTGACGCGCGACGAACGCACCACCGTCAGCACAGGCAGCGTACCCGCCAGCGTTTTGCACGGAGAACGCAACCTTGTCAAAAACGGAAGTTTTTCCGCGCCACTGACCGACGGGTGGACGACTTTCCAGAACCGTCAGGATGCGGATGAATCAGCGGGCGCTGTGGATATCAAGGTGCAGCAAGGCCGCGCCGCACTCCATTTCAACCGCCGCGGAATGAACTGGGCGGAGGTCGGCATCCGCCAGGAGCTCGGTCTGGACGTGCGCGATTTTCAGGAGTTACGCCTACACATGGCCACCTGGCTGGCTTTCCAGAACCTGCGCAATTGTGGGTCGCTCGGTTCAGAGTGCCCGCTGATGGTGCGGTTGGAGTATCAAGACGCGGCCGGAAACGGGCACGAATGGCTGCAGGGGTTCTTTTATCTCGGTAGCGACAGCGGCTCCATTCCGACGCGCTGCGTCACCTGCGGGCCCCCGACCAACAATCATCTCGAGATCCCTCTTGGCCGTTGGTATCTTTATGATTCGCCCAATCTAATGAGCCTGTTCGGCGACGCTGGCAGCCCACCAGCCATCATCAATGCAATCTCGTTCTACGCTTCCGGGCACAACTTTGAGAGTTACCTCACCGAGGTGGAGCTACAGGCAGTGGAGTGATAAAGCCCGCCCCACCGGCGCGCGCCGTGACCGGCTCAAAACCTATCCCGCTCGCGTTATCCCAATCCCAATGAAAAAAACTGTTTTCGCGCTCGCTCTGATTCTGAGCGGATATTTCTATCTGGCGGGGCAGCAGCTTGATTTACCCGGCCTGCACAACGACGAGGCGCAAGAAGCCGGCCTGCCCGCGCTGCAAATTGCCAGTGGCGCGCCGGTGTCCGCGTTTCGGAACGTCGGCATTGGCCCGCGCCGCTTTCCG
>DASCOB010000131.1:0-10289 GCA_036011785.1 Anaerolineales bacterium | reverse complement strand
TGAAAGCGCAGTGCCAGCAGTGGCACCTGAGCGCTTCCCCGCTCGCAATGTACGCAACGTGCGTCTTCGTCTTCCATCATTTCACCTCTTCAACGTTTACCTTGCTTGCCAGTCCGGCCTCCAGCGCAAGCTCGGTGTTATCCACCTGTACTGCTGTCTCCGGGGACTGCTGAATCACCTGCACGCAACGGCCCGGCGTCAGGCCATAAGCGCGCAGCTGCTCGCAGCGCACCGAGGTTAACTGGCTGAATCCGACCACGCGCGCACAAGTGCCAGGCTTGACTTCGGCCAACGTGCACCCCCCGTCTGGCCTACTCTCAATTTCTGTCTCCGTAAGGACGCCCCCAGGCGATTTGCGCAACAGACCGGCGGATGAAAACAACCACGCGGCCACGTGCGCCATGCGAGAACCAGACAGTTCAACGGTGTTGAGGCCACAATTCGGGCAGCAGATCATTTCGCAGCTTCCGTGCAGTGCGCACGACTTGCAGGCTACATGACCAGAGACATCGAACTGATGTCCGCACAGGGCACAGGCATATTGCATTGGGCTCACAGCAGCCACCCTAGAGAAGCCAGTCCACGCTGGAGCAAGCCACCCACCAGAAAAGCTGCCGGAAAAATAACCACGGTCATACCGATTGCAAGGCGTGTGCTGCGCTCCTTTGCGATTACAAACATACTAGCAACACACGGCACAAAAAGGGTGATGGTCACCATGGCCACAACCACTTGCAATGGCGACAGCAAACCCTGAGATTCCATCACGAACAAACCGGTTGCACCAAAATCACGCCGCAAAAAGCCTAGCAGGAACGCGGAACTCGCCTCGGCCGGCAACCCCAGCCAACCAACCACCAATGGCTCACCGGCGCGTATCAGCCAGGGCAGGACGCCAATCTGCTGCAGCACGAACATGATTGCGGTACCCAAGAGAAACAACGGTATCACCTCTTTGAGATACCATTCCAGCCGCGCAAGAGTCTTGATCACCACATTGGAAAGCAACGGGAAACGCAGTGGTGGAAGCTCCACCAATAGAGCCGAGCGTTCTCCCGGCAGCACGCGCGCAGCCAACCAGCCGACGGCGAAAAGCACGCCGAGCACCACAGCCATCCAGATCATCGTAGCAGCGAGCGAAATGCTGCCCAGCATGCCCAGCACCACACCCAACTGTGCCGAGCATGGCACAGCCAACGCCAGAAGCAAGATCACCAGCAGCCGGTCGCGCCGGCTCTGCAACACGCGAGTGGTCAGCGTCGCCATGGTAACGCATCCGAGGCCAAGCACCATCGGCAGCACTGCCTGTCCATTCAGACCCATCAACCGAAACACGCGATTGGTCAACACGGAGAGGCGTGGCAAATAGCCCGAATCCTCCAACACGCCAAAAGCAAGGAAGAAGGTGGTGACAATCGGCAATATCAACGCCAGCGCGTAGGTCATTCCCATCGTCCACAAGCCGATGTCGCCAACCAGGAAATCTACTAGAAACGAAACCGGCAGCGCCCGCGTCACCCAAGCAGTGATCCACGGATTGACCAGTTTGCCAAACAGGTTCTCCTCCAGCAGACCAACCAGCGTGCCGGCCCCGAATATGCCCACGAACCAGTAAAGGCCATACAACACCATCGCAAGCACCGGAAGACCCCACAGTGGATGCGTGGCTAGATGCCCTAGCGCGGCCACCAATCCGCGCGCACCAGTGCCAGATTTGAGCAGCACAGCAGTAGCTATCCGGTCCACATAGGCAAGGCGAGTGTGCTGGAACACGGTGGAGAGCGATTCGTCCAAAGACGACTGAAGTTCTTCTCGCCGCGCTTCCAATTGCGCGTAGAGGGATTGGCCCGCGTGTGCTGCCAACCATTGCTCAGCCACAACGTCCTTGCTCAGCCACATCAAGGCCAATGCACGGGCGGCCACGGGGGCTTCCGGCAAGACCGCGCCAATCTCGTCCAGCGCCGTTTCAATCTCGCGCGCATACGTGACGCGAAAACTCGGCGCGCGCGGTTTTTGTGCTACAGCCACGAGTTCATCCACGCCCTCTCCTGCGGTCGCCACAGTGGGCACAACAGGCACGGATAGATGTTTCGAAAGCATCTGCTCGTCTATGGCAACGCCGCGCGAGTCGGCCTCGTCCATCATGTTCAGCGCGAGCACCATGGGAACACCCATCTCAGCAAGTTGCACGCTCAACAGTAGGGTGCGTCGCAGGTTCTTGGCATCGCCAACTTGCACAATAGCTCTCAACGGCTCATACAGCAATACTCGGACGGTCACCTGTTCATCCTCGCTGCGCGCAGGAAGCGTGACAACGCCGGGGGTATCGAGCACCACTGTGTCCGGATTCGATTCGGCCGCGCCCTGCGCCGTCTGCACCGTAGTTCCCGGATAATTGGAAACGGTCACGTAACGGCCGGTCAGGCGCTGAAACAACACTGATTTGCCAACGTTCGGGTGGCCGATCAGGGCAATACTGCCTCCGTTCGCCGATTGAATTGCCGCACCTGGAATATGGGGTTCTGGCGCGCCACTGCGTTCATCAGTTTTGGCCATTATGTTTCCTCACGCGACGCATTCTCGATCAGCGCACAATCGGCGCAGTAACCTTCGAAACAAACGCACGCGTGGGTGAACTGCGCCCCGGTCAGTGTGGTAATTTCCTCCTGTGCCTGCCGTATTCTGGGTGTCTCCACCTCTATAATCTCGCAACAGCCCAGGCAAGTGAAATGATAATGTTCACGTTTGTCGACCGTCTCGTAATACTCGCGTTTGTGGTCGCGCGCAAAATAACGCTGCTCTACTAAATCCATCTCTTTGAGCACGCCAAGGGTGCGGTACACCGTAGCCAGATTGAGACGCGAATCGATCTGACGGGCACGAGCAAACACCTCATCCGCATCGAGATGGTCATCGGTGGTATCGAGTATCGAGAGAATTAAACGCCGCTGCGGAGTCAGCCGACGTCCCGATGCGCGCAATTGCGCTGCCAGCGACTTCTTTGATACCATAGTGCCCTCCTGATGCTATTGGCGGCACAACCCATTGTGCCCTTATTGCAATTGCGAGTCACTCGCAACTAATAATAGTATAAACGTTTGTCTGATTTAATCAACTTAATAAATTGGGCTACTAACTGAGGGAACTGGCAGCCTAACCCTGCACCACCACTGTGACCGTAGCGCTGCGAGTGACATTGCCGGCGGCGTCCGCGGCGCGCAAATAAACACTGTGCGTGCCTACTGAATCTATCGGCCAGCGCGTGGTGAAAGGTGCCACGGTTTTGGTTTCCACTTTCCGTTCGTCCACCCATACCTCCACGTACTCCACCGAAAAGTCATCGCTAACCTCCGGTTGAATGACGATGGATTCATCCTTCACGGTGAAAAGCTCGCCGGGCCGCGGGGCGGTCAGGCTAACATCGGGTGCCTGATTGTCCACCGTCACTTGCACAGTGGCCATATCGAAGCGCTGGTCGGCGCGGACCACCAGCAGCTGCAGCGTGTACAACCCGGCCAACTCGGAGGTATCCCACTGCTGCAGCACTCCGTCAACCACCTGCTCGCCATGGTCGCTACCCATCTGCGCCCATTGTTCCGGATTCAAACCCGGTCCAAACTGCAGCTGATAGAAGCGAAAAGTGTCACCGCGCGCTGTACCCTGCACCGGCACAACCCCGTGCACATAAGAGAACGGCAGCGGGCTGCTCAGTATGGCCGCTTCCACCTGCCCTGGCTGGGCGTACACCGTGTCATATTCACGGGGCGGTTGTGGAATGTCGGCGGCGATTACCCAGTCAGCGGCCTCGGGTGGAAGCACTTGGAAGACATGCCTTTCGACCATTTCCGGAGGCGTGTAAACCGTGGCCAATCTGCCGGTCTCGCGGTTAATGTTGAACGCCTGCCAGATATTATCGTAAGCCACCGGTTCGGTCCCTCTGACGAACACCTCACGCACGGTCTGCTGGCAATCATCGGTAGGCAGCAGACCGGAGGGGTAGCACACGGCCGCTTCCCCTATTCCGACCGGGCGATCCCAGCCAACGGGCGGGAGCGCAAGAGCGCGCAGTGCATAAGTCATCACAGCATTCCAGATCGGCGCGGCCCCCTTCGACCCGGGCACTCCGACCATTCCGGTAGAGTCGCTGTTCCCCACCCACACGCCCGCGACCAGTTGGGGCGTGTAACCCACTGTCCAGCTGTCCACATAATTGTTGGTGGTGCCGGTTTTTGCAGCCGCCGGCCGGCCGAGCTCGAGCGGATTCGGGTGTCCGAATGCAGGTATGCGCGCGCGCTCATCCGAGAGCACATGGTTCATCAGGTAGGCAAGTTCTGGACTGAGCACCGGTTGCGTGCCGGGGCCGGGAAACTTGCAGAGCGAGCTATCCTGCGCGCCACAGGATGAAAGCACCGTTCCATCGCTACTCTCGATGCGCAGAATGGCGACCGGGTTCAGCGCCCGGTAACCGCTACGCGCCTGCGCGGCCTGAACCGGCTGCCCGGCCATAACCCCACTGTTCGCGAACACGCCGTAGGCGAAGGCCATGTCCAGCAGGGTAACTTCGCCGCCGCCGAGGGTGAGCGCGGGACCGTAAACGACCTGGTCGCCATCGAGTGTGTTGATGCCCATTCTGTGCGCGCTGCGCAGCACGTTTTCAACACCCACCCAGGTCATCACCTGCACGGCCGGCACGTTGAGAGATTGCGCCAGCGCAGTGCGGAAACTCACCGGCCCGCGGAAGCGGCGGTCGTAATTCTCAGGTACGTACGAGATTCCGGTCTCCAGAGAAAAGGCGGTGCGCACATCCAGAACCATGCTCGCCGGGGCATAGCCCTGCGAAAAAGCGGTCAGATATGTGAACGGCTTAAACGCCGAGCCCGGCTGGCGCAGCCCGGCGGCGGCAACGTTGAAGCTGCCGTCGATGGACTTATCCCAGTAATCGTAGGAGCCGAGCATTGACAGTATCTCGCCTGTGCGCGGGTCGAGCACCACCACAGCCACATTTGAAAGGTTTCGATCCACCCCCACATCTTTTGAGCGCAGCGGGGGCAGGTGGGTCGCGGCGGCGCATATGCTGCCATCGGCAGCGGGCGCGGCATAATCCGGGTCGGCGCCCCTCAGCCGGTCGACATGAGAGCGCGCCACACATTCTACCTGTTGATGTAAACCCGCGTCCAGCGTGGTGAGGATACGCAAGCCGCCCCGGTGCACTAGCGCCGGGCCAAGCTGATCGAGAGCCTCGTTGAGTACATAGAACACGAAATGCGGGGCGACGATATTGAAGCGGCTGCTGGCCGGCTGCAGCCGCGCGAAGACATCATCAGCGAGGGCGGCGCGTGCGTCCGCGGCAGTAACATAACCTTGCTCAACCATTGCCTGCAGCACCAGCGCCTGGCGCTGCCGCGCCACTTCCGGAGCATCAATCGGGTTCAGCCCGGGCGACTGCGGAATGGCAGCGAGCAGTGCGCTCTCAGCAAGATTAAGTTCAGCAGCCGGCTTCGCAAAATACACCCGTGCGGCCGCATCAACCCCGTAGGCAAGATGGCCGTAGAAATTGGTGTTCAGATACCACTCCAAGATTTTCTCTTTGCTGTAGCGTTCAGCCGCCTCTCGGGCTATGAGCGACTCGCGAAACTTGCGCGCATAACTGGTTTCGGCCGCGCTTCCCGGCGCGATTATCACGTTTTTCACCAATTGCTGCGTGATGGTACTGCCGCCTTGTATTTGTCCGGCGCAGGATTCCGGACGCAGCACGCAGGCGGGGCGGCTGAGGTTTGAGCCGAACGCTCGCAGTATTCCCACCACGTCATAGCCGGGATTCTGGTAGAAGGTCTTGTCCTCCACGGCAATAGTGGCGTTCTGAAATCGCGGCGGTATTTCCTGCAAATCGAGCCACTGGCGGTCACCAGCGCGTGGGTCAATAACCTCGTACAGCAGGTGTTTCCCGCTGCGATCATAGATTCTGGTAGTTTGAAAAAACTGGTTGCTGGAGATTTCGAAGGCCTGTGCGAGCGCAGCGGCGCTGGGCAAGTCACTGACAAGCTCTGAGTATAGTTCCAGCCCGAGCATCGCGCCCGCGGTGGTAAACGCCAGGGCGACGATGGCCGACACTAGCAGCAGCCCCATAAACCACTGCCGCAGGCTGCGCAAACCGCTGCGGCCCCGCCGTCGGCGCGCACGCCGCTCACGAACGAGATTGATAGCGTTCGGCATCGCCAGGATTATAATGCCAAAGGTTCAGCCACCGCTGCGCTCACCGCAGCGCTCGGGCGGAGCGAGCTTTTCCACCACCAGCAGGTGTGAGAGACCCAACCAGCGCAGCGGGGTGTGCTCCAGCGATTGCAGACCGGTACGCAGCCATGCCCCAGCGCGACCAAATCGTGCGACAATATTGTCGTAACCTCCGAAAATCACCGTGTGTGAGATTACCCGCGCCTGCGCGCCGCTGAACAGCACTCGCAATTCAGAGCGCACGTATGCGCGCACATGCGGGGCCAAACGGGCGCGCAGCGCAGATGGCGCATAACTGAGCAACGGGATGTTTCCAAAGCGATAGCGACCGCGCCAGTACATGCCGTGCGTCTCCAGCGGATACCACCGATTGGGCACAAATATCACTGCCCGCCCGCCCGTAAAACCCCGAGGTTCGTCCGGAGCGCGCAACACGCGCATTATCTCGCGCGCCGCAGCGGCATCATCCCGCACATGCTCCAGCACCTCGTGGGAAATCACCACATCGAAGCACCCATCCGCATACGGCAGCCGCTCGCAATGTCCACATACCATCCGGTCGCGCGCCGCGACCGAGTTTGCTAGGCGCGTGAATTCGATATCCAGCCCGTGCACATCGGCGCAAAACTGGCGCAATTTGCGCACATACCAGCCCAGCCCGCAGCCATCCACCAGCACTCGGCTGCCCGATTGCAGCGCGCCGGCCGCGAGCATCATGCGCAGACGCCGTTCCTGACCGTCCCTCCACAGGTACGAGGGTTCGCCTCGTAGCGCCGCCAGCGCGGACGGCTGCTTCATTTTGTACCCCAGTGCAGTGCCACTGTGCCGAACATCACGCGCCGAAAATCAACATCGCGAAAACCGGCGGCGCGAATGCATTCAGCCAGACCCTCGGCTGGCAAGAAGCCCTCGGTCGACTGGGGCAGATAGGTGTACGCCTCTCTTTGACCGGTAATGAGTCGACCCAGAAAGGGTACCACCTGGTGCAAATGAAATTGCAGCGCTGGCCGAAACAAAGTGAAGCCCGGCGGGGTGGTATCAAGGCAAACTACCTTTCCGCCGGGGCGCAAAACTCGTTGTTGCTCGCCAAAGGCACGTTCTAAATCAACCACATTCCGCATCAGAAAAGCGGAGGTGACGGCATCGAAAATGCCCGCCGGGAACGGCAGCTGCAGCGCGTCCGCGGAAAGCCAACGCACCCCGGAACCACCGGCGCGCGCCCGACCGGCGCGCAGCATGCCCTCGGAGAAATCAGCGCCAACGGATGAAAGTCCGGGTTGCGCGCACAGCGCCGCCAGCGGCACATCGCCAGTGCCGGTTCCCAGGTCGAGCAGCCTGCCATGGGCGGGCAGCGCGGCCTTATTCAGCAGTCGGCGACGCCAGCGCATGTCCTGCCCGACCGTCATCAACCGGTTCATCAGGTCGTAGCGCGGCGCGATGCGATCGAACATCGCGCGCACGTATCGCGCTCGTTCGTGGCCCGTGAGATGCGCCATCGTAATCAGGGAGACACTGTGATGGAATTGATGTCGCCAGGTGCGTCCCACGCCTCAAGCCAGTCATCACCTTTTACCAACCAGCCGTCGTATTCGCGGCCGGCCGATTCTATGACCCAGCCATCCAGGTCAAGCGGTGCTCTGGGATCGTCAGCGGCAATCCACACCCCGTTATATCGGCGCGCAAAATGCAGGTGAGTGGCGGTCGAGAATCCACCCTCGCAGGATGGGTGACCAATCAAATCCCCGGCCTGCAATTGCTGCCCTGCTGCGACGCGCTCGGAAGTGGCAATGTGCATATAGAGCAAGGTCCAGCCGGTTTGCTCTTGACCATCGCCATCAAAATCCTGCACCACCGCGCCCTCAGCGGAGCGCACCACCTGCCCATCCGCAGCGGCGCGCACCCAAACCGGCGCGGGATGGCAGCCTTTCTGGTCCGCGGGCGGTGCGAAATCAACCGCTGCCCACGCGCTGCCCGAATCCCATCCACCGTGCGGACCGCCGGTGAAATACCAGACCTCGTGCGTATCCCAAGGCCAATCCAACCTCGGCTGCTCTAGATACCCCGGCAGCAGCGGCTCATAAGCGTACCCGAACGCATTACCGAACATGTCGGAGTACAGTCGGTCGAAGCCACCGGCGCTGACGATGGCGTGCCAGTGCTCCGGCGAGTACAGTCGGCTGAAATAGAACTGTACCGCCGCGGTGCCGGCATTCAAACCGGGTGCCAACCCGAGCTGCGTCCCGTCTTCGAAATCGAGTATGCCCAGAGATTCGTCGCGCCAGCCATAAAAACCGGCATTCAACATGTCGGCCGCCCACGAGAGCTGCCGGAGCAATCCTTTGTATCCGGCCATGACGTAGCCGAACGGATGAGCATCCGAGACCTCGCCCGGCGACGGGCTTTGCACCCATCCGGTGCGCTGCTCTAGCACGACGAGCAGCAAGCGCGGATTGACAGAGTAACTTTGCGCCACTGCGAAGACGATTTCCGCGCCGCCGCGCGTAATCCCGAATCGGTCGGTCTCGCTGATGGTCGAAAGATAGCCGCCCCATTCATTCACCGCGCCCTCCAGATCGAAGCCCACTTGGCCCGGGCCGTACACCAGTTCAGAATCTGGGATGAGCTTGTGGGCGGGGCCGACGGGCAGATAGTATTCGGGGATGATTAGATTCTGGCTGACGCTAATTGTGTCGCTCGGGCCCAGTTTGTTCACCTTCTTTAGCGCCTCCACAGAGACTTGATAAACGCGCGCAATAGCGCTAAGCGTATCGCCGCGTTGCACCGAATGGACTCGCTGCGCGGGCCGTACCTGCGCGGGCCGGGTGGCATCCGGTGTGGGCGTGCCGGTCACAGCCACAGTGGCATAAACAATTTTACGCCCACCCCAAGGCATGTACGTGCCGGGAGCTGGCCGCAAGGGTTGGTCGCCGCTGCCACCGACCGAAATGACGCGCCCGCCCACAGCGGCACCGTCACGCACTGCCTGACGCACACATGCAAGGCTCACCAGAAGCAGTAATGCGAACACAATTAGCGGGATGCGCGGGAGATTTGGGAGCCGGCGCGCTTCCGCCGGAAACCCTTTGCGAGTCATCACAGGCCATTCTACCGCATTTTCAGGTGTATAATCCGCGCACGCTCGCCAAATCCGCGTTGGCGGCATTCGTCAATCTCGCCCGTGCGCAAACCACAGCCTCGCGAAAAAACCGCAAACATACCCAGGGCCGGGCGGCTGCTCGTCCGGGTGGCATCTGTGGCAACTCTGCTGGCTTGCGCGGCCTGCGGTCCGGAGGGCCTTGCGCCATCCGGCACGCTACGCCCACCGGACGTAAGCTATGTCACCATAACACTCACGCCCACCATCACGATGACCGCGAGCATCACTCCCACATCCACACCCACCGTCACTCCCTCGCCCACGGTGACATTCACGCCGACGCGCACCGCGACCGCCACCTTTACGCCGACGGCCACATACACGCCCACCCCGTTCCCCACCCGCGTGCCTGGAGCAACCCACACCCCGGTGCCCGCGTACGCACCTCTGGCCACGCTGCCGGACGCGCACCTCTGGCTGCAGCGCCCGATTCCAACAGGGAGTCAGGATTATCTTGAACCCACCTACCGCTACGGCTCAACACAGGGCGGTACATTGCGACCGCATCACGGTGTCGATTTTGACAACCCACATGGCACACCGGTGCTCGCCGCAGACGCCGGCCACGTGGTTTTTGCCGGCGCGGACCGTGACGTCACGCTCGGGCCGGAACCCGCTTTCTATGGAAAAGCGGTTGTGGTGCACTTGCAACGCGCCTATTTGCACCAGCCGGTTTACGTGCTTTATGGACATCTGGAGACGGTTACAGTGTCCATCGGGCAGCTGCTGGCCGCCGGAGCGCCGCTGGGCACAGTGGGCGGCACCGGGGTGGCAAAAGGCGGCAGCCACCTGCATCTGGAAGTGCGCGTCGGTCACAACGATTATCGCGCCACCCGCAACCCGGAACTATGGCTGCGGCCATATCCGGACTGGGGTACACTTGCCGGCAGGGTCACCGACA
>DASCOB010000130.1:0-7474 GCA_036011785.1 Anaerolineales bacterium | reverse complement strand
CACGCCGCCGATTCTGGCCGCGCGACCTCGGCTATAATCGCCGCGTGAGAATCCGCCGTTTCCTGCCGGCGCTGGTCATCGCCTCGGCCGTACTGCTGCTGCTATGGAAGCTCGCCTTCACCAACCTGATTCTCGCGCGGGGCGACACCTTCTTTTACATCTATCCGTACTGGGAGCATCGCGCGCGGGAGCTGCTCGCCGGGCAGCTGCCACTCTGGAATCCGTATCTTTTCATGGGGGCTCCGTTTCTGGCCAACCCGCAGGCCGGGGTGCTATACCCATTGAACTGGCCGCTTGCGCCTTTCGCTGCTCCCACGGCGGTGAAAATCGCCATCATCACGCACACCTTAATCGCGGCTGCCGGGGTTTTCAAGCTGGCGCAGCGCGCGCTCAACTTGACCTCCGCTGCGGCCACCTTGGCCGCGCTGCTTTTCGCGCTGGGAGGTCACCTGACCGGAAAAATGGAGCAGGTGAACCAGCTGCAGGCACTTGCCTGGATGCCCTGGCTGCTGCTGGCTGCTCACCGCCAGGTCACCGGCTCTTCCGCACGAGAACGAACCCGCGCGGGACTGGTGCTCGCCGGGCTGCTGGCGTTGCAATTGCTGGCCGGACACACGCAGACCACGTTCATTACGCTGCTGGCGGCGGCGCTCTGGGCACTGAGCACGGCGCTCGGCGCAATAAGAAACCCCTCGGATCGCTCTACCGCGCTGCGCCGCCTGCTTCCGCTACTCGCGTTCACGATTATGGGCGCGCTAATAGCGGGCGCGCAGCTGCTTCCGGCCATCGAGCTCGCGCGCAAATCGCTGCGCAGCACGGGCCTTCCATTAAACGACGCGCTCTCCTTTTCGTTGCACCCGCTGTTGCTGGGGCGCGCGCTATTACCGGGCCTGAGCCGCCCGCTCTTTAGCGAATTCATCGGCTACGTCGGCGTAGCCGGGCTGCTGCTCGCGCTGGCCGGCCTCGCGGCACTGATGCGCGGAATCGAACGCGCGCGCGCGCTGGCGGCAACGGTGCTGGCGGGCTGCGGCCTGTTTCTTGCGTTGGGCGCTTACAACCCACTCTACTGGCCGCTGGCGCGCTTCGTTCCTGGTTTCAACCTGTTTCGCGCGCCCGCGCGCTACCTGGCGCTTTGGGCGCTAGGGGCGGCCCTGCTGGCCGGGCTGGGATTCGAGCGGATCTCCACACTGTCGAGGCACGCCCGCCGCCGTCTGGCTCTGGTGTTCTCCACCGGCACAGTGACCCTCGTCTTTCTCGCTTTCGCCGGCACTGGCACGACGCCCGCTGGCGAAACCGGCCCGCTACCTGCACCGGCAACCGCAGACATAGCCGCATGGGCTCTCGCGTTATCGTTTTCGTTGGCGGCGCTACTGCAACCAACTCGCACACGCATTGCTTTGGCCGCCGTGCTCGCACTCGAACTCGGGATGGCTTCGTCGCAGCTCCCGCTAAACAACCTGACCACATCAGACGCCTACGCGAGCGTGCGCGCGCCAATGACCCAGCTGCTACTGCATCGCGAGGACCAGCCAGTCCCCGGCCGCATGTTTTCCATGTCCGCGTTGCGCTTCGACCCAGGAGACCTATCCGACATGCGCACCAGATTGCGCATGGTGTTGCCAGAGGCAGCCGTCACCACCGCGGTAGACGCAGCCAAAGTAAAAGAAGTCCTCTCCCCGAATCTTCCGCTTGCCTGGCGCGTTCCTGCCGTCGATGGTTACGGCGGAGGCTTGCTACCATTACGTGCCTATGCGCAGTTTGCGCGACAATTCACACCTGCCAATACGTTGCCCGAGGACGGACGCCTGCGCGAGAGAGTCAGCGACACGCCCGCAAATTGGCTTCTCAACATTACCAACACACGCTGGCTGATCACCGACAAAGTGGAAGATATATGGCGCGATGATGTCTTTTACGACCTACAGTTCCAGATTGCACTGCCACGCGAGGCCACCACCACAATGGTGGTGAAGCCCACATTCCAGGCTACGGCGGTCGGGCTGGTTTATTCCGCGCCGCCCACGGGCAGCGCCCCGCTCGGGCAGTTGCAACTCACGCTTGCCGACGGCTCAAGCCGCACTGTCTCCATCCCAGCGGCGCTGCCTGTGGGCGGTGGCCGCGTGCCGCTGGGCGAACCGATGGACCTTACAGCAGTTACACTGCAGAGCGCGATCACGGGGATGCAGCTGCGCGGAGCCGCAGTGATAGACGCCCGCACCGGCGCGTTCATCACGCTCACGCTGGACCCGTACCGCATGGCGCATTCCGGCGACGTGAAAATATACGAAAACTTAAACGTCTTCCCGCGCGCATACCTTGTGCACGCACTTCCCCTGACGGCTGACACTCGCCCCATCGGACGCACCATGTTGCGCGCGCACACCCCCAACCGCATTGTCATTGAAACCGAGTCCGATGCGACCGCCACGCTCGTGCTGGCCGACGCCCATTATCCCGGATGGCACGCAACGGTGGACAGGAAGCAGGCAGTTATCAGTCCGGCAAACGGGTTCTTCCGCTCAGTGGTTGTACAGGCGGGAAGCCACGAGGTGATTTTCGATTATCAGCCGATGAGTTGGCGCTGGGGATTATGGATTAGCGCAGTCGCGTTGGTGTTATGGACGTGGGCATGGCAGCTCACGCGGCGGCGCGCACGTCCTTCAAATTGAGCTGCTGACGCTTGCGGCCCTGCCACTCATTAGTCTCAAAGGCAAAGACGAGATCCACCCGCCCGGGCAGTTGCTCCAGTCTGTCGCCAAGCTAGAAGCCGATTGCATCCAATCGCACGCTATCTTCCGCACGCACCTTCAATTTCAGATGCGCATTGCCTTTCCCCACCGCACGCCTTTCCACAACCTGCGCGCTGCGCCAGAGAAAGAGCGGGGTCAGATTGCCGTACCCGGCCGGCTCGAAATAGTTTAACTGCTCCGCCAGCCGCTCGGTGAGTTGCGCCGGGCGCACCTGCGCGTCAATTGATAATGTCGGGCGTAAATCCTTTTCGCTGAGTTGTTCCCTCGCGATTTCTCCCAACCGGCCCACGAATAGCGGCCAATTTCGATGCGGCAATGAAAAGCCGGCCGCGGCCGCGTGCCCACCTTGACGATCAAGGAGGTCAGCGCATTGATGCAAAGCCTCGGCGATGTGGAACCCGGCCACGCTGCGCGCCGAACCGGTTGTCATCCCATCCTTGCGCTGTGCGACCACCGCCGGGCGATTGCGCTGCTCACACAGGCGCGCCGCCACCAGCCCCACAAGGCCACTGTGGAAGTCTTCATGCTCAGCGAACAGAATGAGCGGGTCGTCATCTCCGGCCTGTTCGAGCGCTAGTTGCAGTGCCCGCTCAGAAATTTCACGCGTCAGGGCTTGCCGTTCACGGTTGCGCAGCTCCAATTCCTTCGCTAGTTGGTTGGCTTCGTCAATGTCCGTTGCATCTAGCAGCCGCAACGCGTCCATCGCGCTGCCCAGTCTCCCGGCAGCGTTCAGGCGCGGTCCAAGCTGAAAGCCAATCGTACGCGCCGTAACACGCCCATTGCTACGGGCAGCCTGAAGCAGCGCCCTGACGCCTGGCCTCGGCGCGGCATTGAGCATTTCCAGGCCAGCGTGCACCAGGCCCGCGGTTTTCACCGCACAGCGGGACGAGGTCGGCCACCGTTCCCAGCGCAACGAGGTCGAGGAAACCGCACTCCGAGATACCCGACTGCGCGGGCGTCCGCCGCGCTAGCAACGCGGCAGCTATCTTGTGCGCGATTCCCACCCCCGAGAGCATCTGCTCGGGATAGGAACAATCGGCGCGCTTAGGGTCTATCACCGCGACCGCCGAGGGCAACACGTCGCCCACATGATGGTGGTCGCTGATGATCAAATCAAGCCCGAGTCCGCGCGCGTGCTCGGCTTGCTCCAGGGCGCGCACGCCGCAATCGACCGTAATCACAAGGTGCACGCCCTGATTCGCCAATGATTCGAGCGCCCCTTTGTGCAAACCGTAACCCTCGTCATAGCGCTGCGGAATATATGGAACCACGTCCCCGCCGAACGCCCGCAGCAGCTCGAGCAGCACCAGGGTGGCGGTCACCCCGTCAACGTCATAATCTCCGTAAACGGCGATGCGCTCTCCCTCATCCAGTGCCGCCAGAACGCGCTCCACCGCGACATCCATGCCAGCCAACTGAAAAGGGTCAGTCTCAGGCAGCATCTCGTGGCGCACAAAGGCCAACGCCTGTGGTTCGCTGCGCAATTCGCGATTCCAGAAAAGCTGCTGCAGCAGCGGCTCATCCTGCCAGCGCGCAAGCCGCGCGCGTGCCGCCTCCGGCATGGCTGGTTTTACCTCCCATCTTTTCCCCATCGTCGTCATCGGAGCCCGCGCGCATTGTAGTTTATTCCCGTGCGCGTTACAATGCCGCAATGGCTCGCATCGTCTTCATGGGAACTCCCGAATTCGCTGTTCCATCGCTGCGCACGCTGGTGAGAGAGCACGAGGTGGCGGGCGTAATCACGCAGCCCGACCGACGCGCCGGGCGCGGGCGCAAGTTGTCAGCCGCCCCCACAAGAACCGCAGCGCATGAATTGGGTCTGCCGGTTATCACGCCCGCAGATCTGCGCGACGTCGACGCGCTCAGTCAGATTACCGATTGGAAACCTGACCTGATTGTGGTGGCGGCCTACGGGCACATCCTGCGGCCCGGCCTACTCGAGTTGCCCGCCAGTGGATGCATCAATGTGCACGCTTCGTTGCTGCCGCGCCATCGCGGGGCGGCCCCGGTGGCGGCTGCCATCCTTGCCGGCGACGCGCGCACCGGCGTGACCATAATGAAAATGGACGCCGGGCTGGATACCGGCTCAGTGATAGCACAGCGCGAAATCGCGATAGATGCCGGACAAACGACCGGCGCTCTTACCACCGAGCTTGCCGGAATCGGAGCACAGTTACTGGGCGAGATGATGCCCGTCTATCTTCGCGGCGAAGTCAAGCCCCAACCGCAGGATGACACACTGGCAACTTACGCGCCGATGCTGAAAAAAGCAGACGGGCGGCTGCGCTTCAGCCGTAGTGCGGTCGAGCTGGAGCGACAGGTGCGCGCCATGCAACCGTGGCCCGGCGCGTTCGCGCTACGTGGTGGCCAACCGTTGAAGCTGCTGCGCGCGCAAGCCGCTGCGGGCGATGCTCCGCCCGGGCGCGTGCTGCTCGTTTCGGGGGGCATCGCGGTGGGAACCGGCGCGGGGCTGCTGCGCCTGAAGCGCATCCAGCCGCCCGGCAAACGCGCCATGGCCGCAGAGGGATACGCCCGGGGCGCGCCTGATTTCGTGGGAGACACACTTGAGTGACCCCATCGCGCCAACTTGAAGGTACAATTAGTTGGGGCCGCCTGGCACGCACGGCAGTCCACACCAAAACCACAGGAGGTCTTTCACCATGAAGGTTAAACGAGCACTCACCGCAGAGTTCATCGGTACATTTGCGCTGATCTACATCGGCGCCGGGGCGGGCGCGCTGGGTGTCGGCGGTCTAGTGGGCGTGGCGCTTGCGCACGGTCTGGTCATCGTGGCGTTCGCCTATGCCTATGGCCACCACAGTGGCACACACATCAATCCGGCAGTCACCTTCGGTATGCTCGTCGCCGGAGAAATCTCGCTCGCCGATGCCGTGCGCTACTGGGTGGTGCAGTTCGCCGGCGGCACACTTGGGGCGTTCGCGCTTTCGCATGCGCTGCGTGGATCCGGCGTGACCGGGCTGGGCGCGACCACTTTCGATGTGGCCAGCGTGCCGGCCTTGCGGGCGCTGCTGATTGAAGCCGTGCTGACGTTTTTCCTCGTCAATACAATTATGAACACGGCCGTCAGCGGCAAAGCCGGCAGCCTAGCAGGATTGGCGATAGGGCTGACGCTGGTGTTCTGCATCCTGATGGGAGGCCCGCTAACGGGCGCATCTCTGAACCCGGCGCGCACCTTCGGACCGGCACTGGTCAGTGGAGACTTGAGCCAGTTCTGGGTATACCTAGTGGGCACGCTGCTCGGCGCGGGTGGGGCCGCGCTGCTCTACCGCTTCGTGCTGCGCGAAAGCGCCTAAACGGGACTGACTCTCTGCCACTTTCTTTTCTGATTTTCGGCGCGGGCGCAGTCGGCGGGCTGGTGGGCGGCGCACTAGCCGCCGCCGGTGAGCGCGTCACTTTTCTGGTGCGTCCTAGCGCGGCCAAGCACATCCGTGCCAACGGCATAAGCATCAGCGGGGCAATGGGCGCGCACTCAATTCCCGCGCCGCGCCTTTCCACTGACCTCGCCTCCGCGCTCGCCGACGACCGCTGTGACCTCATCATCCTGGCGGTCAAATCCTTTCACACCGCCGCGGCCATAAGAGAACTACAGTCAGCAAGTCCGCAACCGCAGCCGGTGCTCTGCCTGCAAAACGGAGTTGACAATGAGACGCTGCTGGCTGAGGCGTTTGGCGCGAAGAACGTCATTCCCGGAACGGTGACCACAGCCGTTTCCAGTCCGCATCCAGGCGCGGTGGTGGTGGAGCGGGAGCGCGGGGTCGGGCTGGCCGCCGGGCACCCGCTTTCGCTGCAGCTGCTGCAAGCCTTTTCGGCGGCCGGGTTCCGCACGCTGCTGTATCCCAACGCCCGCGCGATGAAATGGTCGAAGCTGCTCACCAACCTTCTGGCGAACGCCAGCGCAGCCATCTGCGACATCACTCCGGCCGCGGTCTTCGCGCACGACCGGATCTTTCATCTGGAGGTTGCTGCGCTGCGCGAGGCGCTTACGGTGATGCGCGGGCTGCGCCTGCCGGTGGTGCGCCTGCCGGGCACGCCCTCGCACTGGCTGGGTTTCGCGCTGCGGCGGCTGCCAGCGTGGAGTTATCGTGGTTTTCTGGCGCGCAAAGTGGCGCGCGGACGCGGCGGTAAGCCGCCCTCGCTGCACGTGGATCTGGCGGCGCTGCGAGGGCGCTCCGAGATCGAGTTTCTGAACGGCGCGGTAGTGCGGCACGCTAAGGCGCTGGGGCTGGCCGCGCCGGTGAACGGCGGGCTGGCGCAACTGTTGAGCGCGATTGTCTCCGGCGAAACGCCCTGGGAGCACTACCGCACCAATCCCGACCGGCTGGCCGATCGGTTACTCAGTGGCGATTTCTGAACGCTTTACCGGCGCAGCTGCCGCTGGTATAATCCGCCTCACGTCGGGGCGTAGCGCAGTCTGGTAGCGCACTGCAATGGGGTTGCAGGGGTCGGCGGTTCAAATCCGCCCGCCCCGACTGGGTCAGCATCGGAGTGCACAACAAAGCGGTAATCCACAGTTGTTGTGTACCCCGATATGTAAAACAACGTAGTTGCTCTCTTCTCGCTGTCTGCTGTCTACCGTAGTTCCCAACAAACGAAAGGAGTTGGTTATGCGGTTGACAGGCTCAATCAATGGTTATTTGCTGTTCGGAAGTGCAAATGGCCTCTCCCCCACTACCCTAGAAACGAATAGATACCATTTGCTGAAA
>DASCOB010000129.1:0-1646 GCA_036011785.1 Anaerolineales bacterium | reverse complement strand
TCAATCCGCCCGAGGGGTACATTGTCACTGCCAACAACAAAGTGGTGGCGGATGATTACCCTTATTTTATTTCCAGCAGCTGGGCGCCGCCCTATCGGGCCGAACGGGTTGTCGAATTGGTCGAGCAAATGAGCGCCGGTGGCCGCAAGCTCTCACGCGGGGACATGATCGCGATACAGGGCGACCAGGTGAGCCGGCAGGTGCGCGAATTGCTGCCACACTTGTTGGCCGTCGACCCGCAGGACGAGCGCCAGGCCGCCGCGCTCGATTATCTGCGCGGATGGGATGGGGATATGGGTGCGGAGAGCGTTGCGCCGACGATATACACTACCTGGTTCCACCAACTCGGGCTGGTCATCTTCGAAGATGATTTGCGCGGCGTAGTTTACGAGCAGTTTGCCGATCACAAACATGCATCCTTTTTGGCGAGTGTGCTAAGTGAAAGCGCAAACCCGTGGTGCGACAACGTGCTCACGGTGCCGTCGGAGAACTGCGCGGATGCCTCTGCGCAGGCTCTGCAGCGCGCGCTGGATGCGCTGGCGGAGCAGCTGGGGAAGAACATGGCGCGCTGGCAATGGGGCGAAGTGCATCAGATCAGTTATCCGCACAATCCCTTCAGCGAAGTGGGGGCGTTACGCTCGATTTTTCAGCGCCAGATTACCAATGGCGGTGGCCCGTACACCGTCAACGTCGGCCCCTATAGACTCTCAGAACCGTACACGCAGGCGCATGTGCCCAGCTACAGGCAGATTGTGGATTTGAGCGATTGGAACAGCAGCCTGTTCATGCACACCACCGGGCAATCCGGCAATGTGCTCAGCAGCCATTATGACGATTTTATCGAACGGCACCAGGCGGTGGGTTATTTGCACATGAGTTTCGGACGCGAAAATGTGGCCGGGGATGTGCTGGTGCTGAAGCCGGATTAATTGCCGCGGGTATTCAGGTCCCAGCGGCTGTCGGTACTGTCGATGATTTCGTCCCCTGCCCGCTGAAATGGTTTGGCCGAACCGGTTCCGAGCTAGTCCTGGTTGCTTCTCATGTCGGCTAGGAACAGGTCCCACTCGTCCGGACCGCATGACGTATCTTTCTGGCTGTGCGCTCATGACAGCATGGAAAGGAGGGGTCAGTGTCACTCTGGGTGACTGTCGCGTGGCGGCGCAGGCTAGGGGGATTGACAGTCCAACTGGGTAGCGTGCCAGGTGCCCACAAATGGGGAGAGACTAAGCACAGGCAGGCCGGGTTGCTTCTAAACCCATCGCATAAACTGCCTCACGCTCTTGCCTAAATTGCGATGTGTACAGGTGGTAGTATTGGCCATGCGCGCGGATCAAATCCGCATGGTTTCCGGTCTCCACAATGCGCCCATGCTCCAAAACCACTATGCGGTCAGCGCGCTGGATCGTGGACAGTCGATGGGCGATCACGAAGGTAGTGCGATCCTTCATTAACGCTTCCATTCCACGCTGGATGAGCACCTCTGTCAGGGCGTCCACCGAGCTGGTAGCCTCGTCCAAAATGAAGATTTCCGGCTCGGTTAGCACCGCCCGCGCTAGGCTGATGAGCTGCTTCTGTCCGACCGACAGAAGGGCACCTCCCTCGCCTACCTCCTCCTCGTAACCCCGCTCTAGGGTGACGATGAAATC
>DASCOB010000128.1:0-23676 GCA_036011785.1 Anaerolineales bacterium | reverse complement strand
CTAGCATTGTTCCTTGTGCTGGTGGCCATCACCGTGTTCGCCATCGTGGTGGTGACGCAGGGCCGGCGCAATGTGCCGGTGATGTATCCGGGCCGACGCATCGGGCGCAGACAATCGATGCCGGTGCGGGGGTCTTTGCCACTTCTGGTAAATATGGCGGGCATGATACCGATTGTTTTCGCCAGTGCCATCTTGAGTTTTCCGGCCATCCTGGCGCAGTTCTTTACGAGCAGCCAGACGCAGTGGGTGCGCAATATCGCGCTTGGCATGCAGGACCTCTTTGCAAACCAGCAAAACTGGGGCTACATCACTATTTACTTTGTAATGGTGGTGCTTTTTGCATTCTTTTACACCGACGTGCTCTTCCAGCAGCAAAATTACGGTGAGAACTTGAAGCGCGTTGGTGCGCAAGTGCCGGGCGTGACCAAAGGCGCGCCCACGCAGCGCTATCTAAACAAAGTGCTCAGGCGTATCACCTTGCCCGGCGCGACGCTGCTGGGGACGGTGGCGGTATTGCCGCTGCTGGTCGGGGTCATGTTTATTGGGGTCACGGGTGGCCACAATGCGTTTTTCGCTATCGGATCCGGCCTGTTGATTGTGGTTGGGGTCGTCAAAGAGACTTTCTTCGGGCTTGAAACGGAATTGAAACTGCGCGGCTATGACGATTCGCTGCTGGTGCACTAGCAACGCCGATGGCGACACACTTGGTGATGATTGGCCCCCCGGGAGCTGGCAAGGGCACGCAGGCTTCGAAGCTGGTGGAGAAATTAGGCCTTGCGCACGTTTCCACTGGTGACATTTTCCGGGAGAACATTCGCAATGAGACCGAGCTGGGAGCACGCGTGAAAATGTTGTTGGAAAGCGGCACGCTTGTGCCTGATGAACTGACGATTGCGCTGGTGCAAGACCGACTGCAGCAGCCCGATTGCCGGCGGGGCGCCGTGCTGGACGGCTTTCCGCGCACCCCGGCGCAGGCTGCTGCTCTGGATTCCATGCTCGCGAAGCAGGGCTTGCTCGTGAATCTGGCGCCCTATATCAGGTTAGACGATGAAGCGGTCATTGCCCGTTTGACCGGGCGGTGCACCGACAGGCGTACGGGAAAGACCTATCACCTGAAATACTACCCGCCACCGGCCGAAGCAGAGTTGGAGCTACGACCGGATGATAGCGGGGAGACTGTGCGGCACAGACTCGATGAGTACCATGAAAACACTGCCCCGCTGTTGGACTATTACAATGAGCGGGGGGTGTTGCAGGAGTTTGATGGTGAGATGACCATTGATGCGCTGACCGATGCGCTGCTTGCGGCTGTGGGGGAGCGGGAAGTTGCGTGATTATCATCAAGTCCGGAAAGGAAATAGCGTTGATGCGGCAGGCGGGTCGCATCGTGGCAACGGTGTTGCACGAGTTGGGAGGGCGCATCCGGCCAGGGGCGACTACGTTGGAGCTAGATCAGTTCGCCGAGCAGCAGTTGACTCTCCTGGGGGCGGAGTCGCCCTTCAAAGGGTATCAGCCGACGCGGACACAGCGCCCATTTCCGGGAGTGACCTGCATGTCTGTAAATGCCGAAATCGTGCACGGCGTTCCGCGGAAGCGGCGGTTGCATGAGGGCGATATCTTGACAGTGGACTGCGGAGCGACTCACCGGGGCTGGATTGCTGATGGTGCGTGGACTTTCGTTGTGGGCGCGGCGAGCGCCGAGGTTCAGGATTTACTTGATGCGACCGAAAAGGCTCTGTATGCTTCCATTAAGTGTGCGCGTGCCGGAAAGCGAACGGGAGACATTGCGGCGACGATTCAGGCGGCGGTCGAGAGGCGCGGGTACAACGTGATTCGGCATCACACCAGCCATGGCGTGGGGCGCAACCTGCACGAAGACCCGCAGATACTTAACCATGGTCGCGCCGGCACCGGGCCGCGCTTGCGTAAAGGGATGACCATCGCGCTGGAGCCGATGGTGCTTTCGGGGAATCCCGACACTGAATTGCTGGACGATGCCTGGACGGTGGCGGCGCTAGACGGTAAACTGACTGCTCATTTTGAACATACTGTTGCCATTACTGAGGGCGAAGCGGAGATTCTGACCAGGCTGTAGGGCGCCGCTGAGGAGACACCATGAAAGTATCTGCATCGGTGAAGAAGCGTTGTCCAAAATGCAAAATTGTGCGACGGCGGGGCCGGGTTTACGTAATATGCGAAAACAAACGCCACAAGCAACGCCAAGGATAGGCGCAGTGCGACGGGAGAGAGAGTGACATGGCTCGAATTGAAGGAGTTGACCTGCCGCGCGGCAAACGCATTGAGATTGCCCTAACCTACATCTATGGCATCGGCAAGCCAACTGCGCAGGCTGTGTTGGCTACTGCCGAGGTGGACGCATCTACGAAAGTGAAGGATTTGACCGAGGCGGAAGTTATCGCTATCAGGGATTGCATTTCGGCTGATTGTCGCGTTGAGGGGGATTTGCGCCGTCAAGTGCAAATGAACATCAAACGGTTGACTGAGATTGGTTGTTATCGCGGCAGGCGACACCGGATGAACCTGCCGGTGCGCGGGCAGCGCACACGCACAAATGCGCGCACGCGCAAGGGGCCGAAGAAAACCGTGGCCGGGCGTGGCCGCAGACGCGGCGCAAGGAAGAAGTAGTGGTGGAGTGAGGGCATAATGGCAACGCAAAGAAAAACATCGAAAAAGAAACGCGAGAAGAGACTGGTGCCGCGTGGGCGCGTTTATATCCGCGCGACATTTAACAATACGATTGTGACTATCACAGATCAACGAGGTGGCGTGATTGCGTGGGGAAGCGCTGGAACGGTGGGTTTCAAGGGTTCTCGCAAAAGCACACCCTACGCGGCGCGGCTGGCGGCGGACAAGGCCGGAAAAGCTGCCATTGATATGGGTATGCAGGAGGCGGATATATTCGTCAAAGGCCCGGGGCCGGGCCGCGAGTCGGCGATAAGGGCAATTCAGGGGCTGGGCATCACAGTGAACTCTATAACCGACAGGACGCCGGTGCCGCACAATGGGTGCCGCCCTCCTAAGAAAAGGCGTGTGTGATCGCTGATTCGGTGGCGAATAGAACGTAAGGAATTAAACTAATCATGGCAAAGTACACTGGGCCGGTATGCAAATTGTGTCGGCGCGAGGGCGCAAAGTTGTATCTCAAGGGTTCGCGCTGCCTTTCCCCAAAATGCGCTTTTGACAGGCGTGACTATGCCCCCGGACAGCATGGCCCACAGGCGCAGTGGCGCCGCCGGCGGGATTCCGATTACGCTATCCAGCTGCGCGCGAAACAGCGCGCGCGACGGGTTTACGGGGTGCTTGAGCGTCAGTTCCGTAAGTATTATCGTGAGGCGGTGCGCGCACGAGGGTTGACTGGGCTCGCGTTGCTTCGTCTACTTGAGACTCGCGTTGACAACGTTGTTTATCGACTGGGCTATGCCCGCAGCCGGGCGGAGGCTAGACAACTGGTCTCGCATGGGCACTTCGTGGTCAACGGCATCCGTACCACTGTGCCCTCGGCGCAGCTAGGACCAGGTGATGAGATTGCGGTTCGCTCGGGTTCACGCAGCCGAACCTTTTTCCAGTCGCTCGGCGAGGAAGCGGAAGGTCGCACAACGCCAACGTGGTTGAGCCGGGATGTGGCCACACTTAGCGGCCAGGTGGATGAGATGCCGACGCGGCAAGAGATTGATGAGCCGGTCAATGAGCAGCTCATCGTGGAGTTTTACTCGCGTTGATGATGCTTCCCGGGTGTGGGTTGGCCACACATAATTGACCCTAGGAGGAATGAGATTTGATTTCGATGACAGGCATGGTGTCGCCAAAGATTGAGCGAGATGCGGTCTCGCGCAATTATGGCCGATTTTTTATTAGCCCTCTTCACATTGGGTATGGCGTGACGCTAGGAAACGCGCTGCGGCGGGTATTGCTTTCCTCTTTGGATGGCGTTGCAGTCACTTCTATGCGGGTGGTGGACACATACCATGAATTCACTGATCTGCCCGGGATTCGGGATGACATGACGCAGATATTGCTGCAGGTAAAACAGCTGCGCATGAAACTGCACGAAGGTTCAACGACTAGAATAACCCTGAATGTTCGTGGCGAGGGCACTGTGACGGCGGCCGATCTTGAGTGTCCGGCAGAGCTGGAGGTAGTGAATCCGGACTTGTATCTCTTCACTATGGATTCTGAGTCGGCGGTGGGTGAGATGGAAATGACGGTGCAAAGGGGACGGGGATACTCTCCGGCTGAGGAGCGAGGCCGGCTGCCGGTGGGCGAGATACCGACCGATGCTATTTACAGTCCGGTGAGGAGGGTGAACTGGGATGTGGGACGCGCTCGCGTGGGGCAAGACACGGGCTATGACAAACTGATTATGGAAATCTGGACAGATGGCACCATAGCGCCGGAAGAGGCGCTGAGCGGAAGTGCGACGATATTGATGCATCACCTGCGTGACATTGCCGGCGTGACCGAGGAAATGCTGCTTGATATCGAGGTTGAGGAGCCAGAAGATGCTGTCTCGAGCGAGGTGTTCGAGATTCCTATTGAGCAATTAGACCTTTCCGTGCGCGTGTTTAATTCGTTGAAACGCACCGGTATCACTTCGGTGGGCGAGGTGAAGGATCATATGTCGCGTGGGGACGAAGCCATGATGGCGATCCGAAATTTCGGAGACAAATCACTGGAGGAGCTGCGCGAGAAGATGATTGAGCGTGGCTATGTGGAGGCGGAGGAAGAGCGCGATTCGGAGGAGACCGAGCTGGAAGCGGAGCTGGTTGAATGAGACATCGCATGTTCGGGCGGCGGCTGAATCGCTCCGGTGGGCATCGGCTCGCTCTCAGGCGTAATCTGATCAACGAGTTGCTGCGGCATGAGAGGATTCAGACTACTGAGGCTAAAGCGCGGTCGATTCGGGGTGAGGCTGAGCGAATTATTTCAATCGCAAAGCGCGGACTGCGCAAGGAAGGTGCGACCGCGCAGGTGCATGCACGGCGGGCGGTTTTGCGGCGTTTGAACAACAAAGGTATGGCCGCAAAGGTGTTCGATGAAATCGCGCCTCGGTTTGAAAATAGGCCAGGTGGTTATACGCGCATGTTGAAATTAGGCGCGCGTTCTGGTGATGCAGCCCGGATGGTGATGCTGGAGCTGGTTGAAGATTAACCGGCCGGTTTGCGTAATGTGATTGTGCGAGCGTGTGCGAGTGGGACGCTTCCGAGGGATTATGGAATATGATGGAACAGAATTTCATGGCTTCCAACGACAAGCGGGTCAGCGCACTGTGCAGGCGGAGCTGGAGGCGGCCCTCGGGCGTATTGGCGGCGGTGGCAGGACGCCCGTCAACGCGGCCGGTCGGACTGACAGCGGAGTACACGCGAGTGGGCAGGTTGTCGCGTTTGATCTAGAATGGCGACACGGAGATGAAAAGCTGCTCCGCGCGCTTAACGTACAGCTCCCGACAGACGCCAGCTTGCGCGTGCTGGAAAACGCGGAAAATGGTTTCAATCCACGGCGAGCGGCACGTTGGCGTAGGTACGAATACCGCATTTATAATGCTCCCGTCAGGTCTTCATTGCAGGCGCGCGTGAGTTGGCACGTGTGGCCCAGACTAGATGTGGAAGCAATGCGGGCGGGCGCGTGCTATCTGCTGGGTGAGCATGACTTTGCCACCTTTGGGAGCGCTCCTGACAAACGCGGGCACACGGTACGCATTGTGCGAGAAGTGAAATGGAGTACAGAGGGGAAGCTGCTGGTATTTGCGATTGAGGCGAACGCCTTCCTTTACCACATGGTGCGCAGTATTGTCGGGACGCTGCGCAAGGTTGGGTCGAGGGCGTGGAAGGCTGAAATGATGGCGGAAGTGCTGGCAGCCGGAGACCGCGCCAGATGTGGGACGCTTGCCCCGCCGCAGGGCCTGACATTGGTGGAAGTGAAGTACTGAGGGTAGATTGTGGAAAAGACTTACGTAACGAAAGCGGGTGATATTGAACGGGAATGGATCGTGTTAGACGCGTCGGGGCAGACGCTCGGCAGGCTGGCGACGCGGATTGCCACCCTGCTGCGCGGGAAACATAAACCGCTTTATGCACCCAATCTGGATACCGGTGATTTCGTGGTCGTGGTGAATAGCGGCAGGATTGCGGTGACAGGAAATCGACTGGATGATAAATTGTATCGGCGTCACACAGGCTACCCCGGCGGGTTGAAGGAGATTACGCTGGGACGGATGCTTGAGAAACATCCGGAGCGCGTGATTTGGTTTGCAGTGAAGGGGATGCTGCCGAAGAACAAGCTGGGACGGCAGATGCTGAAGAAACTTAAGATATATGCGGGCGCAGAGCATCCGCACGCGGCGCAACAACCGCGAACACTTGGAAACTGAAGTGCAAGGTGTTATGGAATCTCGAGAATATCACGAAGGCGTAGGACGACGAAAGGCAAGCACAGCGCGCGCGCGCGTGTATCCTGGCGGCAGTGGCGATGTGGCGGTGAATCAAAAGCCGGCACAGAAGTATTTCCCGCGCACGGGTGACATTGACAAACTCCTCAAACCGCTTGGGCTAGCTGGCTGTGAAGGGCAGGTGGATGTAAGTGTGCTGGTCTCAGGGGGCGGAGTGACCGGGCAGGTAGATGCCAGTGTACATGCCATCGTGCGCGCTTTGCTAAAGCTTGACCCGGATGTACGCCCTGCGCTTCGCGGCGCCGGGTTGTTGACGCGAGACGCACGTGTCAAGGAACGAAAGAAACCAGGCCTGAAAAGGGCACGCAAGGCGCCAACCTACACCAAGCGGTAGGCGCTACACAAGGGCCAGGGGGCATACCTTGGCCCTTTTAGGTTCTTCACGACAAAAGTATGACATCGATTATCATAGTTGGACTGGGGCCGGGGCCTTTCGAAGCGCTCACGCGTGAGGCTGGCGAGGCCGTGCTGCAAGCGGTGGAATTGCATCTTGCCGGAGGGTGCGAAACCGGTTGCGATACGGGCGCGGAGGCGCATCGGTGTCCGCAATCGCCGGACGTTGACGCGACTGCTCTAGCGGCCCATGTGGTGGAGCGGGCGAAAAAAGGCGCCGACGTGACAGTCGGTGTTCCGGGCGACCCAGCTGATTGGCAGGCTCTGCTGCAGGAAATGGATGATCTGGCTGCCCCGCTGGGCATTGTCGTCCGGTGCGTGTCTGGAGTGAGTCTGGTCTCGCCGTTGTTGGCTGCGTTGGGTTTTACCGCTCTGCCGGGACTTTATCTGTCCACTGCGGCGCAGCTGGCTTCGAAGTCCCACCCTTCGTTCGCATCTGATTGCCCTGCCCTGGTGTTGCAGCTGCGGTCCAACTCCACGTTGGCCGCGCTCCAAGAGACGTTGTTGAATCAATACCGGCCTGACTTCCGGGTGGCCCTTGTACATTGCGCCGGCCGCGAGAACGAAAAGGTCGAGTGGGTTGTGCTCGGAGATTTAATGGCCAGCACCACGTGTATCGGCCACACGAGCGCACTTTTCCTGCCGCCGGGGGATGAAATGTCTGGCTTTGCCGAGCTGCAGGCCACCGTGGCGCGGCTGCGTGGCCCGGACGGCTGCCCGTGGGACCAGGAACAAACGCACCTTTCGCTGCGCGCCAATCTGCTGGAAGAAGCATATGAAACGCTTGTGGCGATAGATTCTGGCGATTGTGTTGCTTTGGTGGAGGAGCTCGGAGATCTGCTGCTGCAGGTGGTGCTGCACGCGCAAATCGCTATGGATGAGGGGGAGTTTGATATGGCGACACTGATTTCAGGAATCAACAAAAAACTGATGCGACGACATCCACATGTGTTTGCCGGGTTGTCGGTCGAAGGCGTTGAGGACGTTATGCGCAACTGGGATGAAATCAAGGCAGCCGAAAACAGCGGCAAGGCTAGGGAATGCGGTGATGGCGTGCTGTCCGGTGTGCCAACTGTGATGCCGGCGCTTGCGCAAGCGCAAACCTATCAGCGCCGTGCGGCGCGAGTGGGGTTTGACTGGCCTGAGCTGGACGAGGTTATCGAAAAAATCCAGGAGGAAATTGAAGAGCTGCGAACAACTCGTGGATCGGAGCAGAAGATCGCCGAAACAGGCGACTTGCTGTTCGCGCTAGTTAATCTGGCGCGTTGGCTGGACGTTGATGCCGAGAGTGCGCTGCGTGAGACAAACGCGCGTTTCCACTCCCGTTTCGCGGCAATGGAAATGCGTGTCGGGAAGCAGGGCGGCAAGATTCGAGAGCGGTCACTGGCAGAATTGAATGCGCTCTGGGTGCGTGTCAAGGAGAGTCAAGCGTCAAAATAGACTGCGCTATGGATATAATAATGTGTGCGGTGGACGATGGTAATTGTGATGACGGAGCGGAACGAAAAAGGGTCACCGTCACGAATGACCCTTTTCTGTCGGGGCGAGAGGATTTGAACCTCCGACCTCACCGACCCGAACGGTGCGCGCTAGCCGGGCTGCGCCACGCCCCGAGCGAGTGTGATTATAGCGCAAGAGCGGTGGGATGTAAAGAATCGCGGGTGGGCGGCGAATTGCATGGCCAAAAAAACATCAACTCCTGAAAGAAAACGATCCAGCCGGAGATCGTGGCAGCAATGGCTGCTGCCCGGGCTAGGGGTGAAGCGCTGGCTAGTGTTACTGGTGCTCGGGGTGACACTACTGGGTGTTGGGATGTCATTCGTTCTTGTGGAGGTGTACCAGGGAGGGTATCTGCCGCCGGTGCTCGATGCGCTTACCCTGCAGCCGGTGCCGCGCCCGATGAGGGCGTTCGTTCTTGGCGCGGCCGGCCTGGCCGCAGCTGCGTATGCCGTGGCAAGACTGAGTAAGGAGCTACTGGAGCCGTTCACCCCGGTAGGGCTCTCAGTGGCGGCTGTAGTGGCGGACAGGCGGCGCAAGCGACGCGGTCCGCGAGCGGTGGTGATTGGCGGAGGCACCGGAATGGCGATCTTACTGCGCGGGCTGAAGGAGCATACATCTAATATCACCGCCATTGTCACGGTTGCGGACGACGGTGGGTCCTCCGGCAGGTTGCGTAGAGAGCTAGGTGTGCCCCCACCCGGTGACCTCCGGAATTGCATGGCCGCTCTTGCAGACGATGAAGCGCTGCTGACGCAATTATTCCAATATCGATTTAGCGCCGGCGCGAAGGTACAAGGTCACTCGTTCGGCAATTTGTTCATTACCGCGATGACTGAGGTGACCGGATCGTTCGAGAGGGCACTAGCGGTTTCCAGCCAGGTGCTTGCCATCGGTGGCCGAGTGCTTCCATCCACGCTTGACAACGTGAGCCTGACGGCGGATGTGCGTGAAAGCGATGATGAACCTGCGCTGCGGGTAAGAGGGGAATCCGCCATACCAGATAAGAAGGGCCTGATCGAGCGCGTACACTTGCATCCGCAGCAGGCCTCGGCGTACCCGCAGGCAGTGCAGGCGATATTGGGTGCTGACCTGATTGTGGCTGGACCGGGCAGCCTGTTCACCAGCGTACTGCCGAATCTTATGGTGCGTGATATCGCTTCCGCTATCCGGTCAAGCCGTGCTCTGAGTGTGTATGTATGCAACGTGGCCACCCAGCAAGGTGAGACCGATAGATTCTCTGTGGGACAGCACATTCAAATCCTTAATGCGCACACTGAAGGTAGCCTGTTTCCAATCGTGCTCGCCAACAATCACTGTCATGGTGTCTTGTTGCCGGGCATGGATTGGGTTACGGATGGGGAAAACATCAACGGCGTGGGGCAGGTGATTTCGGCTGACGTATTGGATGAGAAAGCCCCGTGGCGTCATCACTCGGAGAAACTGGCCTCGGTGTTGCTGCGGATTTTGAAAAACGGCCTACCGGCCCCGAAGCTTTGATGGCTGCGGGAATGACGCTTATGATTTTGGGAAAGCAATGATTGATTAGGAGGATAAACAGGTGAGAAGAACTAAGGTGGGAATCAACGGTTTTGGGCGCATCGGCCGTCAGGCCCTTAAGGCTATCAATGAGCGCCATGGCGAGACGCTGCAGGTGGTGGCCCTCAACGATCTCGCTGACGTAAATGCGAACGCGCATCTATTTCGCTACGATACTACTTATGGGCGCTACCCCGGCACGGTGAAAGTTGTCGACGACGGGTTGGTGATTGATTCGGAGCCGGTACGGGCTTTTTGCGAGCGTAATCCGAGTGACATTCCCTGGGGCGACCTCGGGGTGGAAGTAGTGATTGAATCCACCGGACTATTTGTCGACGCTGAGGGGGATGCGGATGCGGACAATCCCGGAGCTAGGGTGCATATCGAGCGGGGTGGCGCTAAGAAAGTCATTATTTCTGCGCCCGCGAAAAACGAGGACGTTACGATTGTGCTGGGCGTGAACGACGATAAATATGACCCTTCTCGCCATCACGTGCTCTCCAACGCGTCGTGCACCACCAATTGCCTTGCGCCGCCAGCCAAGGTCGTCAACGATGCCTTTGGCATCGAGCACGGGGTGATGACCACGATTCATGCCTACACAAACGATCAACGTATTCTCGATGTGGTTCACAAAGACATGCGCCGGGCGCGCGCTGCCGCCCAAAACATCATCCCCACCACCACTGGTGCGGCGCGGGCGGTGGCGCTGGTGATTCCCGAATTGCAGGGGAGATTCGATGGATATGCGCTGCGCGTTCCTACCGCGACGGTGTCAATTGTTGATTTTGTGGCGGTTGTCGAGCGGAAAGCGACAGTGGATGCGGTGAACGGCGCGCTGAAGGCAGCCGCGCATGAAGGCCCGATGCACGGCATCCTCGGCTATAGCGATGAGCCGTTGGTGTCTTCGGACTATCGTGGAGATCCGCGCTCCTCGACGATTGATGCCCGCAGTACGCTGGTGATGGGCGGGCATCTGGTTAAGGTAGTGACTTGGTATGACAATGAATGGGGCTATGCCTGTCGTACTGCAGATTTGACCGCAAAAGTGGCGCAGAGCTTATAACGGATGGATTGCAAGACTATCCATGACGTAGATGTGCGTAATCGGCGCGTGCTGGTGCGCGTTGATTTCAACGTGCCGATTGCGGATGGCTGCGTCGTGGATGACACGCGCATACGGGCGGCGGCACCGACGCTGCGTGGCCTGCTCGCGCGGTCGGCCGCGGTGATTCTATGCTCCCACCTTGGGCGGCCAAATGGGGCATGTGTACCTGCACTTTCGCTGCGGCCGGTTGCGGCGATACTGGAGGACATTATGGGCCGAGGGGTGCAATTTGTGGAAGATTGCCTCGGCGATGCAGCTCACGCGTCTGCAGAACGCCTGCTTCCCGGCGAGATGTTGCTGCTGGAGAATACGCGCTTTCACGCCGGGGAGAACCGGGATGACGCAGAAATGGCGCGTGAACTTGCGGAACTTGCGGATGTGTTTGTGAACGATGCATTTGGTGTGGTGCACCGCAAGCATGCATCGACGGTGGGCGTGGCGCAGCATTTGCCGGCGGTGGCTGGGCTGCTGCTAGAAAAGGAACTGGAGTACCTTGGGCGAGTCTTGAACCGGCCGAGGCGGCCATTTGTTGCTATTCTTGGCGGCGCGAAAATACCTGAAAAAATAGGCGTGATTGAGAGCTTGCTGGAACGTGCTGATCGCGTGCTGATTGGCGGCGGTATGGCAAATACGTTTTTCGGAGCACAGGGCATCGAGGTGGCGGAGTCGTTGGTGACAGACGCGGCGTTTGAGACGGCGCGGGCGCTGCTGGAGCAGGCTGGTGACAAACTGGTGTTGCCGACTGAAGTGGTCATTGCCGATAGTTTCTGTGCTGACGCGGAACTCAAGAGCATTCCTGTAACCGAAGGCGTGCCGAGTGGCTGGCGCATACTTGACATTGGTGATGCCACGGTGGAGAGATTCGCCACACACGTGAGCACCGCGAGGATGATATTATGGAATGGCCCGATGGGCGTATTTGAGTTGCCGCCATTTGCCGCCGGCACAAACGCTGTCGCGCAGTTAATTGCCAAGAGCGACGCTACCAGCATTGTGGGCGGCGGCGACTCGGTGGCTGCTGTTCGCCAGTCCGGGTTGGCGGGTGAAATAACGCATATCTCAACCGGTGGCGGCGCGAGCTTGGAATTCCTACAAGGCAAGGTGCTTCCGGGTGTGGCAGCATTGGACCCCGTGCATTGACTAAGTGGTCAGCAAATGATTACGCGACGAAGAGCGATTATCGCTGGAAACTGGAAAATGTTCATGTCGCCAGAGAAGGGAGCCGCGCTGGCGCGCGAGATCGTGGAAATCCTGGGTAAAACTCCGGCCGTCGAAACTGTGCTTTGCCCGCCCACCGTCACTCTGACGGCTGTCGCGGAGGAGCTCCGGGAAACAGAAATCTGGCTGGGCGCGCAGAATATTCATTGGGAAAACGAGGGCGCGTACACAGGCGAGGTTTCGCCCACGATGCTGGCAGGATGGTGCGACTACGTGATTATTGGGCACTCTGAGCGACGGCAGTATTTTGCGGAGAGCGATGATAATGTCAATCGCAAGGTGAAGGCGGCTCTCGCGCAAGGCCTGAAGCCGATCATATGCGTGGGCGAGAATCTTGACGAAAACGATGCTGGGCGTACGGGGGAGGTAGTGGCTCGGCAGGTAAACGCTGCTTTTAAGGGCCTCAACGAGGGTGAAACGCTGCGCACTGTGGTGGCGTACGAGCCGGTGTGGGCCATCGGCAGCGGGCGGGCTGCCACACCCGGGGGAGCCAACTCGGTCTGTGCGGCACACGTGCGTGCCCCCCTGTGCGCGTTGTTTGGGGGCGGAGTGGCAGAGGCGGTGCGCGTGCAGTATGGCGGCAGCGTGAAACCCGATAACATAGCGGAGTTCATGGCCGAGCCAGACATCGACGGCGCGTTGATTGGTGGTGCCAGCCTTTCCGCTGAGAGTTTCTGCGCCATCGTTAATTCCGCGCGCTGATGACGCCGGGGCATCCGGCTCCAGTTGGCCCCATTTGCCAATCATGACAATCAGCCCGTACCTGGAGCCGTGGGTCTGGCTGTTGGGCACAATTCCACTACTTCTCTTCTTGCAGCGCTGGATATCCCGACACATGCAGATAATTTTTTTGTTGCTCACTCGCCACACCGGAATGGCGATGCTGTTGAATCAATTGGTCTTTCTTCCGGGGGTGCTGCTGCACGAACTCAGCCACTGGGTGCTGGCACGATTGCTAGGCGTGCGGACCATGGGTTTCTCGGTGTGGCCCATGCGTCAGGCGGATGGATCTCTGCGATTAGGGTATGTGCACACGCAGAAGGTGGATTTCCTGCGCGAGGCTCTGGTGGGTGTAGCACCTCTGCTGACCGGGTGCGCCGCGGTAGTGGCGATTGGGCTGTGCGTTTTGGAATTGGATCAGGTGGCGCTGGCCTTCGGGAGCGGCGACTGGGCGAACGGTTCGCACGGGCTGGTGAAAGTGTTGCAGTCCGCTGATTTGCTCATCTGGGTGTATGTTCTCTTCGCGCTGAGCAATACCATGATGCCCAGCGCAAGCGATCGGCGTGCCTGGCCACTTGTTGGGGGCTTGCTTCTTGCTCTCGGTGCAAGCTTGTATTATTTTGGGATGGGGCCGGTCATCCAGGGCGCACTGGGTGAAGGCATGGCGGCCGGGGTGCGCGTAATGGCTACGGCTTTTACAGTGACCATTGGAGTGGATCTAGCATTGCTGCCCGCCATTTTGGGCGCAGAGTGGATGCTCTGGCAATTGCTTCCCGAGCGGCGTTTGGAGAGATTACGATAAAGGGTGTTTGCGAGACAGGCGCATGAGGTAGACAATCGTGACCGTCATCAAGAGCAACAATGCCACCAGTTTGATTAACTGCGATCCGGCCGTCAGTGAAAGCACTCCAAAAGCTGCCGCGGCCGCCCAGTATCCCACTACGATGCGGCGCTGAGAATATCCACGGTCAATTAATCGGAAGTGCAAATGGCCGCGGTCGCCGAGCAGGATTGACGTGCCCCGGCGGTAGCGGTCGATGATCTGCCAGGCGGTATCAGTGATGGGCACGGCCATCACTAGCAATGCCGTTGCAAGGCGGGCGGGCGCTAGGATTGACAGTGTGGCCAAACCGTAACCCAGCACCATTGCCCCGGCGCCGCCAAGGAAGACGCGGGCCGGGCTGAAATTGAATGGCAGCAACCCCAAGCACGCGCCAGCTAACGCAAGGGCGTAAAGAGAGACACGCTGCTGCCCCAGTGAGAGCATATGCACGGCGAACAGAATTGCCGCGATGGCCCCGACCCCGGCGGCCAACCCGTCGAGTCCATCAAGCCAGTTAACCGTGTTCATCATGCCGATAATCCAGAAGCAGGTAAGCATGAAGACCAACGCTGGGCCCACAATTGGTATGAGATGCAATTCAATTACAACCCCGGAAACAGGATTAGTGAAGCGCTCGATGAACACCGTAGCGCTGACGGCGATGATGGCGGCACCTAATTGAGCTAGCAATTGCGGCAGCCAGCCCAACTCGCGCCAGTCATCCAGAAGGCCGATTGGGAAAAGGAAAGCACATCCGAGCAGCACGCCAACGATGCGGCGCGCGTCATCCGGGTTTGAGAGCGGCGCCGCTGCGTATGCGAGCGCGCTTGCGGCGGCGAATCCGGCGAAGAGAGCCACCCCTCCAATGCGGGGCAAAGGTTGCCGGTGGTGGTGGCGCGCGCGCGGCCTATCTACCAGGGCGCGCAGCCGCGGACCAAAGCGGGCAGCCAACGCCGTTCCCAGAAAGGCTACTCCGCTCGCGAGAGCAAACACCTGCAACGAGAGGAGCATATTAGCGGGCTGCGCTGCGCGTGGCCCTAAGTGGCGAACTGACGGTCTCCCGCATCGCCGAGGCCGGGCACGATGAACCCGATGTCGTTTAGGTGCGAATCTACTCCAGCCACATGGATTGGGACATCGGGATGGTCGCGCTGCAGCCGCTCCACACCTTCCGGGGCCGCTATCAGGCCGATGTATTTGATTATCTCCGCGCCCCAGGATTTGAGCAGACCACAGGCAGCGGAGGCGGAACCCCCGGTGGCCAGCATCGGGTCAAGCAGCAGGCACGTTCTCTCGGCGGCGTCCGTGGGCCTATTGACGTAATACTCAATCGGCTCCAACGTGTGTTCATCACGCTTCAGGCCAATGTGCCAGACTACGGCGTCGGGAACAAGAGTGTGGATAGCGGACACCATTCCGATTCCAGCGCGCAGCACCGGCGCCAGCGCAATATTGGCTTTCAAGGTTGTGCCGGTTGCGGCGCCCATCGGGGTGGTGACGTCAATGGTATCAGTCTTCAGGTCTGCAGTGGCCTCGTATGCCAGCAGAGAGCTCAGGTCACCGACAAGCTTTCTGAACGCTACCGGCGGAGTGCATGTTGCGCGCAAACGACTTAGTTTGTGGGCCACCAGTGGGTGGCGGCTGGGAAAGACGTTGCTCATTGTCGCCTCCAATCCATTTTCGTGCTGATTGTAACCTGAATGCCGGTGGCTGGCAAACGGCGACCGGATGCGGCAGACTGCCTTTGGCAACAGGGCGCATTTTGCTTAGTGCGAGTATCGCGACTATAATGCTGCCATAGTGGTTCAGGCTGAGAGAGTGGTGACCGGCAAGGCGCGTCCGGATGATGCGGCCGAACTTTCATTGCGCCCCGGGCGTCTCGCTGAGGTAATCGGGCAGGAGCGCGTTAAGGAGAATCTCGAGATTCTGATAGCCGCCGCGAGCGGACGAGACGAGGCCGTCGACCATGTACTGCTGTACGGTCCGCCCGGGCTGGGCAAGACCACGCTGGCGCATGTGATTGCCAATGAGATGGGCGTGAACATTAAGGTGACAGCCGGGCCTGCCATCGAGCGACAAGGTGACCTGGCAGCCATCCTGACGAACCTTCAGGCGGGCGACGTACTTTTCATCGACGAGGTGCACCGACTGGGTCGAGCGCTGGAGGAGGTACTTTACCCCGCCATGGAGGATTTCGCCCTTGACATCGTTATCGGCAAAGGCCCGAGCGCGCGCAGCATTCGGCTGCAGCTGCCGCGTTTCACTGTGATTGGTGCTACCACCCGCTTGGCGCTGATGACGGCCCCGCTGCGGGCACGTTTCGGGGCGGTGTTCAGGTTGGATTATTACAGTGTGGCGGCGATGAAGGCGATAGTGCGGCGCGCAGCTGAAATCTTGCATGTGCAGGTGGAGCAGGGCGGGGTGGCGGAGATCGCCTGCCGGGCGCGGGCCACTCCGAGGGTGGCGCTGCGGCTGCTTCGGCGCGTGCGCGATTACGCTCAAGTGCGCGCGGATGGCATCATCACTGCCGGTGTTGCCCACGACGCTCTGGATTTACTAGACGTTGATGAACTGGGCCTCGACGAGATTGATCGGCGCATGATGCGCGCCATCATAGACAAGTTCTCGGGCGGGCCAGTCGGGCTGGACACTATCGCGGCCTCCATCAGCGAGGAGGCAGACACAATCATGGACGTGTACGAGCCGTATCTGCTGCAACTCGGCTTTTTGGAGCGCACTTCGCGTGGGCGCAAGGCGGCGCGGCAGGCTTATGAGCATCTGGGTGTCGCCTACCCCGAGGACGGACAGCGCAGCTTGCTCTGATGCGCGGTTGTGGTTGAACCGCTCGTGCTGCCGATAATTTTCACACAGCGCAATGGGCGAAAACAACTCTCTGCGCACTGACGATTTCGACTTCCATCTTCCTCCCGAATTCATCGCTCAAACGCCGGCGAAGCCGCGCGATGCGGCGCGGCTGTTAGTATTGCGGCGTGGAAAAAGGAGAATTGCGCATAGGCATGTTACTGACCTTGTCTCCTACCTGAGGTCGGGAGACGTGCTGGTTTTGAACGACACGCGTGTGCTGCCGGCCCGGCTGCAGGGTAGAAAAGAATCCGGCGGAAAGGCAGAGCTATTGCTACTGAAGCGGATTTCAGCGCGTACTTGGGAGGTTCTCGTCGGAGGCTGTGGTTTGAAGGTGGACGCACGTGTCGTGATTGGTGATGGTACGCCTATTGCTACAGTATTGGAGGAAACCAGCGGTCCACGGCGATTGGTTCGTTTTTCGTGTGCAATTACGCCGCTGCTGAACGGGATTGGAGAAATGCCGCTGCCGCCGTACATTAGGAGTAAAATTAATGACGATGAACGGTATCAAACGGTGTATGCTGCTGAGCCTGGATCAATCGCGGCGCCGACGGCTGGGTTGCACTTTACATCTGGGCTACTCGCTGAAATTCGTGCGATGGGCGTAAACGTACCGTGCGTCACTCTTCATGTTGGTTTGGATACCTTTGCGCCGGTGCAAACTGAGATGATTGATGACCATCCTATTCATAGGGAGTGGTGCTGTTTGGACGAGGCTGCAGCGGAGATAATAAATCGTGCTCGCCGAGGCGGCGGGCGCATCGTGGCTGTTGGCACCACCACGGCGCGCGTGCTTGAGACGGCTGCACGCTCGGCTTCCTGTGACCGGGTTGCGCCCGTGTGCGGCGAGACCGATCTTTTTATCACCCCGGGATACCGCTTCAGCGCGGTGGACGCATTGCTGACCAATTTCCATTTGCCGCGTTCCACGCTCCTGATGATGGTCGCGGCGTTTTGTGGCGCGGGCGGGCGGGCAAGCATTCTCGACGCTTATAAACATGCGATGCTGGCCGGATACCGGTTCTACAGCTTCGGCGACGCAATGCTTATACTGTGAACGCCCTGGTGACTATGGCCTTGAAATAAGGGGCGAATCTTGGTAGAATATCGGCTCTCCGAGGGCGCATGGCGGTGTTTCAGTGATTTACGTTGACGGGTTAACCAAATGGTACGGCGACATCGAGGCGCTGCATGAAGTCGCATTCCATGTCGCCCCGGGCGAGATTGTTGGGCTGCTTGGCCCAAATGGTGCGGGAAAATCAACCACCATAAAATGCCTGACTGGCTATCTGCACCCGGACGAAGGCAAGATTAGCGTTGATGGGCTGGATGTGCTCCAGCAGCCGCGCGAGGTGCAAGCTCGGGTAGGCTATCTGCCGGAGAACACCCCGCTCTATGCCGACATGTCGGTGCAAGCTTATCTGAGAATGATCGCTGACCTGCGCGAAGTGCCGGAAATCGAGCAGCGCGATTTGCTCTCCGCTGCGATTTATGCCACCGGCCTGCAAGAGCGCCTGACGCAACCAATTGGCGAGTTGAGTAAAGGCTTCAGGCAACGCGTCGGCCTCGCCCAGGCTATATTGCACCAGCCACGCCTGCTCATTCTGGATGAACCCACCATCGGCTTGGACCCCACCCAGGTAGTAGAGGTACGCAATCTGATAAAGGGCCTCGCCAGCCGCAGCACCATTCTTTTCTCCTCGCACATATTGTCGGAAGTGGAGGCGATCTGCGACCGGGTGATAATTCTGATAAACGGCGAAGTGAAAGCTGACGCGCGTCTCCAGGAACTAGCGCAGACCACGGACGCTACCCTGGTGCTGCAAAAAGAAGTGGACGGAGCCGAGAAAGCGCTGGGCGCGCTGTCAGGCGTGCGCCAAGTGCAACCGCTGCGCACAACTGAAGGTTACAGCGGGTTCCGCATTTTAGGGGCGGAAGAATTTGACCTTTGTCCGGCGGTTTTTGATTTGGCGCGCCGGCAGGATTGGCCGTTGCGCGAACTGCGCCGCGATGTGCGTACCCTCGAGACTGTCTTCAATGAATTGGCCGGAGCTGCATGAAACAGGCGCTAATCGTTGCCCGCAAAGAAACTAACAGCTACTTCGGGTCGCCAATGGCGCTGATTTTCGTGGGCGTCTTTCTTGCGGCGACACTTTTCACTTTCTTCTGGGTAGATACGTTCTTTTCGCGCGGGATCGCTGACGTGCGCCCGCTGTTCAACTGGATGCCGTTGTTGCTTATTTTCTTGGTCGCAGCCCTGACCATGCGCCAGTGGAGCGAAGAGCAGCAATCGGGCACGCTGGAAATTTTGCTGACATTACCGGTGCGGCTGACTGATCTTGTGTTGGGCAAATTCCTTGCCGTGATGGCGCTGGTGAGCGTGGCGCTGGCGCTGACAGCCTTCCTGCCGCTCACTGTCGCATTTCTGGGGAACCTTGATTGGGGACCGGTCTTCGGCGGCTACTTGGCAGCCGTGCTGCTGGCGGCAGCCTACGCTGCCATCGGGCTTTACGTCTCGGCGCGTACCGACAACCAGCTGGTGGCACTTATTGTCACTGCGCTGCTTGGCGGCGCGTTTTATCTGATTGGCGCGAGTGGCTTCACCGATTTCTTCCCCGACCAAATGTCCGAAATCTTCCGCGCTCTCGGAACCGGCGCGCGCTTTGAGAGCATCGAGCGTGGCGTAATTGATTTACGTGATCTGGCTTACTATCTATCGCTCACCGGCATTTTCCTCGCTCTCAATGCACTGGCGCTGCAACGTCAGGGTTGGAGCGAGGGCGAAAACACGCTGGGGCATCGCCGCCGCGTTTCGTTAAGTGCCGTGCTGGTCATCCTCAACCTGATTGCGCTCAACATCTGGCTTTTCCCGCTGCGCGCTGTGCGGCTCGACCTGACCGCGCAGCAGGAATACAGTCTCTCGCACGCCACGCGCGACTTGCTGGCCAGCGTGCAGGAACCGCTGCTCATTCGCGGCTATTTCAGCGACAAGACTCATCCGCTTCTCGCCCCGCTTGTGCCGCGCATCCGCGATATGTTGCACGAATATCGACTCGCTTCCAACGGCAATCTGGTGATTGAAATCATCGACCCGCTGCAAGACTCGGAGAAAGAAGCCGAAGCCAACCAGACTTACGGCATTCACCCCACGCCGCTGCAAGCCGCTGATCGCTATGGCGCGTCGGTGGTCAATGCCTACTTCGATGTTCTCGTGCGCTACGGTGATCAGCATGTGGTGCTCAATTTCCAGGACTTGATCGAAGTGGAACCATACCGCACTGGGCAAGTGGACGTGCGCCTGCGCAACCTAGAATATGACCTGACGCGGGCGATTAAGAAGGTGTTTTACGGCTTTCAAAGCATCGATTCCATTCTGGGGGCGCTGGGCGACCCGGTTAAGCTGACGCTTTACGTCACCCCGAACACGCTGCCTGTACCGCTGGCACAGGCGCCGCAGGCCATCGGTAAGGTGGCAGCTGCCCTGGAAGCAGAATCCGGCGGCAAGTTCGCCTTCGGGATAGTGGACGTTGACTCGTCCGGCAGCCCGTTGTCCCGTCAGGATTTGTACGACCGTCACGGTCTGCAACCGATTCCAGTCTCGTTCTTCTCACCGGACACCTATTATCTGTATATGCTCCTTGAAATGGGCGCTGACGCGCAGGTCTTGTATCCCAGCGGCGACCTGAGCGAGGCCGGCATCCGCACTGCGATAGAATCGGCGTTGAAGCGCGCTTCCACCGGCTTCCTGAAAGTGATTGGCCTCTGGACGCCGCGTGATGTTCCGCAACAAAGTGGCTTCGGGCAGCAGATGCCTTCGTTCAAGCGCTATGACTTGCTGGCGCAGGTGCTGCGCGAGAATTACATCGTGAGACCGTTGGATCTTACTGATGGCGAAGTTCCGCCGGATGTGGATGCGCTCATGGTGATTGCGCCGCAAGACATGAGCGACGTGCAACGTTACGCGATTGACCAATACTTGATGCGCGGCGGCGCTGTGGTGGCGGCTGCCGGAAACTACATCATGCAGCCCGACCAATTCACCGGCGGGCTGGGGCTGCTGCAGGTGACGATGGGATTGCAGAAAATGCTCGCGAGTTATGGCATCAATATCGAACAGAAATTGGTGCTCGACGCGCAAAACGAGCCTTTCCCGGTACCGGTGACGCGCGACCTGGGTGGCATTCAAGTGCGCGAGATCCACGCCATGAGCTACCCGTTCTTTGTCGATGTGCGCCCGGACGGGATGGACCGTGAAAGTCCGATTCTGGCCAGCTTGCAGGCGGTGACACTGAACTGGCCTTCGCCAATCACCGTGGATGAGAGCGCAAATGCCGATCGGGAAGTGACCATGTTGTTGCAGTCCAGCGCTGAATCGTGGGCGACAAGCGATACCAATATCCAACCGAACACGGATTTGTATCCCGAATTGGGGTTCCCACTTGGGGCGGAGCGCGAACCGCATGTTCTTGCGGTTTCGGTGCAGGGTATTTTCGAGAGTTTCTTTAAGGACAAGCAATCTCCGCTGCAGAAAGTTGACCAAGGCACGGGCGAAGTGGTGAACCCGGACGCGGTGGGCACGCTGGAAAGTTCCCCGCCGACAGCGCGGCTGGTGCTCTTCGGCAGCGCCGAGTTTCTGAATGACACCGTCTTCGATCTCTCTTCCAGTATGTCTGGCGACCGTTATTTGAACAGCTTGCAATTGGCGGAGAACGTCGCAGACTGGTCGGTGGAGGAACTGGATTTGCTCAGCATTCGCTCGCGGGGAACTGCCTCGCGCCCGCTGTCGCCGCTCTCCGAGCGCGAGCAGACTTTTTGGGAGACGGCCAATTACATTCTGGCGCTGGCTGCTGTGTTCGTGTTGGGCTGGATCTGGCGCGCGCGCCGGCGCAACGAACAGCCGATGGCGTTGACGCCAATCGAGAAAACGGCCGTGGCGCGATGATTACTTCACTGAGAACCGGGACTTTCGACCGTGCCAATCAGCTGCTGGGCGGCCTGCTGGTGGCGCAGGTTGTGTTGGCGGCGGTTGTGTTTTGGCCACGAGTAACCGTGGCCGATGGCGGACTGCTCTTCGCGGGTCAGGCGGAAGCTGAAATTGTTGTGCTTGCCATAACTGACGGCGATGGCAAGCGCGTGGCACTGGCGAAAGACGGGCAGCAATGGGTGCTTCCGGAAGCGGACGCGTTTCCTGCCGATGGCGACAGAGTGGCGCCGCTGTTGCGGAAAATCGAGCAACTGCGTACCGGCCGGTTGGTGACGGTAACCGAGGGTAGCCACGTGCGGTTGCAGGTGGCTGAGCAAAAGTTCAACCGTAAGATGCTAATTACCTGGTCAGACGGAGCGCAAAACACGCTGCTGCTGGGCAGCACCGCCGGGGCCGGTGCGACGCACTTCCGCCTGCTCGAGGATGATGAGGTCTATTTGACTGCGGATTTGACGCCGTGGGAGGCGAATACTGCTGCATCGAATTATATCGATACGCAAATCTTCAACGTGTCGCGCGATGCCATTACCGCCATCACCCTGCAGAATCTGAACGGCAGCTTCACTTTCGTGAAGCGCGATGAAAAATGGACGTGGCCGGAGATGGCCGCGGACGAGATGCTGGACGATACCGTGCTGAACGGATTGCTTACGCAGGTGAGTTCGGTGCACATGATTGCGCCTCTAGGTAAGGCGCCGAAACCGTCGTACGGGCTCGACCAGCCGCTGGCGACTGCAACAATCACAGCGGAAGTTGGCGACGCGCTTCAGCAGCATGTGTTGCGTGTGGGCGCTGAGCGCGGGAGCAATTATGTGTTCAGCGCTTCCGGGGCGGAATATTACGTGAGTGTTTCAGCGTACACTGCCGGCCATCTGATTGATAAGACTCACGCTGATTTCGTGCAAGCCTCGCCGGAAGAAGAAGCGAGTTAGAGCCACACAGCTGTGATTAGCAGCGCAGCCCCCCTTCCAGAGCTAGCAGACGCCGTTTGGTGCGCAGCCCGCCCCGGCCGCTGTACCCACCCAGGCTGCCGTCCGCCGCGATGACACGGTGGCAGGGAATGACCAAGGGAAGCGGGTTGCGGGCATTGGCTCCGCCCACAGCGCGCGCAGCTTGCGGGCGTCCAATCTGGGCAGCGATTACGCCGTAAGCGCGCGTTTGGCCGTAGGGCACACTAGCGACCGCCAGCAGCACCTCGCGCTGAAAACCCGTGAGAAAGCTGAGATCAACGGGTATTGAGAACTGCGTGGGCGCGCCGTGCAGATACTCGCGCAGCTGGGCTCGTGCGGAAGAAAGCCCGTCTTCGGTTGAAACCACCGCGATTTGGTGGTCCGCAGCCAGATGCATCAGAAATTGCCCCGTGCTGATGTTGTAAGCGATTGCAATCAGCCCTCGCTCCGATGCGGCCAGATGGAGCACATCGAAAACGGGAATGTCGGTGAGAGTAGTGTGCCGCAGTGTGGGCTGAGGGTTACTGACGGGCATCTCCAGATCTCGCGAAGAATCTTACAAATGCATCCAATAGAATACCGAATGACCGCCCGAGATTGAAGTCGTCTTCATCGGGGTCAAGACGGATGCCAATTCCATGCGGATTGATTGTAACATCTTTCGGATGCGCGAACGCCATAACCATGCGTGGTCATCTGAACAATCTCGTCAGAAGTGACCTTGTGTCAGGCGGAATTGTCAATCTGGAAACTTGCGCTATCCTTCAGCCCATGGCGGGCCGACAGGCACGAATGTGAGCGACTTGCTGCTCTGGATTTGGTGCTGATTGGCTATCTGGCGACCATGTACAATTGGTGCGGGCTTTGGCAACTGAGTGAGCTGGCGATTTGACTTCAATCCTCGGTGTTGACATCGGCGGATCCGAAATCAGAGGTGCTCCTGTGGACGTGCTTTCTGGTGCGCTCACCGCCTGGCGACACGAATACCCCAAGCCGCAGCCGGCGACTCCCGCTTCGGTGGCAGAGGCATTGCGCGGCCTCACGCGCCATTTTGGCTGGGAGGGACTAATTGGCTGCGCGTTTCCCGCCATGGTGCGGGCGGGAGTGGTGCAC
>DASCOB010000127.1:0-6413 GCA_036011785.1 Anaerolineales bacterium | reverse complement strand
GGCAGTGTGGAACAATGCCCATATTAGGCCCGAACAGTAATCCCCATACACATAGACGCCTTGCAGGCCCTTGAGATTTCCTCCCCGGTACACGTACCCGCCCGTCACCGAGCAGCCGCCATCGGAATGATGGTACTCGGCGATGGGCGCGACGTAGGCTTCAGAATCGCAGTCCCACTGATAACAGTGGTCACCTTCCATCTGGCCCCAGCCATAGTTCTCAGCGTCCGGGCTGCCAGCCGGTCTGTAGTCAATCTCCTCCCAGTCGTTCTGCCCGACATCGCCAATATAAAGATCGCCGGTCATCCGGTCGAAGCTAAAACGCCAAGGGTTGCGCAAGCCGTACACCCATATTTCGGGCGCAGCGTCACCGTTTGACAGAAAGGGGTTGTCTGGCGGCACCGCGAAACCTAAGTTTTGGTCCACATCGACCCGCAGGATCGCCCCCAACCAAGTCAATAAGTTTTGCCCGTTGTCATGAGGGTCGCTGGCCAAGCCGCCGTCGCCCAACCCGACGTAGAGGTAGCCATCCGGCCCGAAAGAGATTTGCCCGCCGTTGTGATTGCCGTACGGCTGCGGATGTGTCAGCACGATTACCGCGCTGCTCAGCTCAGCTCGGTTGGGGTCAGCCGAAACAGAAAAGCGCTGCACTACCGTGTCTCCGTTTCGATCCGAGTAGTGAGCAAAGAAGTATCCATTTCGGCCGTAGTCAGGATGGAAAGCCAACCCCAGAAGGCCCTGCTCTGAGGCGCGGTGGCTGACCCGGGCGCTGAGATCGAGAAACGGTGGAGAGAGTGTGTTGCCGTCTTGAACGATCCATATCACGCCGCCTTGCTCAACAACGAACAAGCGACCGGAACCATCACCGGCGTGCGTCAGGTAGAGCGGCTGCCGAAAGTCGTCGGCGGCTAACTCTAGTTCATATTCATAGTTGGCCCAATGCGAGTTTGTCGGCATGACCGTCGGCCTGAAAGTCTCGGGGTTATATGTAGGGGGTTTGTCAGTAGGAGTGCCGGCGGGAAAGGCCGGAGAAGCCGTAACTGCAGGCGCCTCGGTAGCCAGCCAGTCATCCGTAGGCGCCGGGGTCTGTGATGTGACCCTCAGCTCAAAAGTCGTGTTTGTGGATGCTACTGCCCTGGTCGGCAGCATGGTTGTTGCATGCTGCAGCGGACGGCAGGCCACGAGATATAACCCGCCTACGCAGACTGCACAGAGCAGGTCTTTCACATATGATCGCTGCGAGATTTATAACCGAGCGCCTATGGAATGGGCACGTCAAGGCGGCCGCTGGCCAGCAAGAAAAACAGCCCCAGCACGGCCACATTGAGGAACAGCATCAGCGCGAGCACAAAGCGCTGCCCGCCCGTCATGCCCCACAGTCGTCGGCGGCCGAAATCGCGGGTGTTGCCCTGCACCGGAATGCCGAAACCGTAGTCAGCCTCTTTGGCAAGTGCTTCCAGGTTTCGATCCGCCATGCGGTCAGGCTCGTTATGATCCAATGGATTCACCTGTGTACAGCGCATCCATAGTGTACTGCGCAGCCTGTGTTGATGCAAGTGACGTGCCATGCAGCGGCCCGCATTGACATCTTCCTCGTACTTGATTAGAGTAATGTCATCGTGCTGTGCGCCCTGTGCCGCCGCACTAGAACGGGATGACGGCCGACAGAGACCCTGCCGGAATCATGCCCGGCGCAGAGCCGTTTTTCTTTCGCGGCGGCGCGGTGGGATGCCTAGTTCTGCACGGCTGGACCGGTTCCACTCAAGAAGTGCGCGCCCTCGGCGCGCACTTGGCCACGCAGGGATACACCGTGTTCGGACCGCGGCTAACGCATCACGGAACCGCGCCGGCGGACAAGAACCGATCGTGCTGGTGGGACTGGTGTTATTCCGCGCTGGATGGCTGGCACATCCTCAACGCGCTATGTGAAAAAGTTGCTGCCGTCGGGCTCTCCATGGGCGGCGCGATGGCGTTGGCGCTCGCAAGCCAGCAGCCCGTGGCGGCAGTGGCGGCTATGGGCACGCCGATACAGATCCCCGCGGACTGGAGGCTCTTCCCGATACCATTTCTGGCGCGATTGCGCCCATTCCTGCCCAAGCCGGAGCAAGGCGCATCCTGGGTGGATGCGGGTGCCAGCGCGCGGCGGGTGGCATATTCGGTGCGACCGACCCGCGCCGCCGCGCGTTCACGCCCCCATGCTGCTGCTACAATCCCGCGCCGACCGCGTGGTCGCGCCCGAGAACATGGGCTTGATTTATCAAGCGCTAGGGTCAAGTCAAAAGGAAAAGGTCTGGTTGGAGCGCGGCGACCATATCATTACCGAGGACGCCGACCGCGAACAGGTTTTCAAGCGCGTGGCCACATTCCTCGCCGCCCATACGCAGTAATGCAAAGGGGCCGCGAGCCGAGCCGTGCTGCGCGTGACTGACGAGTTCGCCCCGCTGAAGAGCGTAATCCTCGGCATCGCCACTGGGATGAAGAGCGCACCCACGGAGATGGTCAGTGCGACCCTCCGGCAGACGGTCGAAGAAGGGCGCTATCCATCCGAAAGCGAAACCGCGGCCGAGCTGAGCGCCGTTGAATCCGCCCTGTTGCAGGCCGGCGTCGATGTGCTGCGGCCCGAAGCGCTTCCCGCCGCGCCGCTGGTTTCAGACCAGACCTGCCCGCGCGACCTGGGCTTCGCAATTGACCAACTTTTTTTCGTGTCCAGAAGCAGGTTTGATTCCCGCAACGCCGAGCTGCCCGGCCTTGAGCGGATCATCGCCCGCTTGCCGGCAGAGAACGTGGTTAAAGCCCCGCCGGGGCACTTTCTGGAGGGCGGCGACGTGGTGCTCGCGCCCGGACACTTGTACCTCGGCCTCGGGCATCGCTCCAATCGCGCAGCTATAGATTGGTTAGCGGCCACACTCTCCGCACGCGGCGTGCAGCGCAAAGTGGTTCTGGTACCGCACGATGTACTCCATCTGGATTGCTGCTGGAATGTGCTCGCGCCCGATCTCGCGCTCCGGGCGCCCGCCGCGGCCGGGCAGATGCGCAGCCTCGAGGGTGAAGCGTTCGAGCCGCCGTGCCACTGTCTGCGAGTCAGTCACGCCGAGGAAGATGCGCTCACCACCAACGTGCTCTGTGTGCATCCCGGCCACATACTCGGCCGCGACCACCCGGCCTGCGCACGCGTGCACGCCGCCTTGCGCACCGATTTCGGCTACCGCGTCACGGCGCTTCGCTTCGACTGTGTGCCCTCGCTCGGCGGCTCTATTCGCTGCGCCACACTCCCGCTGCAACGCGCTTAGGCCTGCTCGATTATGGACGGAGGCAACATGACCAACATCGTTGAAACACGCAATCTCAGCAAACAATATCCCGGCGCATCCGCCGCCGAGCTGGGGATGCTTGTGGCCGCCACTGGAAAAACCTCGGAGTAAATTTGAGGTTTGGCTTGGTTGCTGGCGGTCGCTCTGGCTGCTCAAGGCGGCATGATGGTGCCCACCTTAATCATGTCTGCTTTTATGAAAACGCTCGCGCATCACCCCGCACGCCTCGGTGCTGGCAGGCTACCAAGATGTGATTGTGCGCGGGCTGGGGGTCAATGCCATCTGGGGCGAAACCGGCGCATTGCTCGCCTCCGCGTTCGCGTTTTTCAGATTTTCCCTGTGGAGATTCCACTTCGAGTAGGCTCGCGCAACTACCGCGACTTTCGCAGATGTTTCTCCTCAATCTCTCCAAGTTGCGCCAAACACCGATTGTCCTCATCGTTCGGCTCATACTGCGTGCCGAACCAGCTGTCAAGAATCTCTCTGGTCACCACCTCCGCGGTAAGCCGAATGGAGAGACAAAGCACATTCGCGTTATTCCAAAGCCGCGCCCCGCGCGCAGTCTCGGCATCGGCGCACAAGGCAGCGCGGATGCCCGGCAGTTTGTTGGCCGCCAAACAGACTCCGGTTCCAGTCCAGCAAAGCAAAATACCCTCGTCTGCCTCGCCGGCAACCACCCGCTCCGCCACCTGTTGCGCAACTGCGGGCCAGTACTCCTGGCGGTCCGCCAGCGGGCCGAAGAGCGCGACTGCGTGCCCGCGCTTCTGCACCTCTTCGATCACGCAGTCCGTCAGGTGCGTGCGCTCATCTGAGCCAATAGCTATTTTCATTGCGGGTCCTCCCGAACAGCGCGTTCGTGCTATTATAACCGCCTAATGGGCGCGGCCGGAAAAAAACCGGAGTGGGGCGTAGTCGGCCACGAGTGGGCGCTGGCAACGCTCGCGCATCACATCCTCGCCGGCCGCGTACAGCATGCCTACCTGTTTACCGGCGCCGCTGCCGTTGGCAAGCGAACTCTCGCCGTGGCTTTTGCGCGGGCGCTGCTTTGCGAAGAAGGGAATGCCCCGTGCGCCGAAGCAAACCAATGCCGCACTTGCACGCTCATCGCCGCGGGCAAACACCCCGATGTACGCATGCTGGCCCCAGTTATCGGCGGCAATATTATTAAGACCGCCAAAATCGGCATCGAGCCAATTCGTGAGCTCATCCGCCAGTTTTCGCTGCGGCCAATGGAGGCCGAACGGCGCGTGGCCATCATCACCGACTTCGACGCGGCGGGGGGAGCAGCCGCGGACGCGTTGCTAAAGACGCTGGAGGAGCCGCCCGGCAACGCCGTCATTATCCTCACCGCAGAAAGCGCCGCCGATTTGCCGCCCACCATCGTCTCCCGCTGCGCCCAATTGGCGCTGCGGCCGCTTCAGCGCGCCGTTGTACAATCGGCCCTGAGCGAGTTCTGGGGTTGCGCGCCCGAGCAGGCCGAGTTCCTGGCGCGCCTATCCGGCGGACGTCTCGGCTGGGCAGTGGGTTTGCGCAGTGATGATACCGCGCTCAAGGCCCGTGCCCAGCGCCTTTCTGAATTGCGCGCGCTCTTGCCGGCAGCGCATGTCGAACGCTTTGCCTATGCTGACGAATTGCGCAAAGACCGCGGCTCGCTCGTCGTCGCCCTTGACCTGTGGAGGTGCTGGTGGCGCGATGTAATGCACGTCGCTGCCGGCGCAAGAACCCCGCTCACCAACGCGGACCGCAGCGCGGACGTCCGCCTTGCAGCCGGCCAGTTAACCGCGGCCGAGGCCGCCCGCGCCGTTGCCTCCGTGTGCGCCGCGCAGGCACGTCTGGAGCACAACTCAAACGCGCGCCTGACACTGGAGGTGCTGCTGCTCGACCTGCCGCGCATTAGCGTCGCATAGCGCCATCAGAAAGTCGCGAGTTCCGGCGCGCCGCACCGCACCGCACGATAAAACTCCAACCATCTAACATGATACGAGGCCTTCCCCGCCGCTGCCTATCGGCATCCGGCATACGTGCGCTAACCTTAAAAAATTGTGTTCTGGCCACGGGGTGCATATACGTTACTGAAAGGGAGTACGCGCCACGCTGACAGGTTTTGCTCCCTTAAAAAATGCGGGTTTTTTAACATTTCTCTGTCCGCCGGGGTTGCCTCGACACCACCCGGCTGCTACAATCTCTGTCACTAGGGTCTCGTGGCGCCGATCCGGCTTCAGTGCCGGGAATGAGTTTCGTATCAACCCAACTTCAATCGGCCGCACATTCCTCGGTGCGTGACCTTGGTCGCAACAACAGTGGAATCGTAATGTTTTGCCCAGTGAGGAGCTATTGTCTGCTGCCTTTTATCACCCTGCATTTAGTGGCGCCTATATTGTTTCCGCCTACATATACCGGCTTCGCTGGCATCACGGACGGGGGACGCGGTGAGGCCTGAAAATGTCTGGCGCGCGGCTCTGGGCGAGCTGCAGCTACAGGTCTCCCGCTCTACCTTCGACACTTGGTTGCGCGACGTCCGCCTTGTTTCGTGCGAGGACGGCGAGTACATCGTGGGCGTCGAGAGCGGGTTTGCCCGCGACTGGCTCGATGCGCGCATGCGCACCACCGTTGAGCGCACAGTCGCCGGGATTGTAGGTCGCACGGCCTCGGTTTCCTTTGTGGTGTGGCCACGAGAGCCCGCGAAAACGACCGGTGACACACCTCTGTTCCCGGAGAGCCCAGCCGAAAACCCCGCGCACCACTCGCGCGAACCGGCGCCGGGGCGTTCCTTTGACGATTTTGTGGTCGGGTCAGGGAACCGCATGGCGCACTCCGCCGCGCTCGCCGTTGCCGAGCGCATCCGGCCGGGGCATAACCCCCTCGTGCTCTACGGAGATGTCGGCCTTGGCAAAACCCACCTACTGCACGCGATAACGCGCGAGTGTGCGCGTGCGCGCCGCAGCGCGATGCTTGTCACCGCCGAGGCCTTCACCAATGAGCTCGTCGCCGCAATTCGATCGCGCTCCACCGAAACGTTCCGCGAGAAACACCGCTCGCCCGACGTGTTGCTCGTTGACGACATTCAGTTTTTCGTCGGCAAGAAGTCGTCCCGAGAGGAGT
>DASCOB010000126.1:0-16652 GCA_036011785.1 Anaerolineales bacterium | reverse complement strand
GGAACCATCGTCCATGCGCACTGGTAATGTGACGTGGAGCTCACGCAGCGGCCAGCGTAGCATCTGGTGAGTGGCCTCATCTAGATTGAGGATTGCCGCAGCCTCATCCAGCTGCCGTTGGGCTATGACGAACGGATTGGATGTGTGGAGCATGTGCTGTTCTCCTTTAGCCCGGCGCCGATGTCAATATCTGCCCCCGGCATGAACGCGCGAATGATAGGGTAATTCAGCGCAGTGCGCAAGGGTGACGGCACCCGTCGCGCGTCGCGGTGTGTTTCACGTGAAACACCTACGGCGCGGGCTTCTAACACCCGAGACAATCGCCGCCGTCAGTATGTCAAGTTTGCATTGGCTTGAGATGTGATGAATGTCATAAAAAAGGGTTTACGTTGCGTTATTCGTCACGCCAACCAAGTTTTCGGGGTGCGCTTTTGGGCATCTCCGTGGTAAAATCGAGAGAAGAAGACTGTGGTATTCTGACACGATAGACGGGCTTAACCTCTGGCGCGCCCGCACAAGAGGAAGGACAGGATGGAATGCTGGCTACCGTGTTTTACCCCGAACTTGCCGACGATGACCGTTTTCACTACCTGTTTTTGGGCACAATCGCGCGTCAACGCGGCGCGGTGACGGCCGATTCGCGTGATTAGAACGGGCGGATGGCGCGACCTGAGCCTGCTGCGGCGCTTGGCGCCGCGCGGGGTGTGTCTGCACAGCGAAGCGGCGCTCACCACCGGCGCGCGTGTGATGCAAAAAGGCCTAGTCGGTTTGTTCTCACCGTACAGGGGCGCGACTACGCTCGTCTGGTGCGGTGATGGCGACGAAAAGGCCGCTTTCGCGCAAATGCAGCTTGAAGGTGGGGCGCAACGCGCGCGGGTGTACTTTATTGCCCCGGCAGGCGCGGAAACACCATCGGAGCGCAGTGTGGCGCTTTTGGAAGGGCTTGCGCAGGAAGCGGGCGCCTGCGCGGCGCGAAATTTGATGGCCGAGGCGCAGGAGGGTAGTGCAGAATTTGTGGCGCTGCGCCAGGCCGGCTTCGCCATTTATGCCCGGCAAAAGGTGTATCGGATGCTCTCGCGGCCGGAAGGGGCGAAAGCCGGTATCGAGATACACCCGTGCGCGGCGCCGGACAAGGTTGCCACGCAACGCCTTTACAGTAACATTGTGCCGGCTCTGGTGCGGCATGTCGAGCCGACGCCTACGGGGACAGATGATGGCTTCGTCCTGCGCTGCGATGACGATGTGGTCGCGCTGCTGAGTGTGAACAGAGGCCCGAAAGGCATCTGGTTGCAACCTTTTGTTCACCCTGAGGCCGAGGGCACCATTGGAGATGTGCTGGCAGCCTTTATGCAATTGCAGCAAAACGACCCACGCATGCCGGTGTATGTGTGCGCCCGCAGCTACCAGTCATGGATGCGCGGCGCGCTGCAGGCCGCCGGCTTCGAACCGTGGGGACAACAAGCCATTATGGTGAAACGGTTGACTGTGAGCGCAAAAAAACCGGCGCGGAAACCGATACCTGCTATTGCCGCCACCGAAGTTAAGATTTCGGCGCCGGTAGCCAAGACATTCCTGTTTAAGGCCACAGCAATGGTAACCGACGAGGAGTGAGAGTTAGTGAGACAGGAAATCACCGACAACCTTGACGTGCTTCTTGCAGTTTTGCCGCAGCGCGTGTCGCAACAGGTGCAGGAGCTTGGCCACACCGGACAGCTTCTGGAGGTCATCCTCGATCTGGGGCGCGTGCCCACGGCGCGATATCTTGACGGAGAGGTGGTGTTGTCCGAATCAGAGGTGGCCGCAGCTGACATTGATGCGGTGGTGAAGCGCGTTGGCGCGTTTGACGAGGACAATCGCGCTGGCATCCAGCGCACACTACATCGTATTTCTGCCATACGCAACCGGCAGGGCAAGGTAGTCGGGCTTACCTGTCGGGTGGGGCGGGCGGTGTACGGGACCATTGAAATCATTCAAGATGTCATAGAATCGGGCAGTAGTATCCTGCTGCTCGGGCGTCCGGGCGTAGGGAAAACCACGATGCTGCGCGAGGCCGCGCGCGTATTGGCCGAGAATCGGCGTGTGGTGGTTGTGGATACATCCAACGAAATAGGCGGGGATGGCGACATTCCCCATCCGGCCGTGGGGCGCGCGCGTCGCATGCAGGTTGAAAACCCGGTGTTGCAGCATGAGGTAATGATAGAGGCGGTGGAGAACCACAACCCGGAAACAGTCGTGATTGACGAAATAGGGCGTGAGGCCGAGGCGCTAGCTGCACGCACAATTGCCGAGCGCGGCGTGCAGTTGATCGGCACAGCGCACGGCAACACGCTCGACAACCTTCTGCTGAATCCGACGCTTGCTGACCTTGTGGGAGGAATTGAATCGGTCACGCTTTCCGATGAGGAAGCGCGTCGGCGCGGAACCCAGAAAACGGTGTTGGAGCGGCGCTCGCCGCCCACATTCGATGTGCTCATCGAAATCTTGCAGCGTGAGCGGCTGAGCGTGCATGACGACGTGGCCGATTCTGTGGACGCGCTGTTGCGCGGTGAGAGACTGAAGCCTGAGGTGCGTTATCGCACTGAAGACGGCGAACTTAAAACCGAGAAGCCTGCCGCTGCCGCTTCGGGCCGCGTCGGCTCGCGCGGGCAGCGCGGTCGTATGCCCTGGCAGGGGGATTCGACCCGGGCCGCGATCGCAGAGCGGCCTGCCGGCCGGGATCACGTCGTCATGACGCCGGCGCATATCTTTTCGTATGGCGTCAACCGGCAACGCCTTGAGCGCGCGGCGCGACGGTTGAGCGTGCCGCTCAGGCTGGTGGAAGACCTCGGCGCGGCGCAGGGGTTTGTCACTCTCAAATCGCATTACCGCCGCCGGCAGCGTCCGGTGACCGACGCCGAATCGCGCGGATTGCCCATTTACGTGCTGCGCTCTAATACGCAACACCAAATGGAGAACCTGCTGCTAGAGATATTCGATGTGCCCGCAGCGCCTGGAGATGGGCAGGGCGCGCTCGAGCGGGCGATGGCAGAAGCGAGCGCGGCGATTAGCACGGTGCGCAAGGGCACCCGTTTCGTGGATCTGAAACCGCGGGATTCGCGCACTCGCCGGCGGCAACACCAACTTGTCAGGGGGGCAAAGCTGGTCTCTCATTCGTACGGGGACGAGCCCAACCGGCGCGTGAGAGTTTTTCGGGGGTGAGCTTGTTCATTACACTCGAAGGTCCGGAAGGGAGCGGCAAGACCACGCAGTGCCAGCGGTTAGAGCAACACCTATCCGGGAAGGGCTACGATGTGCTTCGCACGCGCGAGCCGGGTGGAACGCCAATTGGGCAGCAGGTGCGCGGCGTGCTTCTGGACCAGAACAACTGCGCAATGACGCCGGAGGCAGAGTTCTTGCTGTTCTCCGCATCGCGCGCGCAGCTGGTGCGCGAAGTCATCCGGCCCCATCTCGAAAAAGGCGGCGTGGTGGTGTGTGACCGTTTTTTTGATTCCAGCATTGCCTATCAGGGTTATGGACACCGTCTGGAGCGGAAGGTGTTGCGGGAAGCAACCCGACTGGCAACTGGTGGGCTGCAGCCCGACCTGACGCTGCTGCTGGACATCCCGCCGGAGGAAGGGCTGCGTAGGCGCAAGCAACAGTCGGAACAGTGGAATCGCCTGGACGCCTACGAATTATCTTTTCACGCCCGTGTTAGGCAAGGATTCCTGACCTTGGCGCAGGCGGAACCAAGGCGCTGGGAAGTGATTGACGCCAGCCAGACCAGTGACACTATATTCGAGTGTGTGAGGGTACAGGTGCAGCGAGCGTTGGCGGGATGAGGCTTAGAAACCGGGCGTGGGGCCGGCAGCCGGGCGGCCCGGATCGGGCATGTCGGCCTCGATAGATTCCGGGTTCTCACCCGCCTCTAGGCGGCCAACCATTTCGTCGAACTCCGGACCCATGTCTTCGCCCATTTCACTGCCCATGCGGCGCATGAATTTCCCGACGGAGCGCGGGTCGTTTTCATCCACGTCGCCGAAATTGGCCGGGTCGGCGAGCGATTCTATGCGAGAATCTTCGGAGCGGCTCACGCGCACGCGCGAAATGAGCCTTTGTAACTGGTCGCTCTGGCAGTGAGAGCACTTGGGTCGAGCGTGGTCGAATTCGCTGTAAGTCATGCGAACGGCAACGCGGCGCTTGCAGCCCTGGCAACAGTATTCGTAAAGAGGCATTATTGTTACGCGGTCGCTAATTGGCGCAATTATAGCAAGTAAGGTTACTGGACACAAGCATGGCATCCCCCCCGCCGAGACGCGCAGCAGCGCAGCTGTTGATTGTGATTTCAGGCCCATCCGGGGCTGGCAAGGATAGCGTGGTGCGGCGGCTGTTGCAGTGTGAGCCCAGGCTGGCATTTGTAATCACTACCACCACGCGTAAAATGCGTGCTTCGGAGGCGCAAGGGCGCGATTATTTTTTCGTCACTAGAGAGGAATTCGAACGCATGCTTGCTTCCGACGAGCTCATTGAGCACGCTGTGGTCTACGGCGAGCACAAAGGCGTCGCCAGAAAAGAGGTGCGGGCAGCGATGCAGAGCGGAAAGGATGTTGTGCTGCGCGTGGACGTGCAGGGCGCTGCGCGCATCCGCCAACTTTATCCCACAGCGGTGCTGTTTTTTCTGACGCCGGGAAATGAGGATGAGTTGCGCGCCCGGCTACGTGAACGCGAAAGCGAGACCGACGCTGGGCTGGAGCGGCGCGTGGCCACGGCGCGCGAGGAAGCGCAGCACCGGGAGGAGTTCGATTATGTGGTCAGCAACCTGCGCGATGACCTTGAAGGAACAGTGGGAACCATTCAGGGAATCATTCGCGTGGAGCGGGCGCGCATACGTGCCAGGGCAAAAACCCAATGAACGCAGCGCGCGCTCAGGGGCCGGCTGCCGACCCGTTTGCTTCAGGGAAAACGGTCTTGTTTGCGCTGTTACGCGCTTGACGATGCCCAGGTTCGGTGCTAAAGTCTGGTCACCGGTTCGGCTTCAGTTGCGCGGCCCCGGTGCGAGCGCCGCGCTAGACAGCAAATGTATGCAACAAAGGAGAACAATGTGATGTCAGAAGATAATGGCGCAGTGTCGGAGCAGGACAATGTGATGTCAGAAGATAATGGCGCAGTGTCGGAGCAGGACAACGTGATGTCAGAAGATAATGGCGCAGTGTCGGAGCAGGACAACGTGATGTCAGAAGATAATGGCGCAGTGTCGGAGCAGGACAATGTGATGTCAGAAGATGATGGCGCAGCACCGGCGCAAGACAACGCAATGTCTGGGCGCGAGGTCGGAACGGTGAAGTGGTTCAACCCAGCCAAAGGGTACGGGTTTATTGAGCGCGAAAGCGGCGATGATGTTTTTGTGCATTTCAGCGAAATCAACGCTGAAGGATACCGCACGCTGGCCGAGGGGCAGCGTGTGGAGTTCACTGTCGCGGAAGGGGCAAAAGGGATGCAGGCCACATCGGTTGTTGCGCTAAACTGAGACCGGCGCGATGAAAGTCTCCTGCCTGTACGAGAACCTCGCCAGAGGGCTGGGAATAGTTGGGCGCGTGGTGGCCGCGCGCAGCACCCTGCCGGTACTAGGAAACGTGCTGTTGGCCACCGAGGAATCGCGGCTGCGGCTTTCGGCTACCAATCTGGAGCTTGGCATCACCTGCTGGATCGGCGCGAAGGTGCACGCGGAAGGCTCCACCACCGTGCCGGCTAAAACTTTCATTGACCTTGTCGCTACTCTCCCGCGAGAGAGGGTTGACCTTGAATTGACTGCGCGCACGCAGACCTTGCAGGTGGCCTGCGCGCAGTTCAACAACGATATCAAGTGCATCGATGCGCAGGAGTTCCCCATTCTGCCCTCGGCCGATGAAGCGCAGGCACTTGAGTTAAATGTGCGCGACCTGCGCGCGATGATTGATCAGGTGGTATTCGCGGCGGCCACGGACGACGCCCGCCCGGTGCTCACCGGCGTGGAGGTGAAAATCGAGGGCGGTGAGGTTTCCTTTGCCGCCGCCGATGGTTTCCGGCTGGCGCTGCGTACCTCCGCCCTTTCAACAACCGTTACCGAGCCAATCAGCGCGATTGTGCCAGCGCGCGGGCTGGCCGAGCTGGGCCGCATCGTGGGCGATCAGGAGCATCCGGTCACGCTCACAATGCCGTCCGGGCGCGGACAGGCGATATTTCGGGCGCAGGACGTAGAACTGGTCTCGCAGCTGATTGAAGGAAACTTCCCAGATTACCAGCAGCTGATTCCGGAATCTCATTCCACGCGCACAGTGCTAGCCACTGATGCGTTCCTCAACGCCTGCCGCGCGGCGCAGGTGTTCGCGCGCGAGGCCGCCTATGCGGCGCGGCTGAACATCAGGCCCGGCAACGGTTCAGATGCGGGCAGCGTGGAGGTGAGTGCGAACGCAGCCGAGACCGGCTCGAACGAGTCGGTAGTGGAAGCGACAGTGGAGGGCGACGCCCTGGAAATCGCTTTTAACGTGCGTTATTTAACCGACGTGCTGCACGTGATTGACACGCCCAATGTGGCCCTGGAGACGAACGGCGAGGCCAGTCCGGGCGTCATTCGGCCAGTCGGGCGCAACGACTTCATCAGCGTGATCATGCCGATGCATATCGGGCGCTGAATCTTCGCGGCACACTAATTTCCCACTCCCCATTTGCCGGTTAGCGGCACGAAGCGCACCAGTGTGAATTTCTCGCACCTGCAGCGGCGGCCCTTTTTCACCCAGCGTTGCAAAGACTGACGCTGGCGCGACCCGACCGGGGCTACTAAGCGGCCGCCTTCGGCCAGTTGATGCAGCAATGGCGGCGGCACGCGCGGGGCAGCCGCACTGACTAGAATGGTGGCGAATGGGGCGTGTCGCGGCATTCCGGCGCCACCGTCTCCCGGCGTCACTTCCACGTTTTCCACTCCGAGCGCGCGAAGCCGCTCTGTGGCGGCCTGCGCCAGCGCGGGGATGCACTCCACCGTGAACACGCGCTGCGCTAGCCGCGCCAGCACCGCGGCCTGATAGCCTGAACCGGTACCGATTTCCAACACGCTGTCCTCGGCCGTAAGATGCAGTAATTCCGTCATGCGCGCCACGATGTAGGGCTGTGAGATTGTCTGAGCGCTGCCGATAGGGAGAGGCATGTCCTCGTACGCGTCGGCCTGCAGTTCCGGTGGCACAAAGAGGTGGCGCGGCACGGCGCGCATCGCCTGCAGCACGCGCGCGTCGTCGATGCCGCGCGGCAGCAGTTGCGCCGCAACCATGTGGCGGCGCAACTGCTGCCAGTTGTTTTCTTCGTCTCGCGTACCCATATATGCGGTGATCATCATTTCCGTGCATCGTTTTGCGGCGGTCCACCGACCGTTGCGCCAGTTACGGTGTTTCTTGTTCCTGTTTATCTACAAGCTACAAAGGTGTCTGCGCTACAAAGTACCCTGCGTTGACTATCTCAGCGTTCAGTCGTAGATTGTACTACGGAAACCTATTTTGCACACCGGATTCCGTCAAAATCCAGCGATTTGTGATGTGCGTGCACACCATAACAATTTGAACGTTTCTGTGACCGAGAAATTTGAGTGCACCTCGGATGTTACAGCTTTACTCGTATGAGGGTGACGACACTGTTTCTGAAGGTATAATACTCGATATGATCAAGACCCTCATCTTTGATTTTGATGGTCTCATCCTTGATACAGAGACTCCAGATTTTCAATCTTGGATGCAGATATATAGTGAGTATGGCGTTCCGTTTCCTACGTCAAGTTGGATGAATGCGGTGGGTGGCTCACGGGATCTGTTTGATCCGTACAAACATCTAGAATCTCAGCTGAATCAACCGATTGCCAAAGATGAAATCCTAGCTGAAAGACGGCGAATTGATAATGAGCTGGTGCTCGCGCAAAACCCTCTACCGGGAGTAGAGGAATACATAGATGATGCATCAACAAGAGGTTTGATGCTCGGTGTCGCCTCAAGCGCGGGCCGGGATTGGGTAATCCCCCATTTGTCCAGAATCGGACTACTACAGCGTCTTCACTGCATCAAATGCGGTGATGATGTTACCCGCGTGAAACCAGCCCCAGAATTATATCAAGCCGTTTTGCTAGAGTTGGGAGTGCAAGCCAGCGAAGCGATCGCTTTTGAGGATTCGCCTAATGGGGTTGCGGCCGCCGGGAAGGCAGGCGTCTATTGCGTGGCGGTGCCCAATACAGTCACGTCGCAACTGTCGTTTGATGAGGCAGATCTGCGCATCGAATCTCTGGCAGATTTGTCGTTGGATAATCTTCTGCAGCGCGTGCATCGAGGTTCTGGAAACCGAAACCGGTGAACCGTGCCCGATCATGGCCACTACCCTGAGCGGACAGGGTACTTGTGGACAGGCTTAAGGCTTGATTTTGGCCGAACGCGTGTTGCTGTTAAAATGTGTCTGTGCAACAGAATTGGCCCAGGACGATTTTCTTTGGAGGTGACTATATGGACGTAGAAACATTGATTGGGAATAGCAGGCCTTTCCTTGCTTACATATTGAACTGGAAGGCTGGCCTGCCGGAGATGTCGCTATCAGAGGCGGTCAAAAATCCTGGAACCACGGCTGTGGTTTCTGTGGACATGATTAATGGTTTTTGCCACGATGGGCCGCTTTCTAGTCCGCGCGTCAAGAGCATTGTCAAGCCAATCGTCAGATTGTTCAAGCGTGCCCGTGCTCTGGGTGTAGAACATTTCATTCTTACGCAAGACAACCACGATCTCGACGCGGTTGAGTTCGGCAGCTATCCTCCCCATTGCGTGTGTGGCACTGTGCAGGCGGAGACTATTCCGGAGTTACAGGCGCTGGACTTTTATAGTGACATGACGGTTATCCCGAAGAATTCGATTAGCTCTACGATTGATACCGCCTTGTTTAACTGGGTTGACGAACATTCACAAGTGGACACTTTTTTCATCGTCGGAGATTGCACGGACCTGTGTACATACCAGCTAGGTATGAGTATTCGCTTGCGAGCCAGTGCACGCAATCTGCACCAACGGGTGGTACTTCCCGCTGATTGCGTCGACACGTATGATCTGCCCGTGGCCACCGCGCATGAGCTCGGGGTCGTACCTCATGACGGCGATTTGCTACACCATATCTTCCTCTATTCTATGATGCTCAACGGTGTGGAGGTAGTCAAGACACTCAAGTGACAAATGTTGGACCACGGTGTTTGTACCACCCAAATTTCCACCCTGACTTCGAGCTCATGCAGGGCGACGGGCAATCCTATTAATGTTTGACAACTCCGGATATATTTATTGAGCTGTGCCAACAGATACACTAGTAAGGTGGGTGGCGTGTCTAGTTCCAACCACCTACTAATTAACGTTTTCCGCGGAAAGAGTTCTCTAGAAAATCAGCTAAGAACTATTACCAACACATTCGTGGTGGCATCAGCTGCCGGAGGATCGGAGAGCTAGTGGCAGTGGGTGTTGACAATGACCCGAAGTGAACAACGGCAGCCATCATTAAACTGTCACGCTTTGTTATGCAAGCATCCGGCCGCTGCCTTTACGGCAGCAATAATCGACTGGTATCCAGTGCAACGACAGATGTTTCCAGATAAAGCCTCGCGGATTTCGTTCTCGGTTGGGTCGGGATTACGGGCCAAGAAATCCTGAACTGTCAGCAAAAAACCAGGGGTGCAAAACCCGCATTGCAAACCGGAATTTTCCCAGAAGGCTTGCTGGATTGGGTGCAGTTCCTCGCCTAAACTCATGCCCTCCACCGTCTGGATGTCGTGGGCATTAGCCTGAACTGCAAACATAATACAGGCGCGAATCGGCGCGCCATCAAACAGCACTGTGCAGGCGCCGCACACACCGTGTTCACACCCTACATGGGTCCCTGTTAGCCTAAGTTGACCACGCAGAAAATCGACAAGTGTCAGCCGAGGTTCAACCATGTGCTCATAGACCACTCCGTTTATAGTAAGTTTGACTAATCGTGAAGGTTCGCGGGTGGGGTTACGCTCTTGTCTCATCATGACGGGCCTCCTTCAATCATGGCTCGTTCGGCGGCCTGTTGCAAAGCGGATAAGACCATTACCTTGGCTAGATGGCGACGATAATCCGCAGAGGCGTGTATGTCGCTACCCGGGTCAATCTCCTTACTGGCTTGCTGGGCTACTTCGGTGAACAGTTCGTGACTCGTGATTTCGCCGTCCAACATTGTCTCCGCATGTCGTGCGCGCATCGGTGTCGGACCACCTCCAATTAAGACCAAGCGAGCGTCGATACATCGGCCCACCTCATCGAGCTTTAGCCGGATCGCAACTCCTAGCAAAGCGAAATCACCGTGCCTCCGGCTAAACTCAACAAAGGACCAACCGGCCCCTTTGGGCCAGGTTGGCAAGCGAATCTCAACCAAAGCCTCCTCTGGTGCTAAGGAGTTTGTCAGGGCCCACACGAAAAAATCATCTGCAGTTAGCACTCGCTCCCTGTCTTTGTGACGCACCACCAGAGTTCCATCCAGAGCCATTATCAGACCCGGCCACTCTGCGGCTGGGTCAGCATGAGCCACACTCCCGCCCACTGTCCCGCGATTGCGGATGGCGCGGTGACCAATGCAAGGGAGCGAGGTAGCCACTAACGGCTGACAGGTTTGTAAGGTAATTTCGTCTTCAAGAGTACTTTGTCGGGTCATTGCGCCCAGAGCGAGTCCACCATTTTCTTCGCGCTGGTAATCGAGGGTTGTTACTCGGTTCAGGTCAACGAGGACCTTGGGGGCGGACAGACGCATGTTCAATATAGGGCCAAGGCTCTGGCCCCCAGCAATAATCTCGGCGTCATCCCCGTATTGGTTGAGTAAATCGAGTGCTTCATCCAAACTGTCTGGGTCAAAGTAATCGAAAGGTGCTGGCTTCATGATTGCTCCTTAGTCAATCAAAACGCGTTTTGGGGATCATATGCTTAGGAATTGTTGCTTCTTTCACAAATCCCATTCTAAATTCCCCAAGCTATCATCTAAGTAATCGGACCGTGGCGAACGAGTATTTCTAGGTGCGTGTGGGTGTTAGGCCTTGTTTGAATACCATTGTTTTTCCCCTTGGAAAGGTGTCTCGGCCTGTAACCATTTCCACACTCGCTCCGGAGTCATAGGAAGAGTGTTGACTTGATGCCCTGCTTCCCCTAAGGCGTCGGCCACTGCATTTGCTATGGCGCCGCCCATTCCGGCAATTCCGCATTCTCCTGCCCCTTTAGCGCCTAGAGGGTTCAGGCTTGAGAGCGAACGCTGTAGCTGCTTCAGGTGTAACGGAGGCACCTCGGCTGCTGTAGGTAACAGATAATCTATAAATGAGCCACTAAGTAGTTGGCCACCGTCATCGTACTCAAACGCCTCTAGCAAGGCTCCACCCAAGCCTTGCACTGCTCCGCCTTCCACCTGTCCCGCGACCATTCGAGGGTTGATGGCCGTGCCGACGTCGTAGACAACCCAGATGTGTTTAGGAGTTACTGCGCCCGTGTCAGTGTCGACTTCTACCTCAACCACCGTTGCTCCGTGCGCGTAGGTCATATGGCGACAACGGAAGTAGTGGGTTATGTCTAACCCTGGCTCCATGTCTGGTGGACAGTTGTTCGGGCTAGCTTGCTCCGCCACCTGGGATAGGGTCAGTAAGCGGTCTGGGGCGCCAGATACTTGTATCTTTCCATTGTTCATGATCAGCGCGTCTAAGGGTGCTTTGAGCATATCCGAAGACAAGGCCATAATCTTCTCCCGCACTTGTTGGGCGGCATAATGCACCGCGCTTCCCGCCATTACGGTGGCTCGGCTCGCAAAGCTTCCTACTCCAAAGGGAATGAGATCAGTGTCACCATGTAATATCGTGAGTTCTTCCGGCGCTACAGTAAGTATGTCCGCGGCGATTTGGGCTAGTGCTGTCTCCAATCCCTGCCCTAGATTAGCTGCGCCGGTGCTGATGGTGATATGACCAGTCGGGTCAACCAGCACCCGTGCCCCCTCAAACGGGCCTAGACCGGTCTTTTCCACAAAGCAGGCCATGCCTAATCCGGTTCGTCTGGCTCCGGTCTTTGTGCTGCAAGCCCGATGTTTTTGGTAATTGCATAGACGCAGCACATCCTTTAAGGCCGATGGATAATCCCCACTGTCATACACAATTTCCTCGCCCAGCGAGTGAGTGCCAACGTTATAGGGCATCTCTTCGGGTTGGATAAAGTTCTTTAGTCGCAGTTTCACTGGATCGAGTCCCAACTCCGCTGCGGCCAGGTCCAACAGGCGTTCGCGCGCGCTGTTGCACTCGTAACGACCGGGCGCACGGTAGGTTCCGGCAGGGGTTTTGTTGGTCAGGACCGAACGCACCTCACATCGATAGTTTGGGATGTGATATGGGCCTGGCAAAATGGCAGCGCTAAGCTCCGGCACAATGACTCCGTGGGTGCGGATGTACCCGCCCTGATCATTGATGAGCTGAACTTGCATGCCCAAAAACTTTCCGTCCCGATTGATGGCCAGTTCAATCTCATAGACCTGCTGCCGGGAGTGATTGCAGGCAACCATATTCTCCAATCGATCCTCAACCCATTTAACCGGGCGGTTAAGATGTAACGCAGCGTAAGGGATCAGATGATCTTCAGGGTAGAACTCACCGCGCACACCGAAACCACCGCCTACATCTGGCTCGATCATCTGTATCTGACTCTCGGGTATGTCCAACATATGGGCCAACACCCCGCGATTAAAGTGAGTGACTTTTGTAGGCCCCCAAACCCGCAGGCGTCTCTGAAACAAATCGTAGTGGGCTAGCAAGCCTCGCGTCTCTAGCGGCACTCCGCTGTGTCGACCGGAGACAAACCGCAGCTTGGTAACATGCTCTGCTTTGGCAAAAGCCGTGGTTACATCGCCCTTCTCCATTACAAAGTGGGATGCTACGTTGTCCGTTGCGTCGTCATGTAAGGCGATAATCGGGTCAGCCTCGGCCGCAACATGGACTGGCAGCGGCTCATAGTCGACTGTAACCCGCTCTAAGGCATCTTCGGCCTGATAGCGACTCTGAGCCACGATCAGGGCCACTGGATCTCCGACGTAGCGTACCCGATCGGATGCCAAGGGAGATTGCAGAAATGGCTCCAGCGAGCCATAGGGGTTGAGTCGTATTGGAATCGGCTTTACCGAGGCGAGATCGTCAAAAGTGAACGCTGCCACTACCCCTGACAATGCGAATGCTGGTCTGGCATCGATGTGGAGTACCCGGGCGTGAGCGTAGGGGCTACGCAGAACTGCAGCGTGAAGCATGTTGGGTATTTGGATGTCATCTATGTATCGACCGGATCCTCGTAAAAAGCGACTGTCTTCGAGACGCTTGATGGACGCACCGATGCCTTTTTCCTGATTTGACACCATGTTTCCTACGCTCTCGAGGCCATGTTCCTTGTTCCAAAGATCTTCGCTGGGATGCGCCCGCAAAGTTGAAGTGTTCTTCCCGAGCTAACCACCGTTAGACCCTTGGAACTTCTGACTGGCAGTAACACAACGGAATACCCATACTAATTTGACCATCCTGATGACCGCTTCAAAGCTAACACTCGTTCCGGTGTCAGAGGTAACTGGATATCTGCAACCCTTACCTGTAAGGCATCTAGGACCGCGTTGGTGATTGCGGCGGGCGCGCCGATGGTACCACTTTCACCCACACCCTTGACCCCTCTTTCGCTCCATGGGGAGAGTGTTTCCATGTGCACAATCTGTATTTGGGGTGATTCGTATACCCCTGGCACCAGATAATCCATTAGGGAGCCGCTCAAGAGCTGGCCTTGGTCGTTGTATAGTAACTCCTCCCATAATGCTATGCCGATTCCTTGAGTTACTCCACCACGGACCTGTCCATCAACGATACCCGGGTTGACAATGTGGCCACAATCCCCAGCAACTACGTACTTTTCTACCTTCACTTGTCCGGTCAGAACATCGACCTCGACCAGAGCCATATGAACTGATGCAGAACTAACCGCTGGGGGCGGATCGTAATTGGTATGAACTGCGAGACCAGGCTCAACGTTGGGCGGGAGTTCCTGAAAGGGGGTGTAGGCTAGTTCGGCTAGGCTAGCGAAGGGAAGACAACTTCCTGGCTGGCCTTTCTGGGTCGCCACCCCATTGGAATACAACACTCGGGCTGGATCAACATGCCAATGGGCCGCTGCGAGTTGGACCAACTTCCACCGCATTTTTTCAGCGGCTTTTAGTAATGCCCCACCTCCACTGACCATACTGCGGCTCGCAAAGGTCCCCGAGCCATAAGGAGTTATTGCTGTATCACCAAGATGCACTCGAATGTTTTCGAAGGACACCCCAAGAGCTTCAGAGAGCAGTTGTGCAAAGGTCGTTTTTTGGCCTTGCCCCTGCGATGGGGTGCTGACAAAAACATCAATTTGGCCTTTCCGGTCTACGCGCAGGCTAGCTGCATCAAAGGCGGGGACATTGACCATACCCCGTTTGCGATAGGTGCCACGACCCATTCCAGTCAACTCGACAAAGCACGAGAGACCGATTCCCAACATCCGCCCCTCATTCAAGGCCTCTGCTTGTCTTTTACGCCAATATAGATAACCGGATTCTTTTAGGGCCAAATTAAGCAAAGCCGGATAATCGCCACTATCGTATATCGGTCCAGCTGCACTTTTGAATGGAAAATCTGTTGGCTGGGCCAAATTCTTCATGCGCACATCCGAGGGATCCATCTCCAATTTGTGGGCTAGTTTGTCCAACAAGCCCTCTATGACCATTGGTCCAAGCACAAATCCGACACCGCGATAGGCACCCATCGGGCATTTGTTACTTGCCACAGCGTAACCTTCATAGGCATAGTAGCTAAAGTTGTAGGGGCCGGACAACGCGCTACCGATAGTGAATGGTTCCAGCGCAGCGGTTAGGGGAAATGAGTTGTAGGCTCCCACGTCACAAATGGCTTTGGCCCTCAGACCTATAATCTTGCCGTCGGCCTTGGCGGCCAGTTCAGCCTCGACCACGTTGTCGCGAGCGTGGAAGCTGGCCCGGAGATTTTCGATGCGGTCCTGTGTCCATTTGACCGGGCAACCTAAATGTCGGGCCAGATATGTCACTATGAGCTCTTCCGGTAAAGCTTGCATTTTAGTACCAAAACCACCGCCGACATCGGGTGCGATTACCCGTATCTGCTGGGCCGAGAGATCCAACGACTCACTTATGGCATCGCGGAGTAGGTGAGGTACCTGTGTCGAAGACCAGACGGTCAACTCATCGGTTTCGGGGTGATAGTCAGCCACGATCCCACAACTTTCTATGGCCATACCGGTCACGCGGGGATGTCGGAACGTGCCCCGTACATGTACATCCGCTTGCGAAAAAGTTGCTCGATCTTCTTCTAACCCAACCCGGGTATGCAACAGGATGTTGCTCTCTAATGTCTCATGGACTAGAGGGCTGTCCGCACCCATTGCCTCAGTGGATGAATCTATCACAGGCAAAGGATCGTACTCCACCATCACCTGTTCAATAGCATCTTCAGCATGATAACGATCCACTGCGACGACTACCGCCACGGCCTCTCCGACGTAGCGCACTTTATCCCACGCTAGTGGATGCCAATCCGTGGCTTGAAAGGCATCGTGCTCCAACAATGGGCGAATCGGTTTGATTTGGGAGAGCAAAGCGTGACCACTCAATGCGGTGAGAATGCCGGGCTGTTGCAGGGCGGCGTTCACATCGACTTTGATGATCCGGGCATGGGCGTAAGGGCTGCGAACAAAGGCCAAATGGACCGTACCCACTGGGTTGATATCATCAACAAACCGACCCTGACCGCGCAATAGCGGGAGTTGTTCTTGACAGAGGCGAGATATTGTTGTGGTCACTTCATCTCCCAATAGGATAAAATTTCATCTTAATTGATAGGTTCTCGTACTGGTTGAGCGCAGGTTCAATCTGAGCGATCTGGCGTCTTGATTATCGATTTGCTTTTTTGTGAGACAGCAAACCTAGTCCTATTCACGCAACATGAATCGGGCGTCTCATTGTGTTTAGGTATCCATGATTGCTTTGCGTTGGCCGCCATCAATTTCTATCATCGTGCCATTAATAAAGTGGGCTCGGTCAGATGCCATAAAGGCTGCTAGGTCAGCCACCTCTTCGGGGGTACAGATGCGCCCTAGTGGAATGCTGGCCTTAGATAGCCTGTCGGCCTCTTCTTTGGTGATGTTTCGATCACGCGCCATCGCTTCAAGTAATCCATCCCAACGCTCCGTGGCTACTGGACCTGGGTTAATCGCTACAAATGTGATGTTGTCCTTTCCGTACTGACCAGCCAGAGATAAAGTAAGGTTTTGTCCAGCAGCATTAGCGGCCCCAGGCGTGATTTCCCAGTAGGATACTTTAACGCCGTCATTTCCAATAATATTGACCACACGTCCTTTACCCTGCTTACGCATGTGGGGAATAACCTCCTTACAGCACCGTACATACCCCATAAACTTAAGCTGAAGAGATTGTTCCCAGTCCTTCTCTGTTAAGCTCTCCAAGATACCACCAGGAGAGCTACCGGCATTGTTGACCAAAATATCGATGCGCCCGAAATGGGTAATGATCGTTTCAACCATCTGTTTGACATCTCTAGA
>DASCOB010000125.1:0-4590 GCA_036011785.1 Anaerolineales bacterium | reverse complement strand
GACACCGTGCGCCGCTAGGAAAAAGCGAACATTGTGCTCGCCGCTCATCGGCCCGATTTCGATGCCCTGCTCGCGCCCGACCATGCTGGCTGGCACGCCGCAATACACGCGATCCGCCAGCCATTCATCCTCCATGTGGAGCGCCTTCACCACCGCCGCCGCGTGCACGCCGGTAGCGGTGCGGAAAGAATCCGCGCCCACAACCGGGTAATTTGGCGGAACGGCCACGTCGCACGCCTGCGAAGTCACCCGGCAATACTCTGGCAGCCGGGTCAGGTCCCGTCTGCCTATTCCGAGCAAATTCAGATTCACCAGCATCAATTCCATCGGCGTGTTGCCGGAACGCTCCCCGATGCCGAGCGCGCAGGTATGCACACGGGTTGCCCCGGCCTCGATGGCTGCCAGCGTGTTGACAATATCCAGTCCGCGGTCTTTGTGCCCGTGCCAGTCGATGCCTACTTCTGGGTTCACCTCGTCGACAATTTTGCTAATGAAGCGAATCAGATTGCGAGTGCCATGCTGCGTGGCATGACCGACCGTATCCGAAACGCACAGGCGCTGGGCGCCGGCGCGCATGGCGACGGTGTAAATCTGGCGCAGGTGTTCGGGCTGCGCGCGGGTGGTATCTTCGGTCACGAACATCACTGGCAGGCCATGGTCGATCGCAAAACGCACCGAGCTTTCCGTCAACTCGAGCAGTTTGTCCAATTCCCATCCTTCGGCAAACTGGCGAATGGGGCTGGAGCCGAGGAAGACACAGGCTTCGATGGGAATCCCGGCTGCTTCGGAGGCATCCACAATCGGCGCAATGTCGACTTCCAGCGTGCGCGCTGCGCTTTGCGGCTGGATGATCATTTTGTGGTCAACAATCTCGCGCGCCAGACGGATGACATCCTGCTTAAAACGCTCGCCCGCGCCGCACAGGCCCAGGTCGGCAGCATCGATTTGCAGATGACGCATTAGATGCAGGATTTCCAGTTTTTCTTCGATTGACGGGTGCCGCACCGATGGGGACTGCAGGCCATCGCGCAAGGTCTCGTCGACCACCAGCACATCTTTCGGGTAGCTGGGCTTATCGCCAATTTCGTTCCAATCGTAAATCAGATCAGCGCCTTTTACATTGTTCATGATCATCGCCTCTTAGTTCATTAATGATCTCGACCAGCCGCGAATGCCTTCAGGTTGGCAGCGCGGAGCTTTTCCGGGATACGGGTTTCCAGAGTCTGCTGCCAGATATCATCGGGCAGCGGCAGCACTTTGCTGAGCGCGCCCAGCAGCACCACATTTGCCATGCGGACATCGCCCAGGCCGGCAGCAATTTCTGTGGCGTTCAGCGCGCGAAGTTGAAAGCCCTTTTGGCGCGCGTAATCCAGCGCGTTGTAAGGGTAATGTTCCGCCGCTCCGGCAACCGATCCGGGCACCACTTCATAGTCGTTTACCAGCACCGTGCCATCCTGTTTGTGAACGAAATGCGCGAAGCGCAGTGCCTCCAGTTTTTCCAGCGCGATGAGCGCATGCGCCTGGCCCGGGGTGACGATGGGTGAATGCACGGCTGCGCCAAAACGCACATGAGTTTCCACCGTGCCGCCGCGCTGCGAAACGCCGTGCACTTCGGTCTGTTTCACATCCGCGCCCCAGCGGGCGGCTGCCAGCGCCGTGAGCTCGGCCGCTAGCAAGACGCCCTGACCGCCAACGCCGACGAAAAGCAAGTTGAAAGTCTCTGCCTTCATCTCGTTTTGCCGTATTTCTTCGGTTAAATGGCCAACACCTCTTCTTGTGACCACGGGTAAATCGCATCCGGGACGCACACTTGCGCGCAGACCGTGCAAGAGGTGCACTCCGTGCCGTTTATCAGCGGGAAATTCTCGTCAGTGCGCGTGATTGCCGGGCACCACACTTTGAAGCAGGCGTCGCACTGCGTGCACAGGCTTTCGTCCACGTAATATGGCGGTGCATCGCGACCCTTGATTTCCGGTAGCATGACGCACGGGCCTTGAGCGATAACCACAGCCGGAGCGTCATGTGCCAGCGCGGCGCGGATTGCGCGCGGCACCGCTTTTCGGTCCCATGTATCGACGACATCCACTTTTTCCACGCCGATGGCTTTCACCATTTCGGCGATATTCAACTTCGGCGCGGCTTGCCCGCCGATGGTCTGGCCGGAGCCGACATAGGGTTGTGCGCCGGTCATGCCGGTGGTGGAATTGTCGAGGATAATCAGGGTGAGTTTGCCGCCATTGGCGACCGCGTCGATGAGCGGTGGAATGCCGCTGTGAACGAAAGTTGAGTCGCCGATAATTGCCACTACGCGCTTGTGCCCGGCCTGCTGCAGCCCAAACGCAGTGCCGATACTTGCGCCCATGCAGAAGGTGGAGTGCTCGGCCTCGTATGGCGGCAAAGCACCCATCGTGTAGCAACCGATGTCGCCGGCCACGGTGACTTTAAGCTGGCGTAGCGCACTGAACACGGTGCGATGCCCACAGCCGACGCAGAACATCGGCGGGCGCGGAATTAGTGTGATGTCCGCGTCCAGGGGTTGTGGCAGCTCGCCCCGCCCGAGCGCTTCCAGCAGGCGCCCCGGTGAATATTCGCCGATGTTGCCAAACAGCTTTTTGCCGACCAGATTGGTGATGCCCATAGCGCGCATCTGATCTTCGATGAAGGCTTCGCCTTCTTCGATGACGTACACGGTTTCATAACGCGCGCAGAAAGCACGGAGCATCTGCGGTGGCAGCGGGTAGCTCAATCCCAAGCGCAGCATCCCGGCCTCCGGCAGCGCTTCTCTGGCATATTGGTAGGCGATTCCGGCAGTCACAATGCCAATGCTGCTCTCCGCATGTTCGATTCGGTTGAGCGGGCTGCTCTCCGCGTATTCGGTCAGGCGCTGCAGCCGGGCTTCCAGTTGAGGGCGCAGCAGCTTGCGGTAAATCGGGACGGAAAATCGCTTGGGGTCGGGGGTAAATTCACGCAAGGGCACTTCGCCGCGCTCGCCAAGTTCCACCAGCCCTTTGTGGTGCGCCAAACGGGTGGTGGTGCGCAGCATCACTGGGGTGTCAAATTCTTCTGAGAGATCGAGGCCCATGCCGACGAAGTCTTTGCATTCCTGCGCGGTGACCGGCTCGATGATGGGCACTTTCGCCATCAGCGCCAGATAACGGTTGTCCTGCTCGTTTTGCGATGAGTGCATCCCGGGGTCGTCGGCGGAGATGAAAACGAAGCCGCCGTTGGTGCCCGCGTAAGGGAACACCATGAGCGCATCGGCGGCCACATTCACGCCGACATGCTTCATGGTGATGAGCACGCGCAGCCCGCCGATGGCGGCCCCCATGCCCTCCTCGAAGGCCACTTTTTCGTTGGCGGACCATTGCGTGTGCACTTCCGGATAATGCACCAGCGATTCTAGAATCTCGGTGCTGGGCGTGCCGGGGTAGCCGGCCGCGAACTTCACGCCCGCCTCCCACGCGCCGCGCGCGATGGCTTTATTGGATAGCAATAGTTCTTTCATACGCCGGCCTCTCTCAGGGCACAATCACGGCGCGAATGCCCTCGCCGCGCCGCAAACCATCGAAGGCAACATTGATCTTGTCCAGCGGATATTTGGCGGTCACCAGTTCGCTGATTTTGATCTTTCCCTGCGCCGCCATCGCCAGCACGCGCGGATAATCTACCGCGCGGCAGCCCAGCGAGCCGATAATTTCCATTTCGCGGTACATCACCTTACCGCTCTGCAATGTCATCGGTTTGCTGGCGAACCCGACCACCACGAAGCGCCCGCCGGTGCGGATACTGGCAAACGCCTGCTCTTGTGTAATCGGCAGGCCGATGACCTCGAAGGCGATGTCCGCGCCGCCGCCGGTCATTTTGCGAATCACTTTGTCCACCCGCTCGACCCCCTTGGAATTCACGGTCTCGGCTGCGCCCAATTTGCGCGCCCATTCCAGTTTGTCATCAATCAGATCGACCGCGATGACCTCCGCTCCCAGCGCGGCGGCGATTTGCACCACGTTCAGCCCCACGCCGCCACAGCCAAAGACCACGACTGTGTCGCCGGGCATCACCCGCCCGCGATTCACCACCGCGTGATAGGGCGTGGTGACGGCGTCAGCGATGATGCAGCCTTCCACCAGCGGGATTTCCTCCGGCAGCGCCAGAGTGTCTTTGGCGGGCGCAAGCATATATTCGGCATAGCCGCCATCCACATTGTTGCCAAACATCACCATGCGTTCACAGATGTTCTCACGCCCTTCGCGGCACAGGCGGCATTCGCCGCAGCCGTAAACGGCGGGAAGCAACACGCGGTCGCCTTCGCTCCATGCGGAGACATCCGCGCCGAGCGCGGCGATGGTGCCAGAGACCTCGTGCCCCAGAATCAGTGGCGGCTTTTTAAAAGTGGGCGTGCCGTGATCCAGATAGTGCAAATCGGTGTGGCACAGACCGCACCCGGCCACTTCGACCAGGATTTCATCTGCGCCGGGCGAGGGGGTGGGGACTTCTTCGATACAGAGCGGTTGATCAGGTGTTTTGAAGACTGCGGCTTTCATTATTGGTCTCCGTTTAGCGATGTTTCCAATCAGGACGGCGTTTTTCCAT
>DASCOB010000124.1:0-5830 GCA_036011785.1 Anaerolineales bacterium | reverse complement strand
GCCCATAACGCTGCCAGCATTAATGTGGACCCGTCTCGCATAGCTGTAGGTGGAGACAGTGCTGGAGGCAACTTAGCCGCCGCGGTGTCGCTGGCAGCCAAGGACCGGGGCTCTCCTCCAATAATTTTCCAATTGTTGGTGTACCCAGTCACGGCGATGAACTTCGGCACCGGTTCCTACAAGCAAAACGCCGATGGCTACGCGCTCACCATGAATAGCATGAAGTGGTATTGGAACCATTACCTCAGCAGCGACGCCGACGCATCCAATCCCTACGCTGCACCATTGGCTGCCAAGGACTTAAGCAGACTCCCGCCTGCGTTGGTGATTACCGCAGAGTTTGACCCGTTGCGGGACGAAGGAGAAGCCTACGCCAAGAAACTCCAAGACGCAGGCGTCTCCGCCACGGCAACCCGCTATGACGGCATGATCCATGGCTTTTTTGGCATGTCTGCGGTAACGGACAAAGGAGCTCAGGCAATCTCACAGGCTTCAACAGCGCTAAGAGCGGCCTTTGATGGGGTTGAGATGGATACAAAATGAATGTGCTGCTGTGGATTCTACCAGTCTCGTTCTGGCCCGCTTCTATGTGAAGCGGACCCTTCTCGTCGAACAGGCCATGCTTGCTGACCCGCTGAAGGCGGGTGTATAGTGGGGGGGGGTGCGTGATTCCACGCGTAAGGATTAGAGGCTTCCTGTGACCATGAGTATCGAAACAATCGTGATGCGACCGCCCGCTCATGAACGGGTGCTGCTCGCCTGCTATGCCCATCCGGATGATGAGAGCTTCGGTCCTAGCGGGGCGACACTCGCCAAATACGCTAGCGATGGAGTGGATGTGCACCTTGTCTGTGCAACCAAAGGGGAAGTAGGGGCAGCTGACCCGGAGCATATGCACGGGCACGACTCGGCGGCCGACATGCGGACAGCGGAGTTATCCTGCGCAGCAAAACATCTGGGGCTGACGGCGATTCACTATCTAGGCTACCGCGATTCCGGCATGCCCGGCTCGCCTGAGAATAACCACCCCATGGCTCTCGCAGCTGCAGATCAGGAGCAGCTAGCTGCCCAAATATGCAGCCTTATAAGCCAATTGAAACCACAAGTGGTGATCACCTTCGACCCAGCAGGTGGTTACCAGCATCCAGATCACCTGGCTATCCAGACCGCAACGGTTGCTGCCTTCGAGCCTGACGCTGTCCCCAGCGGTGTGAGAGACGGTTTGCCGCCTCACCAGCCGGATAAGCTCTACTTCAGTGTGTTCTCTAAACAGCTGCTGCGCTTCGCCGTGCGCTTGATGCCGCTCTTCGGACAGGATCCACGTGCCTTCGGGCGTAACGGGGACATCGACCTATTGAGGGTCGCAATGGAGGCTTTCCCGATCCACGCTCGCATCGACGTGCGTACCGCCTCCGCGCGGAAGTGGCGCGCTGCGGCCTGCCACCGGAGTCAGGGGGGGGCACACAGAAGGGGGTTGCTGCAATGGGTCCTTCAACGGTCTGTGCGTGTAGAGACGTTTATGCGCGCGTTTCCTCCACCCTCACCCGGACTAAGAGAAAAGGACTTGTTCAGTGGCATCTCAGAGACCATTCCACATAGACACCTTGACAGCGAGCGTTGCTCATAGAGAGAGATTAAGTGTGGGCGACTGGAGTTTTGTTTTGTGACGGCCACAACATGTGATGCTGAACTGCTACTGGTGATTCAACAGGCAGAAATAGAAAGTCGGCGCTTCATAAACGTGACACCGCCCCCTCCTTTCTATGCTGTCATGACTGCTCAGCTAGAAAGACACGTCGTGCGGTCCCGACGGGGGTCGGCCTCTCGCGGTCGTACTACATGGAATTCAGGCCGCCAGGCTTTCATTTGACGCCCACATGTAGCCCAAGAGCGCGGTTGTGAGGGACGCGTCATCTCGCGCAACGAACGGGGGGATGAGTGCTTAGGTGACACCCCCCTGCCCTTCACAGGCAATGGATTGTACGCGGTAGCGTACAAATAGCGGCTAAGAGCGCCACTTTGTGTAGGTTACGGCACCTCGGCGCGGCCCTCAATCACGTCCGGCGTAAGCCAGTCTCCATTTTAATTCGGATTGCTACGCCGTGCGCCGACCGGAAGGCAGCCGAGCGTTCGGCCGGAGACCACTCTTGCCATGCTAAGATTGTAATCGCAGATTGTGAGGGTTTACGGACGAATGTCACGAGGTTATGCCACAAATGCGGGCACCGCGACATTCGGCCAATTCCGTGCCGGCTACGCCGCTAGACCCTGCCAGATGTGATACGCCAGGCTGCGGGTTTCCTCGGCGCGGTAGGTGACGAGCCGGGACACCAGTTCGTCCAGGTCGACTTCGCTGGCGGGTCGGTCCGGACCTTCGTTGCAGGCGAAGTCCTTCGCGCCCAGTTTGCCATTCATGCGCGAGACTTTGCAGCCGCCACACATAGCCGAGCCATCCAGCATGGTTGGGTTCAGGCTCACGATGGTGGAGGTATCATTGACCAGGAGCAATTTGGAGGTCTCGCGCATCATGATCGCCGGGCCGACCACGACCGCAAACTCCGCCTCGCTTGTCCCCAAGCACTTCTGGCGCAACACGTCCGTCACGAATCCCTTCGTGCCCAACGAGCCGTCGTCAGTTGAAAGGGAAACCTTCGCCTCAGGCAGCAGTGCATGCGGACGGTCGAGCCAGAAGAACAGATCGCGGTTGCGCGAGCCGTAGACGACATGCACGTCGTTTCCGATTTCCACGTGCGCGCGCATGATGGGATAGAGGGCGGCCAGACCCACGCCGCCGGCGACCATCAGTACAGTGCCGTCAAGCTTCTCCACCTCTGACGGCTTCCCGAGCGGGCCGGAGACGGCACACCCCAAGCACCAGCGGGTGTATAGTTGGGGTATGGCTGACTTCACGCGTGAAGAAGTGTTGGCGACAGCGCGCAAACTGATTGGAGCCGACTTGAGTGGACTAGACTTGAGTGAGGCCGACCTGAGAAATACCAACCTGAGCGGGGCCAACCTGAGCGGGGCCAACCTGAGCAAGACGCACCTGGACGAGGCCAAGCTGAGCGGGGCCAACCTGAGCAGGGTCGACCTGAGCAGGACCTACCTGCGCGCTGTCAAGCTAAACTTTGCCAACCTGAGCGGGGCCAACCTGAGCGGGGCCAAGCTGAGCTTTGCTAACCTGAGCGGTGCCGATGTGAGGGCCAACCTGACCGAGGCCGACCTGAGCTGGGCCTTTCTGCGTGGGTCCAAGCTGAGCTTTGCTAACCTGAGCGGGGCCGATGTGAGGGCCGACCTGAGTGGGGCCGACCTAGGCAAGGCCAAGTACAACAAATATACAAAGTGGCCCGAAGGTTTCGACCCCAAAGCGGCCGGGGCGGTATTGGTGGGAGATGATGACTGACCCGCGGAGGGCGGGTTCATAGTTGATGCGACCTAGGTGGAGGGTTGTGTCCTTCTATGAGAACAATGTGGTTTCTGCGTGGTGGCTTGGTGATGGCTTTCGTTTTGGCGTCTTGCGCGCCGCCCGGCGCAGACACCGTTGCCGACAGCGCAGATAAGTTGGCAACCGCCACTTCGTGGCCGACCCCCACCCCTTTGCCGGCGAGCAGGAAATCCCCCACTAATACCCCGCTGCCCATACATACGGATGTACAACCGACAGCAGCGCCTACCTACACGCCGACAGCACCCCCACAGGCAATATAGTTATGTGACCCCAGTCAACTGCGTGGCAACACGAACCGCGCTGCTGGCATCGGCGCTGTAGCCGTCTGCTCCCATCCGCTCGGCATAGGCCTGCGTGACCGGAGCCCCGCCGACTATGACTTTCACCTGGTCCCGCACGCCAGCGCTTTCCAACGCTTCGATGGTGGTTTTCATGGATGGTATGGTCGTGGTCAATAGCGCTGACATCGCCACGACTCCCGCGCCATCCTGGACGGCTTCGACAAAGATTTCCGACCCGACATCATCCGCTGCGTCATCGACAAAACGCCACGGCGACCGGCAGATCCGGCTCGGCCATTGTCTTTCCCAGCAATATAAAGGAGCGTTCACGAGCTGGCAATAATCATTAAGTGCTGGTTTGCAAGTTTGTGTGTGCCAAACGCTAGCTGTCGCATGAAACCGAAACGGGCGTGGCTGCTTTCGTTGTCGGGCCGTGTTGCCAATCCGCCAATTCGCGCTATCCTTCACCCCATGCAAGCCCGACCCCGCTGGGAAGAGCGCGCGGACCATACGCGGACTGTGATTGCTGCCGCCCTTGAAGCGGTCGCGCCGCAGCGGGCGGTGCTCCGTCACCTTTCGCGAGAGGGCGAATGGTTGCGCGCTGGCGCGAGAGATTATCACCTGCCGGATTTCAGGCGCGTGCTGCTGCTAGGATTTGGCAAGGCTGCTGTGGCGATGGCGCAGGCCGCCGATACCGTTCTCGGCGAGCGCCTGACGGGTGGAACAATCGTCACCAATCACGGGCACCGAGTGAACCTGCGGAACGTCGAAATCGTAGAAGCCGGGCATCCGCTTCCGGATGACAGCAGCATTGCCGGCGCGGAACGGATACTTGCATCTGTCGGCACTCCCGGAGAAGACGACCTGATTATCGTTCTGATCTCTGGGGGCGGTTCGACCCTTTTCACCCTGCCGACGCCCGGAATATCGCTCGCGGAGCTGCAGTGGATGAACGAAAGGCTGCTGCGGAGCGGCGCCGATATTCACCAGTTAAACACGGTGCGCAAGCATCTCTCGCAGGTGAAGGGCGGAAATCTAGCACGGCGGCTTTACCCGGCGCGGGTGGTTGCACTGCTGCTCTCTGATGTGGTGGGCAACGATGAGAGCGTGATAGCCTCCGGCCCGCTCAGCCCGGACGGCAGTACCTTTGCGCAGGCGTGGGAAACGCTGGGCCAGTTCGGCCTGCGCGGCGACCTCCCGCAGTCGGTGCGCGCGCGGCTTCGGCGCGGCATGCATGCAGAGTTGGACGAGAATCCAATCGCGGGTGACCGCGCGTTTGAGCGAGTGCAATCGCTGCTTGTCGGCGATAACGAGGAGGCCGCGCGCGGCGCCGTCAAACAAGCCATCGAGTTGGGGTTCTCCGCGCGGTTGTTAACTCCCAGTTTGGGCGGGATGGCCCGGAAAGCGGGGCGATGGATAGTGCAGCAGGCGCGTGAGGCGCGCGCTTACGGTGCGGTCGGGAAGCCCATCTGCCTGGTTGCCGGTGGCGAGACCACGGTCAAAGTGCGCGGCGATGGAAAAGGGGGGCGCAACCAGGAACTGGTGCTGGCCGCTGCCCTGAAAATGGACCCCGAAAAGGATGAGCGCGCGCGGCTGGTATGCCTTGCCACGGACGGTCAGGACGGGCCGACAGACTCGGCGGGCGCAGTGGCGGAAGCCGACAGCCTGGCCCGCGGCGTCGCGGCCGGGCTGGATGCGCGCGCGCATCTCCGGAACAACGATTCATACAGCTACTTCTCTGCGCTCGACGACCTGATAATCACCGGGCCGACAGGCACGAATGTGAGCGATCTACTGTTCTGGTTTTGGTACTGATTGAAATCATGGCGGCGATGAACAATTTGGACGCATAATCGTGTCGGAGTGAGTGGACGATTTGACTTCAATCCTCGGTGTTGACATCAGCGGTTCGGGAATCAGGGACGCGCCCGTGGACGTCCTCACCGGCGCGCTAGCTGCTCAGCGACACGAATACCCCAAGCCGCAGCCGGCGACTCCCGCTTCGGTGGCAGAGGCATTGCGCGGCCTCACGCGCCATTTTGGCTGGGAGGGACTAATTGGCTGCGCGTTTCCCGCCATGGTGCGGGCGGGAGTGGTGCAC
>DASCOB010000123.1:0-6927 GCA_036011785.1 Anaerolineales bacterium | reverse complement strand
TATCGAAAGTGCCGCCGCCCAGGTCGAACACCGCGATGGTTTCTTCCGTTTTGTTTTCCAGGCCGTAGGCAAGCGATGAGGCCGTTGGCTCGTTGATAATGCGCAGCACTTCCAGGCCGGCGATGCGTCCGGCATCTTTAGTGGCTTGCCGCTGGGTGTCGTTGAAATAAGCCGGCACGGTAATCACGGCCTGAGTGACGGCCTCACCCAGATAAGCCTCCGCGTCATCCTTCAATTTCGCCAGCACCATCGCCGATATCTCCTGCGGGGAGTATTCCTTCTCGCCCATGTGGACGCGCAAGTCCCCGTTGGGGGCGGCGCTCACTGAGTAGGGCGTGTGTTTCATAGCGCGCTGCACTTCCGGGTCCTCGAACTTACGGCCGATGAAGCGCTTTATGGAAAAGAGCGTGTTTTCCGGATTTGTGATGGCCTGTCTGCGCGCTACTTGACCCACTAGTCGCTCACCAGTTTTGGTGTTCACAGCCACCACCGAGGGCACCAAACGCCCGCCCTCCGAGCTGGAAATAACGGTGGGTTCTCCGGCTTCCATTACTGAGACCACCGAATTGGTGGTGCCGAGGTCAATCCCGATTATCTTGCCCATAATCCCTGTTTCCTCTGCTCTCTACTTTGCCACGCGCACCTGCGCCGGGCGCAACACACGCTCGCCCCACCGGTAGCCGGGGCGCACCACCGCGATGATGAGGTCACTGTCATAATCGTCGTGCTCTTCTTGTACGATGGCCTCATGGAAATGTGGGTCGAATTCCTGGCCCGGCTCCGCTTCGATAACCGCAACGTCCTCGCCCTCAAGCACAGACATCAGTTTGCGGTGAATCATGTTCACTCCTTCGCTCCAGGCAGCGCCATCGCCGGTGATGGGCAGCGATTCCAGCGCAAGCGAAAGGTCATCCATGATGGGGAAGAAATTCGCCAGCAATGAGGCGGCGGCGTTCTGGCGGACGAGCTGCATGTCGCGAGTGGTGCGTCGTTTGTAGTTCTGGAAATCCGCCAGTGACCGCTGCTGCCCTTCCAGCCGCTCGGCCGCCAGCGCTTCGGTAGCGGCCAGCTTCTCTAACCATTGCCCCGTGGTGAGTTCCTCCGGCGGAATCTCTGCCGCTGTCTCCCCATCATCTGGCGTTGCTTCTCTGCCATCCGAGCCGTTGTCATCGGCGCTGGCAGTGGGGGAAGGTTCCTGTTCACCCTCCGCCTCTGGTGGATGTTGCAATACGCTCTCTTTTTGCTCTATCATGGAATCGCTCCGTTTTTCCCGGTCTGGCCGGGGTTTGGTGTCTTCGGATTGCTGCTCGTTTACGGGCGGCATTGATTATCCGTAGCTTTCGTGCACCAGGCTGGTCATCAGGTTGGCGACGTGGCGCACCGCCCCGATGGCGCGATCATAGGCCATGCGGGTGGGGCCGAAAACACCCACCGCTCCGGTGGCCACGTTGGGAGTACCGTAGCGCGCCAGCACCATGGAGCACTCGCGCAGCTCGCTCCAATCACCCTCACCGGCGATGACCACCTGCACGCCGCCGATGTGCGGGCTGAGCGCTGAGGCGAGGAAATCTTCGAGGAAGGTGCGTTTCTCCAGCAGCTGCAACGCTTTGCGTGCCGGGGCCGAATCGGTGAATTCCTTCTGGGCGAGCACATTTTGCACTCCGTCCAGATACACCTCGCCGGCGGCAAAAGAATCGGCGCGACGCATGCTGGCCACGATTTGCGCGAGCAGAGTGCGTTCGATGCCGGCTCGCGCGGACTCACTCTGGCGCTCAACCGCGTCGGCGGCGTGGCCTTTGCATCTTGATGTCAATCGGGCAGCTATTTCCGAAAGCTCCAGCTGCGAAACGGGCTGCTGCAGCGAGCAGAGTTGCTGCAAGACTTCACCACCCTGCAGCACCAACACCATCAATATCTGACGCCCGCGCGTGGAAATGAGCTCGAGATGTTTGCAGCACGCTTTCGGGCTGTGCAGCGCGGTCACCAGTGCGGCGGCGCGAGTGTGATGCGCCAGCACAGCCACCGCCAGCCGGCCCCACTCGTCCACGCTGGTGCGCGCCTGATGGAATTGGTGGCTAATCAGGCGGCGTTCTGCCGGCGGCAAGGAATCGTCCTCCACCAGCCGGTGCACGAAATAGCGGTAGCCCGCTTCCGTCGGGATGCGTCCGGCGGAGGTGTATGGCTGATTCAGCAGACCATCCCGCGTGAGCGCCGCCATCTCATTGCGCACGGTGGCGGAACTCCAGTCGAGCCCGTACTTCTCGACGAGCCTTTTTGAGCTGACGCCGCTCTTGCGGGGGAGTTCCACGTATTCACGGACAATCAGTCCGAGCAGGTGTTCTTGGCGAGCAGATAATGTTTCCATGTGTGCGTTCCGGTCCGTATTAGCACTCTCGGTTGAAGAGTGCTAATGTCCACCCTAGAATGATACCACGGGGAATTAAGGCCTGTCAATAATCGGGGTATAATCTCTGTCGAGAGAGCGAGGAGCACCTGTGTCGACTAATCCCATTCGCGTGCTGATTGCCAAACCGGGGCTTGATGGCCACGACCGTGGCGCGAAAGTCATCGTACGGGCGTTGCTCGATGACGGCATGGAGGTGGTTTACACCGGCTTGCGCCAGACCCCGGAGATGATTGCCGAGGCGGCTCTGCACGAGGACGTGCAGGCGGTCGGCATTTCCATTCTTTCCGGGGCGCACAACGTGTTGGTTCCGCGTGTGATGACGCAATTGCAGGACAAGGACATGTCCCACGTGCCGGTCTTTGTGGGCGGCATCATCCCCGATGAGGACGTTGCCGCGCTGCTGAATCTGGGGGTAGAAGCCGTTTTCGGTCCGGGCACGCGCACGGGCGAGATAGTTGCGGAAGTGCGCGGTGCGGTTGAGCGCTCTGCGGGCGGTGCGTCTGACTGAGGACCGCCTACCCTTAATCGCTGCTCCAGCCCAATGTCTCTGGCAAAAAAGATTATCTCTGGTGACCGGCGGGCATTGGCGCGTGCTCTGACGCTCATCGAAGATGGCGATGCCGCCAGTGAGCGTCTTCTCGCTGAACTGCACGCGCACGGCGGCAAGGCGCATCTGGTAGGCGTGACCGGTGCGCCCGGCGTCGGCAAATCCACTCTGGTAAACGCGCTGGCGCAATCAGTGCGCTTGCGGGGGGATACTGTGGGCGTTCTGGCGGTAGACCCCACCAGCCCGTACAGCGGCGGCGCGGTTCTGGGCGACCGCATCCGCATGCGGGATCTGGCGGGTGACCAAGGCATTTACCTCCGCAGCATGGCCACCCGTGGGGCGCTGGGTGGGCTTGCCCATGCGACTGCGGCAGCCGCGGATGTGCTCGATGCTGCCGGTTTTGACCGCGTGGTAATCGAAACTGTCGGCGTGGGTCAGGCCGGAGTGGAAATAGCCGCCAACGTTCACACGACTGTCGTGCTAATGGCGCCCGGCAGCGGCGACGATGTGCAGGCGATTAAAGCGGGCATTCTGGAAATTGCCGACATTATGGTAGTCAACAAAGCGGATCTTCCCGGTGCCGAGCAAACGCGCGCTTATCTGCGTTCCACGCTGATGATGGGTCAGTCGGCCCGCTCTGTTGCCGGTCGCCCGCAGCGGGAGCAGGCTGATGCTCCATCTCCGGGCTGGGAGGTGCCGCTGCTGACCACGGTGGCCAGGGTGGGCGAAGGCGTGGATGCGTTGATGCAAAGTCTTGTGGTGCACCATGATTATCTCGTCGGCAGCGGCGAGCTCGATAACCGCCAGCGGCAGCGCATGCGCGCCATCGTTGAATCGCGCCTGCGCAATCGGTTGTATACTAGACTCGTACAGCAGGTTTCCCAGCAGCGATTTGACGCACTCTTACAGGCAATTGTGGCGAGGGAGACCGACCCGTACAGCGCTGTCGAAAGCCTGATGGAGGACCTTGATTGAAGTTAGTGCTGTGACGAGGATTGAATAATGACACCCACAAAAATCCGTGACCCACGCATTTATGGTGAGATTCGCCTGTATGCCGGCTCTGCCAGCCCCGAGCTTGCCGATGAAATAAGTAATTATCTGCGCGTTCCGCTCAGTGGTCGCGACCTGGTGCGTTTCCCTAATGAGAATCTTTTCTGCCGACTTCACGCGAGCGCTCGCGGGCAGGATGCTTATGTGATCCAGAGCACCACCTCGCCCGTGAACGACAATCTTATGGAACTACTCATCATGTTGCAGACTCTGCGCCTCGATTCTGTGGGCCGATTGACAGCGGTGGTTCCATATCTGTGTTATTCGCGTTCTGATAAAAAGGACCAGCCGCGCGTGCCCATTGCAGCGCGTCTGGTGGCCGACATGATTGAGGTTGCCGGCGCGGATCGCTATATGACTCTCGACCTGCACGCCGGTCAGATCCAGGGCTTCTTCTCAATCCCCGGCGATGCTCTCACCGCATTCCACATCCTGAGCGACCATTTTCAGCAGCGCTGTGAGGACATGCACAAACCGGTCGTAGTGACCGCGGATCTGGGATTCGCCAAAAAGGGGCGCAACTTTGCCGCCAAACTCGGTTTACCAATAGCTTTCATTGAGAAGCGCCGACAACAAAATGACGCTCGGGCCGAGGCTGTGGGCGTGATCGGTGACGTACACGATCGCGATGTCATCATCGTTGATGACGAGGTCGATACGGCCGGCTCGGTGACTGAGGCCTATCAAATCGTCAAAGGGCAGGGCGCGCGAGACGTGTATCTATCCTTCGTACACGCCGTGCTCTCCGACCCGGCGACCGAATGCTTCCAGAACACTGATTTCAAAGCCATTGTGACCACCAACACTGTTCAGATTCCTGCAGAAAAGAGACTTGCTAATATGACCGTTCTCTCCATCGCTCCTCTGCTGGCGGAAGTCATTTTACGCGCTCACGAGGGCCGCAGCGTTGGGGAGATGTTTAACGAATAGCACGGTCGCATGTTCAAAAAGCTGCTGACCGCAATCGGCGGAAAACCGACTGAGCGCGACCTGACGCGATATGAACTGGTCGCGGATGAAATCTCCGCTTTAGAACCTGAATATCAGGCCCTCAGCGATTCGGAACTGCGCGCGAAAACCGACGCCTTCCGGGAGCAGCTGCGCGCTGCCACCTCCGGCCTGACCGATGCTGCCGCCAGCGAGCAGGCCGAGACGCATGCGCTTGATGAGATTCTGGCGCCGGCGTTCGCCACGGTGCGGGAGGCTGCAGTCCGCACCATCGGTTTGCGCCATTACCCGGTGCAACTGATTGGCGGACAGGTGCTGCACGCCGGCCGCATCGCGGAAATGCGCACTGGCGAGGGTAAAACGTTGGTGGCCACCCTGCCGCTCTATCTGAACGCGCTCTCCGGCCGAGGCGCGCATCTGGTGACGGTCAACGATTACCTGGCGCGCCGCGATGCTAAATGGATGGGGCCGATCTTCCATCTGCTGGGCATGCAGGTCGGCATTCTGCAGGACGCCGGGCGTACCGACAACGCGCAGATGGCCTTTCTGTTCGATCCCGAGCATGAGACCCCGCAGGAGGACAGCAACCACATGCGCATGGTGGCTCGGCGCGAGGCTTATGCCGCCGACGTGACTTATGGCACCAACAACGAATTTGGATTCGATTATCTGCGCGACAACATTGCCAACCGCCTCGCGGACCGGCGTCAACGTGCTCTGCACTATTCCATCATTGACGAAGTGGATAACGTTCTCATTGATAGCGCGCGCACCCCGTTGATTATCTCTGGCCCGGCGCAGCACGACCCGGGCATGTACACCGAGCTCGCGCAGGTGGTGCGCCAGCTGAAACCGCACCACTACGAGATTGATGACCGCGCGCGCGGGATTTCTATTACTGATGAAGGCTACGACCGCGTGGAAGAACTGCTGGGGAAATTGCTGCGCGACCCTGAGCGACCGGAAGATATCACGCCGGAGCAAGCGCAGATCCAATCTCATCTTGAGCAGGCGCTGCGGGCTGAATTCATCTTCAAGCGCAACAAGGATTATTTGGTGCGCGGCGGCCATGTGGTGATTGTGGACGATTTCACTGGGCGGGTGATGCCGGGCCGGCGCTGGTCCGACGGTCTGCATCAGGCTGTGGAGGCCAAAGAGGGTGTGGCCATTCAGGCTGAGAACGCCACTTACGCGACCATCACGCTGCAGAACTTCTTCCGCATGTATGCGAAGCTCGCCGGTATGTCCGGTACGGCAGTCACGGAAGCGGAGGAGTTCGACAAGATATACGAGATTGACGTGGTGCCCATCCCCACTCAGCTCGATTATCGTGCCCGCGTGGATCCCGACTTGACCGAGGTGTCTTTCAGGGAGGATGGCTCGAAATTCTCGTTCATTGCCCATGTGGATGACACTGAAGTACCACTGCTGCACCGGCGCAAAGATTATGATGACCTTGTCTTCCGCACCGAGGAGGCCAAGCTGCGCACCCTCACGCAGGAAGTGTTCACCCGCCATGTCCGCGGGCAGCCCATGTTAATTGGCACCACCTCGGTGGAGGCCTCCGAACGGCTGGCGGCCCGCTTTCGGGCGGAATCGCTGCGCGGGCTGGCGCTGGTCTGGCTGCTGCGGGATGCATGGTTCGAGGCGAACGACCGCGAGGAGGATGGCCGCGCTGTGCCGGAACTGGCGGAGTTGAACGCGCCGCTGGACAAACTCAAGCCGTCGCAATTGCGGCCGCTGGGCAAGGAATTGAAACTGCGCCTGAATCCCACGTCGGCAGAGAACCTCTCCCGGCTGTGCGAAATTCTAGGTCTGGACGAGCACGCTCAACCCGACCTGCGAAACGTGCTCGAGGCGGGCATTTCCTGTCAGGTGCTGAACGCCAAGAAGCACGACGAAGAATCGCGCATTATCGCCCGCGCCGGGGAACTGGGCGCGGTGACAATCGCCACGAACATGGCTGGCCGCG
>DASCOB010000122.1:0-4083 GCA_036011785.1 Anaerolineales bacterium | reverse complement strand
ATACCCAATGATGGCGTGCAGTACGCGCCCAGTACATCGCGCGAACTGCGCGATCAGCTAAATGCTGCGCTGATCGCCATCATGCAAACCGAAGAAGGCGTGGCAGCCATGGACAAGGCATATTCATGGACGGAGTTGGCAGAGCACGACAACTCTTTCTATGATGATTTCCGTCAGCTTCTGGATGCAGCTGGAATGGCACCTGAGGACCCATGACCTATCTATCTGGTGACAGGCGATCATCCTGGTGCCTTATGCCTAAGAAGGCCTAACACGCTCAAGCCGAAACGCAGCCGTTCCCACCTGAAGCTGATCACCGACGTGCAGCTGCTGCTGTACGGTAAGCCGCTGCCGGTTGACAAAGGTACCTGCCTGGCTGCCTTCGTCTCTAATCCAACAGCTCCCCCTTGCGACGAGTACACGTGCAGGTAGGCGAGATACAGCCGGATCTTCGACAACGATGCTGCACGTGTTTTGCCGCCCTAAGGTTACCCCGGCAGACCCAATCGCATGTCGCGTACCAGCGTCATCTACCAGTGCATACGGAGTAGTGTCGCTTGACTCGGTGTGCCTTGATTCCTGGATTTCTGCCGCCGCCGGCTTGGTATCTGTGTATTCGGTCACAATTAAGTGATAGAGACTTGCGTACGCAAGAGCTACCCACATCCCTGCGGGGATTACCCCGACAATAAAGCACAATAATCCGACCAGTACAACTGGAATGGAAAGCAGCCCTATAAAAAACACTGTCCATGCATGGCCTCGCGTCATCTCCCAACTGTAGCGAATTGCCTCAATGACGCCCATTTTCCTGTCTACAACCAGCAATGGCGCAAACCCCAGCCTACAACCCAACACAATACCTGGAACAAACAACAATAGGAAACCAATTGTCAATATCAACCAGAGCAGAAGCGCAATCCCTACGGCACTCCAGAAACTCTGAAACGGCGCGAACAAATCTCTTACTTGTGGCCGCTGGCCACGTGCAGCAATTAGATGTACGTACTGCGAACCAATGCCCACAGGCGTTGAAACCAGCACGCCAAACAGGATCTGGGCCGCCATAACCCACCCAAGATTCTCACCCATTTGCGCAAGGATACTGAACAATGAAGCAGGCAATTGAACAATAAAAGCCACTATCATGATTACAAGCAGGGAGAAGAAGCACGGCCACAGCCAGCGCCATCCATTGCGAAAACATTCATCCACGCTTATTGTCGGTATGGAGGTTGGTCTAGGATAGGAGTTTTGCATCTCGGCCTCGCGCAGTTTACGCGTATCTCCAATAACTTCTCACGTGCAAGTTCAGCCAGAACTACCTGCAGTATACACCCGCTCTCAGCGGTCTTCTTCGGGCAAGTCTCTCCCGCAATGTTTGCACACTATTGCCTCCGCCTTGATCAACTCTGCACAGAAAGGACATTTCCTATGTCCTGTTTCTAGTTTCTGTCGCTCTAGCGCCTCGGTGTCCTCTTTTATTAGCATCGCCGCGGGAAGCGCCACGATGAAAAGCGCCGCGCCGAAAAACCACCAGCCCAGAAAACTTCTACCCTTCTTGCTCGCGATGTACGCGGGCAGCAGGCCGAGTAGTACCGCAAGAATCACATATTGCATAGCCGGACTCCTTACACCTAATGTCTAGGGTGAGTTCGCGCACTTACAGGTAAGTGTTTCACACCAATATAACATATGGGCACCACCAAAGGGTCACTCATCGCTCATGATCCAGTGATCGACGCCACCATGATGCGAGCATGCCCCGCTGCCAGTCGCGGAACTCTCGCTTCCATCCCGGCATACCGCACCGGTCCGTACCGGCTCGCTGTCCTCCTCTTCGGGTTCTGGCTCGGGCTCCGCAGTAGGCTCCGGCGTGGGCTCTGCGGTTGGTTCGGGCTCTACTGCCTGCGGTTCCGGAGTGGGCTCAGGTTCCTCTTCTGTTGTGTCCTCAACCTGCTCGGCCTCGTCACTTGCTTCTGGCTCAGGTTCTTGCTCTGGTGTGTCCTCGACCTGCTCGGCCTCGTCACCTGGTTCCGGTTCATGCTCTGACTCAGTTTCTTCTTCCTCCCCACCATACAGCCACTCCGCAACCCCGCCGTGCCCGGCGCATGTCCCCGACCCGGTACTTTGGCTGATCCAGCCATCGTCACAGGTTGCCCCGGTGCGCTCTCTCTCCGGCTCTTCCTGTTGTTGCTGCTCGGGTTGTACCTGTTCCTGCACCGGCTGGGTGCTTTCCGGCTGCGGCTCCGGCGTATCCTGTAGCCATTCGGAAACACCTCCGTGCCCCGAGCAGGTCCCAGACCCGGTGCTGCTGCTGGTAGAGCCATCATTGCAAATCGCGCCAGTGCGCTCTGCCTCGGCAGAGGTCTGTTGTTCCTGCTCAGATAACGGGTCTGCTGGCGACGCTGTCGCTGTAGGAGCGACCACCTGCGCAGGCTCCTCTGGAATGGTGTCGTTGTCCGTCTGTACTGCTTCAACCTCCACGACCGGGAGGGGGCAGGTGTCCAGCATCTCGCTGAGTGCTGACTGCTCGGATGAAGTGGCCGTAAGCCCCCACGTGTTCTTGATGCTTGTCCAGTTCTGGGCGTATTCGCACCAGTAACCCTCATTGGGGGGTCTCCAATCTTCTGGCCCTCTGTCACTCTTAGAGCGGTTGGCAGACTTACTGACCGCTATCAGGTGGTCCTGGTCCGCCATGAAGTTCATGTAAGCATGTTTCTTTTCATTGCTCCACCCCCAGCCGCCCGACCGGTACGCGTTTGCTAGCGGCACCATGTGGTCTACGTCAAGCTGGCTGGCCGAGGTTATGACACTGTCGGTGTACGGGTCATACCACTCACCGGCGTCTACAAAGCAATCGCTATTTCCCTTGAAGGTGACTGCTATTTCAGATTCTGAAACGAGGACTTCGTGCCGCGTGTACTGGCAGTCGTGATCTGCGTCCTTCCAGTTGCCGAATGCTAACCGGCTGTAGCCTTCAACTGTATCGGCGCCGTCATCGACTTCAAGTTGGGCTACGGCTATCTGTTCAGAGGCGGTCGTGGGCGTACTAATCGGGCTTTCTGATATGGCATTCCCGGCAATAGCGGAATTGCTGGGTTCTGAGGTCTGGTCGCCTGGATCCGTGGACCCCTCGCAGTCCTCGAACGCGCCGGAGCCCTGCCAGGCGTAAACGCCGGCGCCAATTGCGAATTGGTGCCAGCCGTTTTCACTGGCGATTATCGTGACTTCAGAACCTTCGGGGAGTGTTCCGGCAATCGAGTAGTTGCGGCCAGGCCCCTCTCGAATGATAACCGAGGGAGAAAAGGCCACACATTTGGTTACGGCAAGGACGGGGCTCGCCCGGGGAATCGCCAGGGCAACGAGGGCAGCCGCAATCAGGGATGCAAGTCTTCCTCCGCTGCGGCCATTCATAGCATTATCGTCCTGTATGCGCTATGCAAGCACATTATACAGTGACGTCTGGGAAGCGACTCGCAGGTTGATTTATCGTTGTCACCATCCCGCCTGTGAACGTATCCCGCCCCCTGGGCGCGGCAGCTCTCGAAGCACGCTTGTGCGTCCGCGTTCACACTGGTCGTACACGTGTTGAGCATGGTCTGGAGTGCTGAATACTCCGCGATTGTCACGGTCAAGCCCCAGTTGTACTTAATCCGCGCCCAATCTTTTGCGTATTCATACCAATAGGCTTGATTGGGCGGTTTCCAGTGTCTTTAACAATGTCTTGAATTCCTAAAAGGAATTATGGAGGTATAAAATCAACTCATGTTACTAGAAGCCCTCGTGGGTGCTGCTCGATCACCATGCGCTGAGCAGGCCTTTTAAAAAGACATTGGCGGTGGCGCATGCCACTTCAATGGCCAAACATGGTATAATTTAGGCGTGCCTAAAACGAGTAAAGAACTCACCAGGGAAGCCCAAGTACTGAAAGCATTTTCCCTCCAATCTGAGGGCATGAGCCTTACAGAAGCCTGCCAAGAAGCGGGCATCGCCAAGCGTACATACCAGCGCTGGTCAGGGTCGGTTCTAGGAAAGGTGGGGAACGAACTGGCCGAGATTAAGGCGCAGATGGCCGCTCAG
>DASCOB010000121.1:0-39156 GCA_036011785.1 Anaerolineales bacterium | reverse complement strand
AGAGATGTCGGCACTAACAGTATTGTCCTTGCCAGGCAATACAGGCAAAATTGTGTATATAGCTTCGGCAAATAATATGAATTTCGCGCGAAAGATTGTTGTTGGCGACCGATTAGATAGTGAGACAAAGTTGCATTCTTTTTGGGCGCGGTATCGGCAATTGTTCTGCAACAAGTTCAGTTATTGGAGAAATTGCTTGCTGGGCAGATTTTACTATTGTGATGCCGGAGGTATTGAATGAGTACAGGGTGTTCGCCAACAAACAAGATGAAAGCTCATAAAACTGATTCAAGACCACAGTTGGAAAACCTTGATGTTTTACCGATCATAGATCGGTCCCTTATCGATTATGACAAATACCACCGGTTCATTGGGCACGCAGGGAGAACGTACCAGATGGCAATTCAGGCCTCAAGGGGGTGCCCCTACAAATGTTTTTACTGCGATGTATATAAAACATACAAGAACCATCGCCGTCGATCGGTTCAACACCTTTTCAACGAAGTGAGGCTTTTAGCAGACATGGGCATCAAGCGCATCGAATTCATAGATGATATCTTTAACGTCAGTAAAAAAGGCTTTAGCGCCTTTTTTGAGCTTACGATAAAACACCGGCTAGATATCAAGTTCTTTTTCCCTACCGGCCTTAAAGGTGACATTTTAGACAAAGCAATGATCGATCTTATGGTTGAGGCGGGGGTGATCGGCGCCAACCTTTCACTGGAACACGCATCGTCCCGCCTGCAGAGAGTGATGCGGAAAAATCTGGATGTTGAGAAATTTCGCGACAATCTTCAATACATCACTAAAACATATCCGTTCTTTGTGCTAGGGCTTAATGCGATGCATGGCTTCCCCACCGAAACAGAGGATGAAGCGTTGATGACGCTAGACTTTATAAAAAGTATAAGGTGGGCTCACTTTCCCTATCTTTCCAATGTAAGAGTATTTCCGGGCACCGAACTGGAACAGTTTGCGCTCGAGCAAGGTATTCCGAGAGCGCAGATTGAGCAGCAGCAGGACATGTCGTTCCATGACATTTCTCCTACACTCCCTTTTTCTCAAGAGTTTACCAGGAATGTCAGAATCCAATTTTTAAGAGAGTACGTCCTTAGCAAAGAGCGATTGCGACATGTTTTGCCATATCAGATGGAGCATTTCACCGAAGACGAGCTTAGCCAAAAGTATAACAAGTATTTCCCGACAAGAATCAAATCGCTGGATGATCTGTTGGAATTCGTCAATATCAACCGCTCTGAACTGGGTCCCGAAACATGTTTGGACGAAAACCGGGTTCGGATCCCCGATCTGCGAACGCGTATCAAAAAAAACTTCCCATCCACAGAAAAGAAGGGGGACGCACTGAGATTAATCTTGGTTGACCTAGCAACGTACTTTTCCACCAGCAAAGACACTCGTGAGTATAGTGTGCTCGAGCCCCCTCTGGGATTGATGGCCCTGTTGAGTTATGTAAACAGGGAATTTGGAGACCGGGTTGAAGGTAAAATATGCAAATCCCGTGTTGATTTCGATAGTTATGAGGAGCTATACAATCTTATAAATGGTTTCAGCCCGGACATCATAGGTGTTTCCACCTTATCATTTTACAGGCATTTCTTTCACAAGGCGGTTGACTATATCCGGAAACGCGGGATTTCAACACCGATAATCGCGGGCGGGCCTTATCCCACTGCATCTTATACAGAGGTCTTGGAAGATAGCAATATTGATATCGTTGTTATAGGCGAGGGTGAAATAACTCTTGCCGACATCCTTAAAGAGATACTCGCTAACAATAAGCATCTACCAGAGGGTAATGTCCTAAAAAACATCCCCGGAATTGCATTTCGGCGCTCCAGACAGTTTGCCGAGCTGGAGGAGGAGTCAAATTGGATGGAGTGATGCGAGCGCTGCTAAAGGGAAGAGCAACAGATATGATGAGAGAGAGTACCTCAGGAAGTCCTAGAAACTACTTTCCTGACAACTCGCCCGAAGAGGGTCGAAAACCCGCAATGAACTCCAATAAATGTCTACACGAATTGTCTTTGTGCTAGTCAATGTTGTCGGAGGCGCGGCAGTCGTTGGTGGATACGCATGGTGTCTTGGCACTTATCCGGAGCACCGTGAGGCTCTGTGAGGTGGAGTCGACGGAACGCTAAGACGAATATTCACGCTATCAATGTTTCCCGCAGCCGCGGGCTATCTGACTTTCTGCTATGTAACCATCTTCCAAGGAGGAGCGATGACATTTGGCGAAGACGCGGCGGTGGGGGCGAACACAATCGTGATTCTTGCGATAGTGTTCCTGACCTCAGCTGCTATGTGGGTGCCATCATCAATTGCTTATATTCGCAACGGAGAACATGCTTGGTGGTTGGTATGTGTGGTATCTCTATGGGTTACGGCTTTGTCCCTTCTCGCCATGACGGCTGTAACCGCTACTTCACCTGTGGGCGGGGTTCCCGAGATCGACAAATATGCCTCGGTGGTGGGATTGGCATACATAACATTTCACTGCCTGATGCTTGACGCTATTGGTTGGGTGTTGCTGTTTTAAAGGCGGAACTTCGCCACCGTTGAGATCCACTCGAAAGCGAAGAGGATCACTGCCTTCCTGAACGTAGACCCTACGCAGGTACCGCAGGTGGGCGGCTTTGCTCGTGACGTCACCGATGTTGGTCACTGGGGAACACGCGATCTGGAGTTGACGTTGAAAAACACCGAAGAACTGCAGCGCGCCATGCCTTTGTTCCTGAGGGCTTACGAGCGGACCTGAACTATCCGCTAAGGCAGCGCGATCTGAGTCCACTGCATCGGGTCAACCTGCACCCCGCCGAGATACATTTCCCAGTGCAGGTGCGGGCCGGTCACCAGCCCGGTCGCACCGATTTCACCTATGTGTTGCCCCGCTGTGACCGTATCGCCGACGCTGACGTAAATCTGTTCCTGATGCAGCAGCGCCGAATAAACGCCTAGGCCGTGGTCGATGATGGTCACGTTGCCGCGCACATGCATCCGTTGCGCCAGCACCACGCGCCCCGGCGCGGGCGCGTGCACCGCGGTTCCGCCACGCGCGGAGAAATCCACCCCGCCGTGATATGAATGATAGCCGCCACCGTTGTAGCTTCGCCGTGTCCCAAACTCGGAGGTGATGCCGCTAGGCACCGGTCGCTGAAAATGTCCCTGCCAGTAGCGTGCGGCAGTCACCGGTGAGACGGTGTCTGCCAGCAATTGGCGCTCGTTGGCGGTCACTGTGGGGTCGCTCAATAGGTCAGTCACGCTCGCGCTGAGCACTATGTCTTCATATTGATAGCCACCATCAACCACGGTCAGCGTGCGGGCATAATGGTAGCTGGCACCGTTGCGGTCGGTGGCGTGCAGGCTAAGTTGCAAGCTTCCCAGCACGGCCAGCGCGTCAACACCGACCAACCCATAATAATGTTCCCCCTCGCTAAAAAAGAGAATCTCCCCTGCGCCGAGGATGCCGGAAAGGTTGGTGATATCGGCAATCGGCAGCGTAAGACTGAGCGTGCGCCCCTGCTCCGGGGTTATCGTGCTGAATAGAACCGCATCGAAAATTGCGTCCGCCCCTGCCGGCATTCTCGCCACCTCGCCAGGAATGGAAAGGCGCTGCCCGACGTAAATCAATCCTGGGTTGCTCAGCTGGTTCGCGCCGGCGAAAGCATTCACCGAGCTGCCATAGTGAGCAGCAATGCGCCAGAGCGTCTCGCCCCGTCGCACCACGTGCGTGGCGGCCGCGCCCGCCAATGGCGCACAAACTTCACTGCCCGGCAGCGTGATGCTCTGCCCGGCAATGATTCGATCCGGGTTGCTGATGCCGTTAAGCGATGCCAGCGCGGGGTGCGTGCTGCCAAAGCGGCGCGCGATCGACGCGAGCGTATCGCCCCACTGCACTATGTAACCAGGGCCGGCGTCGCAGGCGGCCGCATTCGCTGGCACTGCGCCACCTAGCATTACCGCGGCCAGTCCAAACGCGGAGATGATCTGTCTGGCGCGGAGCGCGCATGTTTCCATGCTTACGCAGGGGTGCAAGAAATCTGCCCGCCGCACCGCCTTGCAGATAAGGACCGTGTTGCGGTTCTGGCACAGTAATTGCAGGCTCTAGCGTTGCCATGCAATTTCTAGAAGAGTTCTGGATGAAGGCGCTAAACTTTGTCGAGCAGGGCATCGTCAGGGACACCTATCTCAGCGCGACGCCGCCGAGCGTGATGCGGGTGGTTGTTCCGCTGGTGGTGATCGGGGTGCTATCTACCGTGAGCAGCGCGGTTTTTCGCGCGGCGCGCTATGTAGCCTTCACCGCCGTGTGCGGCGCGGCTTTTTACTTTTTGCTCCGCACTCTCTGAAGCGTGCAGCGATGCGCTGTGGAAGTTCTCCGCGCAGACGAACGCCGCTATCACCGTGTTCCACCGAACTCACCAGTGCATGTCGATGAAACAGGGAAATGAGATACCCTTCCGTGTAGGGCAAATCCACAGTCATTTCCACAAGCGATTTGCGCAGCACACCCTGGATAGCTGCCTGCAGCCGCTCGAGCCCGCTGTGCGCCAGACCCGAAACCGCGACAGCGTCCGGAAACTCCGAGACGAGCGCTTCAGGAGGTTTGCCGGCGGGCAGCCGGTCGGTTTTGTTCACCGCGGTGAGGACGGGCGCAGCGCCAACGCCTATTTCCGCGAGTGTCTGCAGCACCACTTGCGCCTGCTCAGCCGCGTTTTGGTGCGCGCAATCAATCACGTGCAGCAGCAGGTCGGCCTCGGTTATCTCTTCCAGCGTGGCTCGGAAGGCGGCCACCAGCGTGGCAGGCAACTTCTGAATAAAACCAACCGTATCGGTGAGCAAAAACGGGCGTCCGCCGACAGGCTCGATGCGGCGCGTGGTAGGGTCGAGGGTGGCGAAAAGCTGGTCCGCCACGAGCACGTCGGCGTCGCTCAGCGCACGCAGCAGCGTGGATTTTCCGGCGTTCGTATAACCTACCAGAGCGACGACCGGCACGCGCGAGCGTCTACGTTGCTGCCGGTGGCGGCCGCGGTGCTCCCTGACCTTTTGCAGCTCGGCCTTCAGGTGGGTGATGCGACGCGTAATCTCGCGCCGGTCGACTTCCAGTTGCGTCTCTCCAGGGCCTCGCAGCCCAACCCCGCCCACAGAGCCGGTGCGCCCTGCCGCGCCTCCCGCCTGGCGGGCGAGATGCGTCCACTGGCGCGTCAGGCGCGGCAGGCGGTACTCATATTGCGCCAGCTCCACCTGCAACGCGCCCTCGCGCGTGTTGGCGTGGCCCGCGAAAATATCCAGAATCAACGCGGAGCGATCGAGCAGCCGCGCGCGCGCTCCGAGCGATTTTTCCAGCTCGCGCTGGTGGCGTGGCGAAAGTTCACAATCGAAAATGACCAATTCGGCGGCGGTCTCCTCTATGAGTTCAACTAATTCGATGACCTTTCCGGAGCCGATGTATGTAGCTGCATTTGGTCGCTCAAGGTGTTGTGTCAGCCGCCCGACCACCGCCAGGCCAGCGGTATTCGCCAGCAGCGCCAGCTCGTCCAGCGAATCATGCATCGGTAGCAGCTGGGCGTCGGCGCGCAGTTCCGCCCCCACCAACAACGCGTGTTGGCTGTGCGCCGTGGTTGGCAATGGCGTCTTGCTCATGCGCACTATTCTACTGCAACGGATACAGTCACAGGTTTGGGCCGCAATCAGCGCGCGCTATTTCAGCACTCGCGAGAGGGCACGCTGAGAATGTTCGCCGGAATTCCACTCACACTCGGTATCGAGGAGGAGTACCAGATCGTGCATCCGGACACGCGCGATCTGCACTCGTACATGCAGCAATTCCTGAAGAGCGGCCGGCGGGTGTTGCCGGCCGGCGGACTGAAACCGGAGCTCATGGCGAGCCAGGCGGAAATGGCCAGCCACATTTGCGCGGATGTGCAGGAGTTGCGGACGGAGGTAGCGCGCATGCGCAGTATGGTGTGCGAACTTGCCGAGCCGGACGGGTTAATTATCGTTGCGGCTAGCACGCATCCTTTCGCCAGGTGGACAGAGCAGGACGTCATGGAGGGCGACCGCTACCGCCGCTTGCTGGATGACTTCCGCGCTGTGGCACAGCAGCTGCTCGTGTTCGGGATGCATGTGCACATTGGCTTCGGGGACGCCCCCGGCACAAAGGACCTGATGATAGAAGTGATGAACCAGTTGCGTTATTTCCTCCCGCACGTTCTCGCCCTCAGTGCCAGTTCACCGTTCTGGCAGGGGCGAGACACCGGCCTGAAATCTTACCGCAGCGTTATTTTTGAAATGCTACCACGCACCGGCATTCCGTTATCGTTCAAATCTTTCGCCGAATACCAGCGCTTTGTTGACATGCTCGGAGCGGTGGGATCGCTAAGTGAAGAAGCAGGTGGAAAGCCGGACGCGACCAAAATCTGGTGGGACGTGCGCCCCCACCCGCAGTTCGGCACCCTCGAGGTGCGCATCTCCGATATCTGCACACGCATGGATGACGCAGTTTCGCTTGCCGCGTTGATTCAGGCCATAGTGGCGTTGTTAATTAAATTGCGCCGCAGCAATCAGAGCTGGCGTGCCTACCGGCAGCATCATCTGGTGGAGAACAAGTGGCGCGCGATACGCTATGGCGCCGAGGGAAAACTGATTGATTTTGGCTTGCAGGCAGAGGTGGCATTTCCGGCGCTAGTGGATGAACTAGTGGACCTTCTGGACAATGTGGTCGATGAGCTGGGCAGCCGCGCAGAGGTTGAACACATCCGTAACATTGTGCGCCGCGGCACCAGCGCGCAGCAGCAGCGGCGCGTGTATGCGCGCGCCCTGCGCGAAGGCGGCAGCAATGAAGAGGCGTTACACGCAGTGGTGGACCATCTTGCCAAGCAGACAATGATGGGCGTGCGCTGAGTCAGAGCATTGCAGCACAGTGCTCCATTACCGTGGAGAGCACCTCTTGAAGCGCGCGCAGCGCCCGCAGTGAATATTGGCCGTAGCGCTCCCGTTTCGGCCATTTCTTTTTTCCCGGCGGCGGGTCTAACGGCGGCAGCAACCCGAAATTGGCCTTCATTGGCTGAAAAGTACTCGGTCTGGCGTGCGTCACATAGTGACACAGTGCTCCGGCCATTGTACTGCGTGGGAGCGTCAACAGCGTCTTGCCAGAGAGTAGCCGCGCCGCGTTCACTCCGGCGAGCAGTCCGGTGGCCACATTCCCGACATAGCCCTCCACTCCGGTGATCTGCCCCGCAAAAAAAAGGTCCGCCCGCACACGCGCCTGCATTGTCGCTAGCAGCGCAGCGGGCGCGTCTATGAAAGTGTTGCGGTGCATCATCCCGAAGCGCGCGAAGCGAGCGCGCTGCAGCCCAGGTAGCATGCGCAGCACGCGCCGCTGCTCGGACCACTTGAGATTAGTCTGAAAGCCGACAAGGTTGTAAAGCGTGCCGGCCAGATTGTCCTGACGCAGCTGCACAGCCGCGTAGGGCCGGCGACCGGTTCGCGGATCGCGAAGACCGACTGGGCGCATCGGGCCGTAAGCCAGCGCGTCGCGCCCGCGGGCGGCCAGAATTTCCAACGGTAGGCAGCCTTCAAAAAACCGATGTGCGCCCGCCCGCACTCCAGTGCATATGTCTTGTTCGAACTCGCGCAACGGAATGCGCCCCGCCGCCAATAATTTTTGCACGAAAACATCATACTGCGCCTCATCAAGCGGGCAGTTGATATAGTCGCCCGCCTCCGTGCTACCTCGCCGGTAACGAGATGCGCGGAAAGCGATGTTCATGTCAATGCTGTCTGCATACACTATCGGCGCCAAGGCGTCATAAAAGAACAGATTCTCGCTTCCCAGAACCGCGCTAATGTCGGCGCCGAGAGCGACCGAGGTGAGTGGCCCGCTAGCCACAATGGTGGTCTTGGAGGGCACCGTTGTTTTCTCCTTCCGCGCCACCCGGATGCACGAGTGTCCCTCGATCTTCTCGGTGACCAATCGCGCGAATGCTTCCCGATCAACCGCCAGTGCCCCTCCGGCCGGGAGCGCCGTGGTGTCAGCGCACTCCATGAGCAACGACCCCAGCCGCCTAAGTTCCTCTTTCAGCAACCCCGAGGCCCGGTCAGTCAAATTCGATCCAAGAGAATTCGAGCAAACAAGTTCAGCCAGCCTAGACCCAATGTGCGCTCCGGTCTGCATGCCTGGGCGCATTTCGTAAAGCGTCACCTCAAGCCCCCTCTCCGCTGCCTGCCAGGCCGCCTCACTCCCAGACAGCCCGCCGCCGACCACTGTCAGTTTCCCAGACACAAACTCATTCTAACACCGTTATCCGCGGCTGCGGTTTGGCACGCTTCTTGCACTATTACCTGTGGCCTGCTACACTCACGTCTGGAAACCAAGGGATCACTCATGCCAATCACAATGACCAAACAGGTGCAGTCTACCAGCCAACGGCAAATGCCGGCGGCGCATCTGACGCGCACCATGCAACTACTGGAGAAAACTTGCGCTGATCTGGACTCCGAACTTTCTACTGAAATCAACGACAACCCGGCGCTTGAAATGGTGGATGAGTCACGCTGCCCCGATTGCAAACGCATTATTTCATCCTTCCCGTGCCAGATTTGCGTCAGCCGCGAGAACGGTAGCGGGCCAATAGTGTATGTGGCCCCTCGCAACACTTCAGACTACCGCCCAGCCGTAGGTGATGAGTATTACTCCTCCGACAACGGGCTCCGCACGCCGGAAAGTCTTGCCGACCATGTACTGAAGCAGGTCGCACCATCCCTCACTGAAAACGAACGCGCGGTAGCCGATTACATTTTGGCTCGCTTGGATGAACACGGCCTCCTACTCGATCATCCCGCCGAGATTGCGGCGTACTTGCGTGTGCGGTTGAGCGCAGTGAAGCACATATTGGGACAGCTAAGGCGCGCTGACCCGGTGGGGGTGGGGTCTCAAAACGTGTCCGAGTGCCTGCTCACGCAGCTGGAGATGCTCGAGAAAGACGGGCAAGTGCACCCGCTCGCTCATGCCCTCCTGACAGAGTTCTGGGAACACCTTGCGCGGCGTGATTTCGTCACCATTGCAAGGAGGAGACATGTCTCAGTAGAAACCGTAAGCGCAGCCGCTCAGTTTATCAAGCGCAACTTGTCGCCTTACCCTTCTCAGGCGCATTGGAACAACAATGAGGCTGCTGGCGGCCGCTATTTCAGACCGGACGTGGAGGTAAACCAGAGCCCGCACACTGCGGATGGGCCGCTGGTGGTGCAAGTATTCACCGCGGCGCGCGGTTGGCTGCGCGTGAACCCTTCCGTACGTAACATCATCAAACAGATCGAAGAACCCGAAAAGAAAGATGAATGGGCTTCATATTTGGAACGAGCTGCCCTCTTCGTAAAATGCATGCGCCAACGTGACAACGCCATGCGCCGCATCGTGAGGCTGATAGTCAAGCGCCAGCCGGCATTCATCCTAGGAGGAGATTCTGATTTGATCCCGATGACACGCGCCGAATTAGCCGAGGAGCTAGATCTACACGAATCCACTATTTCTCGCGCAGTCGCCGGCAAAACCATCGCTCTGCCAAGCGGGCACATCATTCCGCTTGCGCGATTTTTCGATCGCTCCCTTGCAGTACGCGCAGCAGTGCGTAAAATAATCGAGCATGAGGATTCAGCAATGACCGATGAGCAGGTCGCCGCCCAACTGGTGGAGTGCGGCTATAAGGTCGCGCGGCGAACCGTAGCAAAATACCGCTCCATGCTTGGCATTCTACCCGCCAATCTGCGCGCTCGGCAGCTGCCTCGAGCTGCCTGATGACGGCAACCCGCCTAGGAAGGTCCCTTTCTCTACTTTCGGGACTTTCTTCTGCGCGGAATGACGAAAGCTACCGTTTACTGCTAGCGCATCATGACCAGGCGGTCTTGTTTGCCACACTCCCCGACGGGGAAATCGGCGACGCAAATCTTAAGGCGTTGAAGCTAACGGGGTATGCGCGCCCAGAATTGTGCGCGCTTGCCGTGTCCGACTTGCTATCTCTTGACACGGAAGACGGCCTACTGCAAAGCCTGTCCGCTCTCGAGCCAGGCGTCACTCGCCATTTCGCGGATGTGACGATGCGCACGCACGCTGATGAGACCGTGCAATTAAGCTTGCGCGCCGCCCGAGGTGGCGACAGCGAGGAGCTGCTCATGCTGTTGCTCGCGCCACACGTGCAAACCGAAGACGACCTCGAGGACGCCCGTGCCGGCGAGAGCAGCAGGGCGATGCACGCACTGGCTGCGCTCATCGCCCTGCTGCAAACCCCATCCTCCGTCGCACTAGCGGACGCCGTGCCAATGTGTCGTGTTTTCCTCGGAGCAGATAGCGTGGCGCTTTTTTCTGCGACTGTTCCGCCCGGCTTTACGCTGCTGGCTGCTGCGCCCGAGGGCGGGTTCCCAAACTCCGTAGCGGCGACGGACGCGGCCGTAGGACATGCGCTGTTTGAATGGCGGGCGGGCACACCGGCCGCGTCCGTGCTTGCGCGCATGGCCCGCGACCGGGGACACGAGGTGTTGCTGGCTCACCCGCTCGGCGACCGCGTTGGACGCAGCGGGGTGCTCGTTGCGCTTTATCAGGCGGGCAATCGAGCTGCGCTGAGAGGGCCTGCACGCATGGAAGTCGCCGCGCGCGCGTTGACCGTATTCATGGAGTTGCAGGCACAGTTGCAGGCCGCTCGCGCGCATTCGATGCGCGCGCAAAAGGTGGAGCGGCTCTGGCGCGCGTTGCTGCAGGCAACCGGCGATGGCGTGATCACTGTCGGTGCCGATGGAAAGATCGGACACATTAATGCACCCGCTGAAAGATTGCTCGGTTATCAACAGTCCGAAATAGCGGAAATGCCGTTGCTCGACGTTCTTGTCGCCGCCCAGCCGGTTGCGCGCGCGGTGCTCGCGGCTCTGCGAAAAGGCGAGACCTATGGAGGGAACGACATATCCCTAGTACGTAGGGACGGCCTAGATGTGCATGTGCAGTTGCGCGCCATACCAGTGCGGGGGCACCATAATCTGGACAACACGTTCGGAGTGATCACTGTCAGCGACCACTCCGAACGCAAAGCGATGGAGGCCAAGGCACAGCACCTCGAGCAGCGCGCCTTCCTCGGGGATTTATCCGCTATTTTCGCGCATGAAATCCGCAATCCACTAAACGGGATAGCAACCGGGCTGCAGTATCTTCAGATGCAACTGGAGACTGAAGATCGCTTGCAGGAATCGGTTGAAGACATTCTGAATGAAGCTATGCGCATTAACCGTCTTCTGAAGGATATTCTGCTTATCGGCAGGGCGAAAGAACTTGCAATCAAAGCGGCAGATCTGGGTGCGGGCGTCAAGGCACTTGCCGAGCGTTGGCGGGAGCGCCTGCACAGGCGGGGAATTAAACTGGAGGTGGATGTTGACGAAAGCACACCCTTTGCTCTGGCGGATACGGACCAAATGGAGCAGGTGTTCACTAACCTGCTCTCCAATGCCATGCACGCAATGGGAACCGATGGCGGCACGGTGACTGTCACTGTGCAGCCATCCCTCTCTCAGTTGGAGCTGCGCAGCGAGCATGTGCAAATAAATATCGCGGACAGCGGCCCCGGCATACCCCCGGATGTTAAGGAGCGCGTGTTTGATCCGTTTTACACTACGAAGCAAGAGGGTACCGGACTAGGACTGGCAATATCGCAGCGCATTGTCAACGCCCATAGAGGTACACTGTCCGTGGAGAGTACGCCAACCATCGGTACTGTGTTCATGGTTGTACTTCCGGCAGCGCCGTCCGAAACCAATCCATTATGACCACCGTTCTGATTGTCGAAGATGAGCCGACGCCGCGAAATTTTATCGCCAAAATTCTGGCGAAAAAGGGCTACGAAACCGTGGAGGCCGAGACTCTGGCTGGCGCGCATAAGGTTTTGGATCAAGATGCCGCCGATGTGGTGCTGCTCGACGTGAAACTGCCGGATGGAAATGGCTTCATCTTGCTCGACCGTCTGGTGACAGAACAGCCCGGATTGCCGGTGATTGTTGCCACCGGCTACGGGGACATTGACATGGCAGTGGAGGCAATGCAAAACGGTGCCTTTGACTTCATGTCCAAGCCGATAGACGCGGCGCGACTGCTACGTTCACTTGAGCATGCAGACGAACACGTTGCGTTGCATCGCGAGCTTGCACTATTGCGCCGCGAACGCCTCTCGGGAGAGTACTGGGTAGAGAGCTCGGCGGCGGCGATGAACAAAGTGAACGATCTGATTGGACGCGTAGGTCCCACGCCGGGAAACGTGTTGCTAACAGGCGAGACCGGCACCGGCAAGAGCATGGTAGCAGGGCTGTTGCATGCGCAGAGCCCGCGCGCTGAAAAAGCATGCGTCACCATCAATTGCGCGGCCATAGCTGACTCCATGCTGGAAAGTGAGCTCTTCGGACATGAGGCCAACGCCTTCACCGGGGCCGGCAACAAGCGCAAACTGGGGCTGATGGAAGTCGCGGACGGCAGCACTCTGTTTCTAGACGAGATCTCCACAATGAAGGCGGATCTACAGGCGAAACTGCTGCGCGCTCTCGAGGAACGGGTCATACGCCGCGTTGGCGGCACGAATGAGCTCAAGATTGATATTCGTTTGATTACCGCGACTAATAGAGACATCCCGCAAATGGTGGGTAAAGGCGACTTTCGTGAAGACCTATACTGGCGGCTGAAAGTGGTAGAAATAGTGATGCCGCCGCTGCGCGATCGTGCGGAGGATATCCCCGCTCTGACCGGCGCATTCATTCACAGTCTCGCCCCGGATTACGGCAAGAATGTTACCGGCGTGAGACCTCGCGTCATGAAAGCCCTGGGGTCCTATGCGTGGCCCGGCAACATCCGTGAGCTCCGCAACACCGTAGAGCATGCGCTTCTCCTCTGCGATGACGCCGAAATTGACCTGGCTCACCTGCCCGAAGAAATCCGCCGCACAACAACAGCCTGAACTCCAAATCCACGCTTCGCGCCAGCATGGAAGGCATGCCTGATGGCATGCTTCTTGCACGACAAAGCGCATCGATCCGGAGGCAAAGTTGTCGAGGCTTTACTAATGATCATCAATGCTGAGAATATGCGCATGTTAATCGCGGCGCTCCAACTGATTTTCGGCGTCGTCTTTCTCGTGGCGGGTCTACGGAAGTTGCTTGCGCGGGAATTTACACCTGCCGCGAGGGCGCTGGCCACACAGTCAGCCCGTATCGGCCAGAAAGGCCTGCGCGAGAATGTCGGTGTCATCAGCCAGACAGCAACGCAGCTGCTCAGCGCCGTGAACCAACTGGTGCGCACATCGGCAGGAGTAGGCGCGTTCCTCGTCTTGGTGGGTTTGTTCTTCATGATGGCGGCTTACTGGGTTGTGAGATAAACCTTCCTGATGCTCAGCGCGTATCAGGTCACCAAAGAAATAACATCTACGCTGCCTGAATCCGCCTGGTCGGTGACAATTCATCGCCTACACGCAGAGCCGGCCAATTTTGCGCTGTGCCGCCGCCGTGAGGTGCTCACCGCGTTGCTCGAGCGCCCTGACGCCGGCGATGCGGAGAAATGGAGACCTGGTGCGGTTGGCCTTACGGCACTATCTGTACTGGAACCCGATGCCGCACCGGACGCGCACCGCTGGCTCATTGAGACCACGGCCGGGAGAGAGCGGCTGAACGATGCATACGCACCTCTTTTCACGGAAGCCGGGAATTTCGCTCCATGTACTGATGGAGATGCACTGATAGATGCTACTGCCGCGGCGGTGGCGTTGCGACAAGAGTTCACGCAAAGCGAGGACATCCGCGCGCGCATAGTGCAAGCAGCTGCTGCCTCCCCCTCGCAGTGGCGGCTGCCTCTCATCTGCCTTTACGGAATGCTCGCGGCAGACGACCCTATCATCACAGAGCTACTGGAGGCGGGGTCACCCCGCCTGGCAGAACCCGTGGTGCACATGTGGCATGCAAACGAATCCCAAAAGGAGCTTCGCGCTCTCGCCGAACGTACTGTACCCGGCTTGACGCCCCGGGCACAACTATGGTTGGCGCAGGCATTGCGCCATCACGGAGCGTATGAACTGTGCGCGCTGATCGGCGACCATGTTGTTGAACGACAAGATAAGCACACCACTGATGAAAGCGAACTTGTACTCGCCGCGCACGCTCTGGCTACCGAAGCCGAAGCCAGCCTGCTAGCGCTTGAAACCAGGCAGCCTGCAGCGCGCTCCGATCTCGCCAGCGCGCTGCAGGCTGCCCAATCACTGACGTCCGGGCTCGCAATGCGAGTAGGCGAGGCGGCGCTCATGGCAGGCGACGCCGTCAGCGCGCTGGCCGCATTTGAGCAGGCTGAGAGGTTTGATGTCGATGACCGCGAGGCATCCGTAGGCGTTGCCGAAGCCAAGATTGTGCTTGGGGAGCACGCCGATGCGCTCGAGACGCTAGCCCGAGGCATGGACGAATCCCCGCGCGGCCAGCTAGCGTTGGCACGCGCACAATCGGCTGCCGGTGACGTGGAACTGGCAGCGCAAACAGCAAGTAGTGTCATCTCAGGCGCAAACAGTGCGCCTGAATTGGAGCGATGCGCGGAGGTTCTTAGCGATGCGGGCGACCATGAGACCGCCGCCGCCGCGCTGGAAAAAGCCGTCACACTCACGTCCTCTCCGGCACCACTGCTTGCGTGGCAATCGCAGGAATTGCTCGCGTCCGGGCGCATTCGGGATGCGCGCGAGGCTGCTTTTCAAGCGGTCGCACTAGAGACTGAGGCCGCCGAGAACCGCGTGGCGATGGCACGGGCGCTGGAGGCGACAGACGCCGTGATTTCACCTGACTACGGGCAGGCTCTCGTGCACTGGACTCGGTCTATAGAGGTCAATCCTGACGAAACCGATTATCGAGTCGGCCTTGGGCGCTGTGCGCTCAAGGCCGGCAAGCCGATGATGACGCGCGAGGTGTGTTCGAAACTACTTGAAGCGCATCAGATTGACGATCGTGCCTCCAGTACCCAGCGCGCGACTGCAGGCGAAGTGCACGCTCTGTTGGCTCAATCACTGCTCGCGCTCGGAGAGCATGAAGCCGCTGGTGAAAATTTCCAGAAAGCGACTCAACTCGCGCCGCAATCCTCTGGGCCGTGGCGAGCTATTGCGTCCTTCCACAAAGACCGCGGTGAATTGGGGCGGGCCCGAAGCGCGCTTGAATCAGGTATGCAGAATGTTGATGCCGACGACAAACACAGTAAGGGTGTGCTCCTCACTGATATCGCGCGGCTGCAATTGGTGGCTGAAGAATCCAGTGCGGCCATCGAATCACTTCGACAGGCCGCCAGTTTGCGCCCTGCAGACGGAGACATCCACTTACGGCTCGGGAAAGCCTTGCTTGCTCAGGACGAGTACGTCTGTGCGGTGGAGGCGCTCACGCGCGCGGCAGAATGCCTGCCTGCGGATGCGAGCATATGGCACGCGCTAGGGCAAGCACAGCAAGGTGCCGGGGATGCCGCTGCAGCGCTTGAGGCGTTGCAGCGAGCGCAAGCATCCGGAATGCAATCCAACGAGCTCGCTGCACAGGCCGGCACGTTGGCGCTGCAACTGAATAAATTTGACCTCGCCCGTTCCAATTTGGAGACGGTCGCCAAAGACGAGGACGCTGAGATGTCCACACTTTGCGCGTACGCCGAGACACTCGAGCAGGCACAAGACTGGCGGACAGCGCTTGATGTGTATCAGCGCGCAGTCAAGTTGCAGCCAGAGAACAACGAACTCATCGCTCGGCTAGGAACCTGCTGCCTAGAGTTGGGCCAGACGGAGGCAGCCATCGCTGCGCTGGCGCCTGCCGCAGAGAGCAGCCCCGATGAGCTTCCGCTGCAGAAGACTATCGCGCAGGCATATTTGCAGGCGTCTATGTGGGATGAAGCGTTGTCTGCTCTCGAGCGAACCTTGCGCCTCGCGCCGGATGATGTGACTGCCCTAAAACAAGCCGCGCAGGCGTCTGTCATCGCGGGCGACCCTCAACGATCAATCGAATTTCTTCACCGGGCCGCCGCACTCAAGCCGGACGATCCGAGCGCTCGCGCGCAGCTCGCGCAAGTCTATGCAGATGAGAAGCGTTGGATTGAGGCACGAGACGCAATCACGCTGGCAATTGAACTAAACAGCCGCAACGCGGAATTTCATCACCAGCTGGGGACTTTCCTGATTGCTCTCGGAGAGGACGAAACTGCGCTCGGTGCGTTCAATCAGGCGTCTCAAATTGATCCCAATAACGCTACTTTGCTGGAGGCTCTGGCAGACGCCCAATCACTGGCCGGACAGTTCCAGGCCGCGCACACCACATTCTTACGCGCAGCTGAGGTGCTGCAGGCGGAGACGCATGAGGATCCTGACAGCGGTCAGGCCCGCCGACGGGTAAATCTCGGACGGGCCGGCGACGCGCTCGTGTCGCAAGGTAAGGAGGCGCATGCCATCGCGCTATGGCAAAAAGTGCTCCTTGCTGAACCCGATGATGCCGCACTGCAGAAAAAACTTGGCGAGGCGCTGCTGCGCCAAGGCCGCGCGGAGGAGGCAATCGCGGCTTTCGAAAATGCCCTTGGTGTCAGCCAAGAAGGGGATGCCGAAGCCGTCCTTGGCGCAGCAGAAGCGGCGATTGCTCTAGGGGAGGCAAATCGCGCGCACCGGCACATAGAGACTCTCGGGCAGATTCCTCCCCACTCACCGCATTTAGCTTATCGGCTTGGGCACCTTTGTCGCCAACTTGGCCAGATTCAAAGTGCGCATAAGGCATTTCGCCAGGCGGTAACCCTTGCTCCTGAACAGGGCGTTTACCGCTCCATGCTGGCGCTCACGTTATCTGATCTCGGTGACCGCGCCACGGCCGTAGATGAAGCCAACCGCGCTCTGGCTGCAGCGCCAACAGACATGACTGTGCTAGCACACGCTGGGATTGTGTTTCTGCAATGCGAGCGTCACGCCGAGGCGATCAATGCGCTTAAACGAGTAATCGGGTCGGTGGACACGGATGCGGCCACGCATCTCTCGGTTGCGAAGGCGCTCATCCGAGCGGCCGAACTGCGGCGCCTTTATAATGAGCAGGATGCGCAACCTGATCATGAACGCAAACTGGTTGCGCGTGCGTTGGAGCAAGTCGGTCAACTTGGCTCGCCCGCGGACGCCGTACAAGAGTGGCTTGCTCGGGCGCAGATACTCGTCGGCGACGTGCAGGCCGCTGTCCCGACTCTGGAAGCCATTGGAACCCAGACGCAATCGGCTGAGATTTACTGCGCGCTGGCTGCCGCACATTATCAGACTGGCGATTTCCTGCAGGCGCAGCAGGCCGCCCGCTGGGTACTGGACCGGCGTCCGCAGCACCTGCCCGCGCTTCTGCAACTCTCTATAATTGCCGCTGCTCAGGATGACCCGGACGCTGAGATGGGCGCGCTCGAGCGCGCTGCCGCACTCTCGCCAGAGGACGCAATTACCCATTTTATGCTCGGGCAGACGTTGCTGAGCCGAGGGGATATTGACCCCGCAAAGACGGAAATAGCTCGGGCGGTGCAATTGGCGCCGGAGCGGGCCACCTGGCACTTCAGTCTGGGCGAGGTGTGCCGTGACAGTGATGAACCGGATGCTGCACTATCACATTTCCAGATGGCAGCGCACCTCGCTACCGAGCAGCGATTAAGCGCGCAGGTAATCGCTAAATACCGTGCTACTCTGGCGCGCGCCTACGCGGCCGATGGAGATGACGCCGCTGCACGCGAACAATACGAGGCGGCGCTGCAGCTGGACAATACGCAGTCAGAATGGATGTTGGAGGCTGCGCAAGCATGCATGCACGTGGGGGATTCCGCTGCAGCTATCCAAAGGTTCGACCAGGCGGCGCAGGCCTCACCGCACGGGATTGAACCACTGGTGGGCGGTCTCAAAGCGGCCATGGCGATTGGCGACACCAAGCAGGCCGAGAGTTATGCACTCAACGCCCTCAGACACGATCCCGACAACAGCACCGCCCTCACTGCCCTGAGTGAGCTGTATGCACAGCGAGGCGACACCGAAAACGCGCTCGTCTCGCTCGAACATGCAATTGAAAACACGCCTGACCTCGGACCAGTGTTGCTCGCTAAAGCGCAGGTCCTCTCCGATTCGAATCGCCCGATGGAAGCGCTCGCGGTGCTTGACAAAGGGATGACTCATCTCAATGATGACGATGCGGCCTGGGCCCTGGTGGGCAAGCTCCGTGCACAGAAAGGGGAGAGCCACGACAGCATCGCCGCCTACGCGCGGGCCAAGGAAATAGCCCCCCTCAATCTGGAATACCACTTGCGGCTTGGGCAGCTGTGCCGCGTCGAGAATCAACTCGATCAGGCCCTAGTGCACTTAAATGGCGCCATGAAATTGCAAGATTCAAGCAAGGATACCGGCGCAATTCAAGAGGAACTCGGCAAAGTGTTTGCCACTCGCCGCCAATTCGATCGTGCCTACAAAGCATTTGCAGCCGCAATAAAGCATGTTCCCACAAAAGCCTCACTATTTTTCCACGCAGGGATTGCGCTGAAGAACCTTAAGGATTACGGCGAAGCTATTGCGATGTTCCGCAAGGCAGTGCAACTTGACCCCAAGAGCGTGGACGCCCATCGGCAGTTAGCTGCCGTGTCTGCGTTGGGACTCATTAGTGGCGAAGCGCCGGCATAACGTCCACGTCCGATCACTACCTATACGCCACATGACTTTTGCGCAAAACAACGCCGCCAAAGGCGGCGCGTTCCGCATCGCGACGCGCCGCAATGGCACGCGTCTTGCACTTGACTTTATGTGCTGAATCGTCGGGATATTCTTCAACTGGCAAACGCGTCCTTGGATGCGAAAAGAGCTGATTATGCGCGCAAGTTAGCGCGCGTCTGGCTACAGGCATGGCCGGCGGATTTCTCGGTCAACCTGCTGCTAGGACAGGCGCTCTATGCTGAGGCTGAGAACGGAGATGCGCTTGCGATTCTAAAGAAACTGGCCGTTGTTGACCCGGAGCGAGCTGAAGTGCATCAGCTGACTGCGGATATCGCCGACCGCATTGGGGATCCTGCACTCCGGTCCGAGGCGGATGGACTTTCGCGTGTGCTGCGGGGCGACTCCCTGCCGCGCATACCCTGGATGGTCGCGGCCCGCGAAAGTCACAGCGCAATTGAAAGCCTCCATTGGGAACAGGGAAGACAGGCCGCCGAGCGCGCAGTGCAGGCCAATTCCGATTCCCTACTCCCAGCCTTGTTGTTGCTCAAAAGCCATTGGCTTGCGGGGCAAGCCGAATTGGCATTTCCACTCGCGCAGGGCTTCTACGACCGTTGGCCGCAATGTGTTGCGGTCGCGCTTTGCCTCGCCGAGGCACTACTGCATGCGGGAGATCACACTCGTGGCGTCGAGTTGTTGCACGACGTTGTCACGCTTGACCCGGCCGCGGAGGTTGCAGGCCGGTATTGGGGCAGAGATCATGCTTACCGCCCGATTTGGCCGCCGGAGCCCCAAGTGCAGGAGCCAGCCCCAATCCCACCTGAAGTGGCCACGCTGCTCGGTCTCAATCGCTTGAACGCCGCCGAAATTGCGGCGGAAACTCCCCAGCCCGACCCCCAAACTGCGGGCTCTACAGCGACAACTGTTCCAAGCACTGCGTTGGCTGCAAACAGCGCGCGCCCACCGATTCCGGAAGCTACGCACCACTCGGACGGGAATGACGCACACCGGTCCGGTGCAGAACCAGCGCCACCGATTTCTAGTGCGCAACGCCTCGCACTGCATCCCGCAGCATATACTGCGCCGGAATCATTGCGGGATGTTCAGACTGAGTTGGAGAAAGTACGGCAGCAATTAGACGCGGCTAGCCCGGAAAGACGCACAAACGGCGCGCGTGCTCCTGTCCGTGCCGTTGGCGTCCACGTCATTATCACCTGTGCGCGGCCGCTTGTGGAAAAATACGGCGCACGAAGTGCGGAGCGGGTGCTTACGCTGACGCGCCTGCTCGCGGAAAGTACCGCGGAGAATACCGGTCTCCAATGCTCGGTAGTGCTGCCCGATGTGGCGGACAGCCTGACGCCCTTTCGCCTCGCACCGGTGGACGGCGGCGACCCGGCAGCATTGAAAGGGCTCATTAACGAGCTCAGCGCGCACTACCAGCGAGATGGGAAGCGTATCGGCTCGATGCTGTTGATTGGGGGAGACGACATTGTGCCCTTTTACAGACTTCCCAATCCGACTGAGGACCATGATGCAGATGTACCATCGGACAATCCGTACGGCACCGGCGACGAAAATTACTTCGTGCCGGAATGGCCGGTCGGCCGGCTCCCGGGGCCGTGCGGAGACGACGCGAATGCACTCACCCAACTAATCCAGAGCACTACCCGCGCCCACGCCCAGACTGCGCCACGGCTGCCGGTGTTGGTGCGTTGGCTGCGCTGGCTTTTCCCTGCTTGGCAACCGGGTGTATCCGAGCAGCACAACTTCGGCTACAGCGCTGACATTTGGCGCGATGCGTCCCTAGAGGTATTTCACACCATCGGTAAAACTAGAGACCTTGTCACTAGCCCTCCCCTACAGGCAGAAAACATGTCGGCAGAGATGTTGGCGCGGGCTTCGGATTTCCTGTATTGCAATCTTCATGGATTGGAGAATGCAGCTGATTGGTACGGCGAAAGCGCATCGCTGAATGGCGAGATGCCCAGCTACCCGGTCGCGCTGCGACCGACCGACCTCGGCCACGGAAACGCGCCGGCCATTGTTTTCACCGAGGCATGCTACGGAGCGAACATCATCGAAAAACGCACTCCGGACGTTGCCATGTGCCTGCGATTCCTCCAGACTGGCAGCCGCGCGGTGGTCGGCTCCACTAGGATTGCTTACGGCGCCGTGGGCACGCCTCTCATCGGCGCGGACCTGTTGGGTAGGTATTTCTGGCATTACCTTCTACGGGGCATTCCGGTCGGAGAAGCGTTGCGACGCGCTCGCATGGGACTGGCGCAAACGATGGATTCCCGCCAGGGGTTTCTGGACGGCGAAGACCAGAAAGCCTTGGTAAGTTTCGTGCTTTACGGCGACCCGCTGCTGCGAGGCCCGAAATTACTGCCGGCTGCTGCGAAGAAGACTACGAAGACCACGCCGGTCGCCGTGGCTGAATTAAAGGCCACGTGTTCTAAGGGTGAAAAGGTCTGTGCGCAAGCCTTGGGACATCCGGATGCCCTTGCGCAGGTGAAAGCACTGGTATCACAGTATTTGCCGGGAATGGAAAACGCTGATGTAAGCGTGCACAGGCCACACCTTGAGTGCGACGGCGGCGACCACACCTGCTTCGCTTCGCACTCAGGCGCCCCGAAAGCGCTTGGCCTCGACCTCGATCAATTGGTCTACTCTCTTGCTCGGACGGTGCAGGTTAACCACCACGAAAAACAGCAGTACGCTCGCGCAACGGTCAATAAAGACGGCAAAGTGGTTAAGTTTGCCGTTTCCCGATAAAGTGATGCCCAACGTCAGTGAAGTCGTAACGGAGCACAAGGTCACGCAAACGCCTTCCCTTCCAGAGACCAGTGGCGGGGTTGGCTTCCATTATTATCCCGATTCTGAACACTACCGCTCTCAGGACCTCGATGCTTGGCTGCCAGAAATGCAATCCCTGGGCGTGAGCTGGTTAACTGTGCGCGGTGACCTCGAGCGCGCCATCCCCGAGGTTTTTCTTGCTCCGCTGCTGCGGGCCGGCATCACACCTATCGTGCACATTCCAGTAAACCCGATTCAAACATTGGACCCGGACGATCTGCGAGGACTGATGCGCGCCTACGCAAACTGGGGTGTGCAATATGTGGTTGTTTTTGATCGTGCGAACATGAGAGAATCGTGGCAATTCGGCGCTTTCGAGCAGAGACAGCTTCCGGAGCGTTTTGTTTCATGCTGGCTCCCGATTGCGCTGGCGCAAATGGACTGCGGCCTGAGGCCCGTGCTGCCCCCGCTGCAACAGGGCGGAACGTACTGGGACACGTCCTTTTACAGCGCGGTCTTGCAGAGTTTGGCCGACAACGGCGCTCAGGCGGTGATTGACCGGCTGGTGCTGGGTGTGTATTCGTTCGCCGGACCACGCCCGCCCGAGTGGGGCCGCGGCGGCAACGCGGCTTGGCGCGCATCGCAGCCATACCTCACTCCGCCGGGATCACAAGACCAACGCGGGTTCTGGTCCTTTGAGTGGTACGCAGAGGTTTTCGACGAGGTGCTAGGAGAAGTTCCGCCCATGATAATGCTGGCAGGCGGTGCGCGGCGCAACGAGACCGATCCGTCTAGCGCCTTGCCTAAGGATCTGGCGTGGCACACAACTTGCAATGCGTCAATAGCACGCGCTATGGTAGCGAGACACCTGCCCGATTACATGCTCAATGTTAACTTTTGGTTGCTCTGCGCGGCGCCTGAGAGCCAGTATGCCGGCGACGCCTGGTTCTCGGCTGGCGCGGAACCCCTTCCGGCAGCAAGTGAATTAAAGCGCCTTGGATTCAATTCAACAAGGCTCGGTAGAAATACCGGGAGAGATTATGTCGATTCATTGGGTTCGCAGAAGCCGTTACGCCATTACGTGTTGTTGCCTAGCTTTGACTGGGGGCCTTCTGAGTGGCACTGGCAGCTAGCCCGCCCGCTGATGATAGATGATGAGACGAGCTGCGGGTACTCGCTTGAGGCGGCGACCAACGCCGAGAAGGTTACCATTGTGGGCGACGAGAACGAGATCGGAGTGGATTTGGTGCGCCAGTTGCATCAAGCCGGCTGTCAAGTTTCGCGCGTGAGCAGCGACCCTTCAACTTCATCGGCACACAATGAAACAGTGGCGAACTTGCCTGCATAACCCATATTTAATGATCGCGAGTAATTAGCATGGCCATCTACAGAGTGAACACGGAGCCTGAAGTAATCTCAACACGCCTTGTGGCGCCCGAGTCACCGCGACGGACGATAATAAGAGCGATTGGATTGGGCGGTGGCGGCGCCAACGCGGTGGATCGCATGGTCCAGTTCGGAATTGAGGGCGTGGAATTCCTTGCCGCCAACACAGACTCGCAGGCGCTTTACCGAAATGAAGCGCCGAAAAAAATATTACTAGGCGCTGAATTTACGCGCGGACATGGTTCCGGCGGCGATCCTGTAGTGGGAGAAACCGCTGCGTACGAGGCCAAAGGAGAACTGACTGCGGCGCTAGAAGGCACGGACATGCTCTTCATCGCCTGTGGCATGGGCGGCGGTACCGGCACAGGTGCGGCCCCGGTCGTGGCCGAAATAGCGCGGGGACTGGACGTGGTCACAGTTGCAGTCGCGACCATGCCCTTCGCCTTTGAGGGGCCGGTGCGGTATCAGAATGCTCTGCAGGGAATCATGCTCTTGCAGGGTCACTGCGACACGCTCATTACCGTACCAAACGACCGGTTAGTGCAGATTGTACCCCGCCATGTCTCCCTTGATGTCGCCTTTCGCATGGCGGATGATGTGCTGCGCCAGGGCATTCAGGCTATCACCGAACTGGTCACTCGACCAGGACTCATTAACGTAGATTTTGCGGATGTGCGTGAACACCTGAGCCACTCCGGTGGCGCTATGCTTGCCATCGGGTACGGCAAAGGCGAAGACAGAACTATGCAAGCGGTGCGCTCGGCTTTGCATCATCCGCTGCAGGACTTTTCTGCGCTCAATCATGCCAGCGGTTTACTGGTTCATTTCACCAGCGGCGTCGATTTGCCTTTGGAGGAGATGCGCGGCGCGGTGGAGGAAATCCGTAGAGCCGTCGCCCCAAGGGCAGAGTTATCGCTAGGCGTCGTTCTAGATGAGCAATTCGGAGAACGGGTGCAGATCATCATGCTGGCCACCGGAGTCGGCGGACACTCTCTCGAGACTGTTCTCGGTGAGCGTCCATATCGCTCCGCCGGGATTAAGCTCGACTCCGATACTGTCCCGGCGCACGAACAATTCCCTGCTTTTCACCCTGAGTCAGTACCCGAGCCCTATATTGGCTCTCCCCAACCGGCATCGCCCTCGGCCGAGCAATTTCCCCACAGTGCCTCGCCTTACAATCTGGACACACCTGCATTTTTACGCAGGCAGCGCATTAACGCTTCGATCGAACGGAATCAATTCTAGAGAGGGAATATAACATGAGCCTAGACCGAAGTCACGTAAAGACCATCACCGACCGAGTGTGCCGTAGATTCCCTGAGCTCAAAGGCATTTCCCCAAATGTGCGCACACAGGCCACGCCAAAAAGTGGCCGCAACTCCAAAAGTGGGCAACGCGAGAAAAATCGGTTCTTGTTAACTTTTCGCGGTAGTGCAGCACTGCCCGACGGGAAATCAATGCAACGTGTGGTGCGCGTCATTGCTAACGACAAGGGAAAGGTGCTAAAGATAGCGCTTTCAAAATGATGGTGCTCTTCTCTCAATTATGACCACGTTGGTTCATAGTGTTGGTCGCGGTTTCGAGATTCGCATGCTGCGCTTGACTACCTGGTTCCTGATGCAATTCAGTCAATTGCGACCTGTCGGCCGACGCATAATCATGATTTGGCTTGCGGCCTTTGGCCTTAGCGTAATTGTGTCCTTTGCTATCAAGATGCTGATGACAGCATCACTCCCATGACCCGTTCCCAAGGCATTGTTACCTTCGTAACTGGCTCGTGCTTTGCGTTGGCGGGAGCGTGGTTTGGATTTTTTCTCGGAGGTCAGGCCCTCGCTACGTTTTACACATTTTCGCCAAGCCATGACACGACGGGCGCGCTTCGCTATGCGCAAGTCGATGCAATTGTTTCTGGCCCGCGCCCCTCACGTCTAGGGGTGAGCTACCTCCTTGTCGGCGTTCACACCGCAGACTCTCGGACCACACCAACACTCGAATCCGTATGGTCGGTGACATTTGCGCCGAACTATTCCTCAGTTGAGATGCTTGGGCTCGCTCTCACTTCAGAAATGAGAGCTGCGTTTATTGAGAGCCCAGTTGAATTTGCAAAACACGTAGCCACGCAGCTGCCTGCTCCAGTGCTAAGGCAGTTCAGAGTTGATAGCGCCCAGTTCTGCTGGGTAATTGATACACTCGGGGGCATCCGCCTGTCCGGCGCAGTGCGCGATGGCGCTAGCACGCTCGATTATGTGCGCGCCGGGAGGGATGCGGACAATCGGCTTTTGCGCCAGGCCGCGGCAGTGCAGGCACTGGTGGCGCAGGCGGCAGTTCTCGGACAGCTCGCTGACGTTGCGGCGATGCTGCTAAAGCGAATACGCCCTAGCGCCTTGCCCAACGCGGAATTGCTCCCCATAGCCGATAATTTCTCCCCACTGCAAATTCAACGTGTACGCGTTCGGGCAATAACGACGCGCAGAGAACCGGGCGTGGCACTCATCAAGAGCCACCGGCATAACTCCATGTCCGCCCCACCCCCCGGCAGTTAGTTAAGCGATAGCGGCAAGAAGAATCCCCTCCACTTCGCTGCCCACACACGCGCATCTGTTGTACAATCTGTCTGGCAGTAATCATCACGTGGATACAAAAATAAACCTCGCTTTCATCGGCGGCAGCGGTCTATACGAAATGCCGGGTTTGAGTGACGTGTCTGAACTGGATATCGAAACTCCGTTCGGCGCGCCAAGCGACATCATTGTTTCCGGAATACTGCGTGGCCAGCGGGTGGCGTTCCTAGCCCGGCACGGCCGTGGGCACCGCTACTCTCCCTCGGAGATCAATTACCGCGCGAACATCTTTGCGTTGAAAACGATGGGGGTAAACCGCATTGTCTCCGTGAGTGCCTGCGGCTCGCTGCGGGCACAACTCGCTCCCGGCCACATCGTCATCCCAGACCAATTGTACGACAACACACGCCGCCGCGCCCGCACTTTTTTCGGTGACGGGTTGGTGGCGCACGTTGGCGTCGCGGACCCGTTTTGCCACGAACTCTCGCGAGCGTTGGCCGCAGCCCTTCGGAAGACGGATGCGACTGTCCATGAAGGCGGTACTTCCGTTACTATTGAGGGACCGCGTTTTAGTACTCGGGCCGAGAGCCATGTATTTCGGAGCTGGGGAATGGACATTATCGGGATGACCACGAGCCCGGAGGCCTTTCTTGCGCGTGAGGCCGAAATTTGTTATGCGGTGATGGCTCACGTGACCGATTACGATGTTTGGCACGAGACCGAAATACCGGTCACTGTGGAAATGGTAATCCGCACGCTTCAAGAGAACGCCGAAAACGCCCAGGCTGCCCTCGGCAATCTGGCTGCCAACCTGCCACCTGATGCTGACCTGGGGTGTGATTGTGACAACGCGCTCGCGGATGCGGTAATCACGCATGCGGGCACGGTGCCCGACACATTGAAAGCACGGTTGCGCGCACTGGTTTGCAAATACCTCGATTAAACCGTGGATTCCCAATAAATCCCTTCCCCAAACACTGGGCTGAACAGCACCGAGAGCTGCTGCTGCTTATGGCTGCCACGATATTTGTCGCTGCCAGTGTGTGTGCGCTGACCATTTCGCCTTCAGCACGCACGTCGACTCAGGTCGCGATGATATGGGATCCGCTTATGCTTCTTTGTCTAGCGCTATGGTGCGCATCAGCCGCAGCCGGGCATATTATGCTGCAACGTTGGCTTCCTCGGCGTGATGAATTAATGTTTCCGGCGGTAATGACATTGTGCGGCTGGGGCATGGTCATCATCTGGAGGCTGCAGGGCGCTTATGCACTAAGGCAGGCGGTCTGGATATGCATCGGCACCGCTACAATGCTCGCGGTAGTGCGCTGGTCTCACTGGTTGCGTGCGTTACGAAGGTACCCCTATATTTCCCTCATGTTAGGGGTTTTGCTCACCGCTCTAACTGTGATTATTGGCGTCAACCCGTCCGGCGCCGGGCCGCGCCTGTGGCTCGCGATCGGTGGTGCATCATGGTTTCCACCTGGCGTCTTTTTTCAACCTTCCGAATCACTCAAGCTTCTGCTGGCAATCTTTCTGGCGGCATATCTGTCGCGACACCACACCCTTTTGCAGCTGAAAAACAATGGGCGATCGTCCTCCCTGCCACTCGCGTTTCTTGCGCCTTTACTGGTCATGTGGGGCTTGAGCATGTTCCTGGTAATTGTACAAAGAGATCTGGGCGCCGGCTGGGTGCTTTACTGGGGGTTCCTGTGCATTTTCTTCTTAGCGACCGGGCGTCGCCGGTATGCAGTCTCCGGTTTGCTTCTTTTTGGACTCGGGACAGCATTCGCATATGGAGCATCAAACCACGTACGACTACGATTACACGGGTGGCTTGATCCTTGGTCCGACGCAGACGGCAAATATTATCAGTTTGTGCAAGCTCTTGAGGCAATGCGTGCGGGCGGGATTCTCGGTGCCGGTTTCGGGAATGGAACACCTCAGTCAATACCGCTTGCCCATTCCGATTTCATTTTCGCAGCACTCATAAACGAATGGGGAAAACTGGGGGCCATCGCATTAGTAATTCTGATTTCTATTCTCGTGCAACGCATTATTAGACTATCTGCGTCGCAGCGGAGCGGTTCTTACGCCCAGTATCTAGCAATGGGTGTCGCCATATTTATGGCGGTTCAGGCGGGCGTGAATATCGCGGGTGTTTTGCGGGTGCTCCCGATGACGGGCGTTGCGCTGCCGTTTGTGAGCTATGGGGGGTCGGCTTTGGTGGCTCTATTTGCGGGAGTCGGTCTTGCTATTGGGTGCAGTGAAATTAAAGTGAATCGGGCGTGACCGCCTATACGCATTCGGTGAGTTGCGCACGGTCAACCGTTGATGATCAGCCTCGCGAACCGGCGCTTGCCAACTTGAAGCACCACTTCGCTCTCCCAGCTAAATGTAGCGCGCTCGTCCGACATGTGCTCGCCATCCACGCGCACCCCGCCCTGACGTATCAACCGCCGTGCCTCACTTCGGCTGCCCGCGAAATTACACTCCAAGATGATATCTACAAGCAGCTCGCCCCTCTTCACGACGACCCGCCGCAAATCATCGGGAGTGACACCTTGTTGAAACACCTTTCGAAAGGCGTCGGCTGCTTTTCTCGCCCTCTCTGTACCCCAGAAAATAGCAGTTATCTCGCCCGCTAACTCAGATTTTGCGTCCCGAGGGTGAAGTTCCGCACTCTCCAGGCGTCGCTCAACTTCTCGCACTTCCTCGGGGGCATATCGGGTAGTTAGCCTCCAGTACGAACTCATCGCCGCGTCCGGGATGCTCATTACCTTCCCATACATGTCCTCTGCAGTAGTAGCAATAGGGATGTGGTTTCCCGTCGTTTTAGACATTCTTTTCTTCCCGTCAGTACCTGGCAAGATACCAAGCACCACCCCAACCTGCGGTTTCTGCCCTAGGGACTGCTGCAATTTTCTGCCAGCAACAACGATATTGAACAGCTGGTCAGTCCCCCCAACCTGAACGTCCGCTTCCATGGCCGCGGCATCATATCCCTGCATCAGGGCATAAAGGGTCTCGTGTAGATAGATTGGTTCACTCCGCTCAAGTCGGCGGGAAAAATTGTCGCGCGCCATGAATTGTTGCACGGTAAAATTCTGCGCCAATCCAATCAACTCCACCAGTGTCAATCCAGCCAGCCATTCCCCGTTATAACGTACGCACGTCGTCTCCGGATCCAGGATTCGATTTGCCTGCGCAGCGTACGTTTCTGCATTTTTCATGACTTGTTGTTCGTTTAACAGCGGGCGCGCCTTGTTTTTGTCAGAGGGGTCACCGACCAGTGCCGTGTAATTGCCGATTAAGAACGTCACCTCGTGACCCAGATCCTGAAACTGACGCAACTTCCGCATAGAGATGGTGTGCCCGAGGTGCAAATCCGTGGAGGTGGGATCATAACCGCAGTACACACGTAACGGTCTTTTTTCTAGCAGCAGCGCACGCAATTCTGAGCGCATTGACCGCTCCAGATTGTCGTCTCCGTACTCGGTCCCCTGCATGAGCAGCCCGAGTTGTCGGTCTGTTTTCATCGCTAGGCGTTTCCCTCAGCGCACCGCCCGCATTATAGCAATCTCTCATTACATTGTCACTTGCCTGTTCATCGCGTATAATCGCCTCGTTCCTCCGCGAGGCTACCTACTCATGCGCACAGGCGCACAAATTCGTCAGGACTTTATCGAATTCTTCCAAAACCGCGGCCATACCGCCGTCCCCTCGGCGTCACTTGTTCCCGGAAATGATCCTACGCTGCTTTTCACCAATTCCGGAATGGTGCAATTCAAGGACATCTTCCTAGGTGCAGACACGCGTGCTTACGTCCGAGCGGTCGATTCGCAAAAATGCATGCGCGTGGCCGGAAAGCACAACGACCTCGATGATGTCGGCCGCGACGATACGCACCACACTTTCTTCGAAATGCTAGGCAACTGGTCTTTCGGCGATTATTACAAGGCAGAGGCGATCGAGTGGGCATGGAAACTGCTAACCGACGTATGGGGGTTACCGCCAGAGCGCATGGTTGCCACCGTCTTCCGCGATGACCTTGGAGAAATCGAAGCGGACGAACCCGCCGCCAATGGCTGGCGCTCTCAACCCGGTTTCGACCCAACGCACTTATTTTACTGCGGGAGAAAAGACAACTTCTGGGAAATGGCGGACACGGGTCCATGTGGGCCATGCTCCGAGATTCACATAGATCTGCAGCCCGGTTCCGGCCCGGTCACGCAGGCAATCCTCGACACACCCCGATTTGTCGAGCTATGGAATCTAGTCTTCATTCAATACAACCGGCGCGGCAAGGCTCAGCTTGACCCGTTGCCAGCTGCCCACGTGGACACCGGCATGGGTCTGGAGCGCATTACCGCGATTCTGCAGAAAGTCGATTCTAATTACCATACCGACCTGCTTTGGCCCCTCATTGACACCACCCAGAAGATCGCCGGCCACACAGATGTGATGCGGGAAAGTAACATCACCCCATACCGCGTCATCGCCGATCACACCCGTGCTGCCACTTTTCTCATCGCAGATGGTGTGACGCCCGGCAACACCAGCCGCAATTACGTGTGTCGAATGATTATCCGGCGCGCAGCCCGCTTTGGCACAGAGATCGGTCTGCTTGACCCATTTCTAGCGCAGATTGTTGACACCGTGATTCAAACTTACGCCGGCGCGTACCCCGAGCTGGAACTGCACCGCGACACCATCGCCAAGACGCTCACTAACGAAGAGACCCGCTTCCGGCGAACTGTAGACACCGGGTTAGCACACCTTGCAGGCTTGATAGACACCGCTCGTGCTTCTGGCCGAAAGATACTCTCGGGGGCCGAGACCTTCAATCTTTACGCAACTTACGGATTGCCGCTCGAAATCTCTCGTGACGTTGCCCGTGAAGACTGCCTTGAAGTGGATCATGCCGCTTTTCAAAGTGCCCTCGAAAGCCATCGCGTTGCATCCGGTGCAGGAAAATCGATGGGCGACGTCAGCACCGCTGAAGCAGAAACCTTCCGCAAGGTCAAAGGCGACCTGCAATCCGACCAGAGAATCAGCGTGCATGGAGTTGAACACAATCCTTACGGGCAGACGGAAGTGGATACGCATATACTGGCACTGCTAACCCCGGAAGGCGAACCGATGGAGAAGGCAAAACCCGGCGACCGCATAGGCCTGGTCATTGCCTCCACTCCGTTTTACGTCGAAAGCGGTGGTCAAGTGGGCGACACCGGCTCCATGACGGCGACTGACGGAAGTTGGAAGGCAACGGTCACCGAGATTATGTGCCCGGTGGCCGGACTGCTGGTGCACTTTGGCGATGTGACCGACGGGTCACCGTGCGAAGGTGACCGCGCCATCGCCGCAGTAGACGCTCTGCGTCGGCGTGACGCCATGCGAAACCACACTGCCAACCACCTGCTGCACCGCGAGCTGCGAAACCTTGTCGGCGAACATGTCCGTCAGGCCGGCTCGCTGGTTGCGCCGGAGCGCCTGCGCTTCGATTTCACGCACGATGCGGCGCTCACCCGAACCGAGCTGGCCCAATTGGCTCACTCTGTCAATCAAGCCATACTAGAAAACCATCCGGTTATCATCTCTCATGAACACCACGACGAGGCCCTAGCGCGCGGCGCCACTGCGCTATTTGGAGAGAAGTACGGCGAAATCGTACGTACCGTGCAGATTGGCGCGGCCGATACCATTTGCTCGTTGGAGCTGTGCGGCGGCACGCACGTCACCCACACGGCGGATGTGGGCTTTTTCATTATCACATCAGAAGCCTCCGTCGCGGCCGGCATCCGCCGCGTCGAGGCGCTCACCGGCCGCGCCGCCCTCGAGTATATCGAAAACCATCTCGACGTCCTCTGGGATGTTTCCGCAATATTGCGCGTAGACGTCCATGACTTACCGGGCAAAATAGATGACTTGCTCAGCGCGCAAACCGCCGCGGAGAGGGCGCATGCCGACAGTGATATGAACATCGCGCGCAGCCGTTTTGAGGATGCGCTTGCAGGAGTCAAAGAGGTGCTCGGGGTTCCCATTCTTGCGGCGAGGGTCGATGTCCCGAACCCTGCCCTGCTACGAAAAATGACCGATTGGTACGGGCGCATCCATCCCGGCGGAGTTATCGTCATCGGTGCGCAAATCAAATCGCGTGTCAGCCTGGTGGTACGCGTGAGCAAAGACCTTCTCGATCGCGGATTAGTTGCCGACCAGTTGGCCGCAGCCCTCTCGAGGCGTGTGGGTGGTCACGGTGGTGGAAAACCCACTCTCGCTCAGGGCGGCGGAAAACACCCTGAACGCCTCGATGCGGCCCTAGCCGGAGTGGAAGAGATGGTGGCTAAGGCATTGGCGAGGCCCAAATAACCTTTGCGCGAACAGGTCGTCCATCTAGAGCCCCACGACGATCACCACTCTGCCCGCGACAAAATGGGGCGGGCGCGGGTGGACCGCATTTTGCTGGTGTGGCCCACATTCGCGCGCGGCCAGCTCCGACCGCTCTCACGCCTGTTGGACCTTATTCTGATGCATCGTCATGCCTCCCGTTTGGGCGCACACCTTGGCCTAGTTACAGCAGATGACCAGATTGTGGACAACGCCAGAGAGTTGGATCTTCCGATTTTCGATTCGGTCGACGACGCTCATCTCTTCATCTGGCGCTCCCGTCGCTCACTCCGCCCGATGTTTAGCAAGCCGCCGAACGCCCCACCCAACCCGGAGGACGCTAGAGCGCAGCTCGTGCGTCCTCCGGATTCCTCTCGCCCCTCACGCTGGCATATGGTTCGGGGCGGCTTCTTCACTGCGCTGGGCTTGATGGCGGCTGCAACCATGTTGATGCTCACGCTACCCAGTGCGGAAGTCGCGCTTACTCCAATTGACCAGCATCTCACCATTCAACTGGAAGTTTCCGGTGACCCCGACATCACCGCAGCGGACTACCTCAATGCTCGCATCCCCGCACTCACCCAAAGCGCGGAGATTGCCGCTGAAATCGAAATCACCACCACGGGTAGCGCAGATCTTTCGACGAAATCCGCCCAGGGCACTGTTGTCTTTACAAACCTGACCACGCAGCAAATCCGTATACCCGTCGGCACTGCTGTACGCACCAGCGATGGCGAACCCGTCCGCTTTGTTACACAGAACGATGTACTTCTGGAACCTAATCGCGGAATGATTGCGACCGCCTCCGTGCAGGCCGTATCGGCCGGACCTAGCGGAAACGTGAAAACAGCCTTGATCAACCGCGTAGAGGGACCGTTGCATCAGCATGTAGCGGTTACAAACCGGCAGCCCACCACCGGGGGCGAAACCATCACCTTGCCTTCAGTCACGACCGCCGATCGTTCCCGTGCATATCAAGCTTTACTCACGCAGTTACGCCATCAGGGGTACGCGGCTATTGTCGCCGGCCTGGCGCCGCACCAGTTTGCATCATTGGCCACCGCCAAAGTACAAAGCGTCACCGATACCAATTACAGCCATTTCATCGGCGAACACACCGATACGCTAACGCTAGAAATGCGTGCCACGGTGACCGCTTCCGTGGCAAATGAACACGATGCTTATCAGGCGGGCTTCCACGCGCTAGAACGCCGCATTGGGCCCAAGATGACCCTACAGGACGACACAGTCAGTTATTCGCGCTCCACTTCAATTAGGGGAGATCAATCCGGCGAAATCTCGTTTTCCGTGACCGCGAGAGGTAATGTCTTGCCCAGCATCGATCCAGCCATTGTCAAGGAGGTAGTCCGCTGGCTACCTGTTGCAGAAGCTCCTGGAATTCTCATGGACAACTTCCCGCTTTCCAATCCACCCACCATAGTCGTGCGCCCACGCTGGAGCTCTCGCACGCCGTGGCTAGCGTGGCGCACCAACATCACGTTCAGTGCCCCACTTACTATCCCTTCCAATGAGAATATTGGCGGTTGACCACGGCGAAATCCACCTCGGCCTCGCGCTCAGCGATCAGGAAGGGATAGTGGCGCGCCCTTTGCCGGAGCACGCCCATGTGTCACGCTGGAGCGATGCGGCCTTCGTCGCCAACACCGCCAAACAGGAGGGCGTAGCCGCCATTGTGGTGGGCACACCAACCGATGCCGCCGGCGACCTGGGCAAGGCAGCTCGCCGCGTTCGCCGCTTCACCGCTGCCCTAAAGCAATGCACTACGCTACCCGTACAGTATTGGGACGAATCGGATTCCACCACCCGCGCAACACAAATATCATCGCATCAGTCTAGAAGGCGGAACCACTCGATACACTCAATCGCGGCAGCCGTCATACTGCAGGATTATCTGGACGCCCATGCCTCGCAAAACGACTCGCCACCTGAAAGTTAAGAGCGTTGCTCGCGGGCGTCACGCGCTCTCCGGACTCACGGCGCTAGGGCTGCTGGTATTGCTTGCCTACGCCTGGATCCGCCTCGCCATTCCTGTCTCCCCGCTGGGATCTCCCCATCCGCAGGTGTCCATGCTGGATGCATACTGGCTGCGCGCGCGGCTTGGCCGTAATGTAGAGATGCTAACAACCACCCATAGAGGAAACTTCAAGACAGGAGATTTTTTTGTCGCGCCGGGTGAGTCGGCGAGCGCCGTCAGCCAACGCCTGGCAGCACGGAGCATTGTGCCCGATGCGCGCCTTCTCCGAGATTACCTTGTCTACAAAGGATTGGACTCGCAGATTGAAGCCGGCTTTTTTCAGTTTCACCCGTCCATGACGACTATCGATGTCGCCGCTGCGCTCACCGACGCAATGCCCTCCGAAGTTCGTTTCCACGTGTGGGCCGGCTGGCGTCTGGAGCAAGCAGCCGACGCTCTCTCGCAGCACCCACACCTCGCCGTTGACCGCAACACGTTTTTGACGCTAGGTGCACGCGAACTGCCATTACCGGGAGATTATTCGTTTCTCTCGACGTTGCCTCCTGACGCCACCCTCGAGGGCCTTCTGTATCCCGGCGACTACGTTCTGGCGCCGCGCTCCACTGCGCCCGAAGTGCTCAGCATGATGTTGTCAGCATTCGACCGAGAATCCAAACACCTGAGCCGTCTCGCCAATAACCGTAACTTATCTCTGCATCAGTTCGTTACGCTGGCATCGATAGTACAGCGTGAGACGATGCGCGAAAGCGAAGCGCCCCTCATTGCGGGCGTCTTCCTAAATAGGCTCGCCCTAGGGATGCCGCTGGCCGCCGACCCAACCGTACAATACGCGCTGGCCACACCAACAGACTGGTGGCCGCCGATTTCCATCGACCCCCGTTTGGTAGAGCACCCATACAACACGTATTTGCCACCCGGACTGCCGCCCGGACCTATCGCCAGCCCAGGCGCAAGCATCCTCGAGAGCGTCGGCAATCCCGCCCCCACCGAATTCCTGTATTTTCGAGCTGTGTGCGACGGGAGCGGGCGTCATAATTTTTCGCGCACATACCGCGAACATCTGCTATGGCAATGCGAACCTTGACGATTATTACCGCACACCCGTTACGTGAAGATTGGCCGCGGCCCATTAGCATCGCAGCTATTATGCTCTGCTTGACCGCATGTCTTCCCAGCGCGCCCGCAACAATCAAGATCGGATTGGTTGCCCCGTTTTCAGGTCGCTATCGCGAAATCGGGTATCAGGCTTTTCACGGCGCTCGTCTGGCGCTTTCCGAATTCAACGCAGCTGGCGGCATCCGTGGGCACCCAGTGGTACTACTGGCTCTTGACGACGCCGGCGACCCCGACACTGCCATCGAGCAGGCGAACAGGATGCTTACCGATACAGCCGTAGTGGCGGTTATCGGCCACTGGTTGGACAGTGGCACCACCGCAGCCGCCCCGATCTATGCCCGCGCCAACCTACCCATTCTAGCCACCAGCGCCGCGCCACCTGCTCCGGAAAACGGCGGGCGCACATTCTTCCGGCTTTATCCGACAACAGAAGGACTCGCCACCGCAATGGAAGAAGCTGCCACGCAGTATGATCTGCCAGCCATATGCCTTTGCGACGTCGTGACCGGTGCGGAATTACTGGCGATTGGACACTCTGATAATCTCAGTGCGGCGATTGTCGGAGGCCCCCTCTGGTCGCTCCGAGAATTCGCCCGCCTTGCCGGGAACAACGCTGACGGGAGTCACTTTGTTACCCCCAGACCGCACCCGCCCGCTGTCACGGAAGCATCCATGTTTGTCGCTAATCACCGCGCTGCCTTCCCCGATGAATCCGTGGGATGGGTATCTCTACATGCATATGAAGCTACCCACGTGCTGCTCACAGCCCTGTCGGCAGCTGCCGTGCCCACCGCCACATATGTCGCCGATGCGCTCACCCAAACAGATTTCTACGGTGTTTCAGGCTACGTCAATTTCGATGAAACCGGCGAATGGACTACGCCGCAATTAAGCGTGTACACGTGGAGACACGGCCGCCGCGTGCAGCCCTAAACCCGTGCCACACATGCCAACCATACGCAAAACACCCCTTTTCGTCGGCGTCTCCGGCGGTAGCTGCTCCGGCAAAACCACGCTGGTGCAAGCGTTAATTGAACAGTTGGGGTCTCACCTCGTTGCGAGCATACAGCACGATTCTTATTACACTGATCTCTCCCACCTCACTGCTGCCGAGCGCGCATCAGTCAATTACGACCACCCTGATGCGCTCGAGACAGAGTTACTCATAGACCATCTCATGGCCCTCAGGCGTGGGCAGCCAGCCGCCATCCCATCTTACGACTTTGCACGCCATGTACGCGTTGCCACCCCCGCGTTGGCGCAGCCCAGGGAAATCATCATCCTTGAGGGCATCCTCATTTACGCCGTGGCAGCACTGCGCACAATGTTAGACATGAAAATATACGTTCGCACAGACCCGGACATACACCTGACGCGCCGACTCCAACGAGATGTCGCCAAACGTGGGTGCACACGTGGGCGCACAGTTGAGTCAGTCTTGCATCAGTATCTTGCCACCGTCCGGCCCGGCCACATCCGATTCGTCAAACCCGGGTGTGAATTCGCCGACATCGTTATTAACGGCACCGATCGCAATCACGCCGACATCAGCCGCGTCACTGCCCAAATCCAGGATCTGGTAGGTCAGTCTTAGAATGAGCACAAGAATATGCATCGAAGCCTCCCCTGTCTTGCAGCGCCAGGCTGGGATGGGACGCTACGCGTTGGGATTGATAGGCGGGCTCCTCAGCACGAATCCCGGCGGAGACTATGCCATCGCCTACAACAACTGCGCGACTGCCAACGTGCCGGCGCCACTAAGGGAAATGCCCCAGTACTCCTTTACGCTTTCCAACAAACCCTGGCGCCTGCGCACCGCGTTAACTCACTTTGGCGGGCCGCGCATGGACGCCTCTTTCAGTGGCGTCGCGCTATACCACAGCACTGGCCACTTGCTTCCCCGGTTTCGCCGCGTCCGCACCGTCTTCACTTTGCACGACTTGATACCATTGCTCTTACCCCAATACCACCGCCCGCTTAATCGCATATTCCTCCGCCAAATGTTTCCGCGATTCCTGCAGCGCGCTGATGCCATCATTGCCGTTTCCGAGAACACGAAAAACGATGCGGTTGCTTTGCTCGGGATAAATCCCGAAAGCATTACCGTCATACCAGAAGGCATCTCGCCCTCTTTCCGCCCGGTGACAAACGAGAAACACCTTGCCGCCGTGCGCGCTGCCTACGGCCTGCCCAAAACCTTCATCCTTTGCGTCAGCACCATCGAGCCACGAAAAAACCATGCCACGCTCCTGCGAGCCTTTGAAATGCTCCACCACCTTCACCCACACGTCGCACTTGTGCTGGCGGGCAATCGCGGCTGGCTGTATCGCGGCTTTATTGATGAGCTCCAAAACTCCCCCGTCCGGCATAATGTGCGCTTGTTGGGCAAAGTCCCTGAAACCGACCTGCCTGCCTTGCTTTCCGCCGCAACAGTATTTGCCTTTCCATCACTTTATGAGGGTTTTGGGCTTCCGCCATTAGAGGCCATGGCCTGCGGAACCCCGGTAGTGTGTTCCAACTCTTCCAGCCTGCCTGAAGTCGTCGGAGACGCAGTCATTCTTTGCGAGCCCGAGAACGCAAGCACGTGGAAAAAAGAGATAACGCGACTGCTCCGCCATGAGGACATGTGCCGACAGCTGGCAGCGCGCGGCCGCAGTCGGGCCGCTGCCTTCACCTGGAATTCGGCAGCCCAAGCCACCCGCTCGGTTTACGAGCGCACGTTAGCCCTTTAGAGTTTCTGGTTGTTCGTTAAGTCGGAACCATTGGTATACGGAGTCGACGAGAACAAATTCAACTCTCGTCAATGTCAATCCGAACCTTCTGGTCAACCACAGAGACCGGGTATGCGGGAATGTCCCTTATCGCCGGGAACGACAGCACTTTTCCATCGCGCACGTCGAAGCGAGCTCCATGCCGAGGGCATTCGATCTCAAAGCCATCGCACTCGCCCTCCGCGACTGGGCCGCCATCATGCGAGCAAACATCCGCGATGCAGTAATATTCCCCAGCGATGTTGAAAAGCACAATTCGACGCCCATCGAGCTCGAAAGGTTTTCGCTCTCCAGGCGCCAACTCCCCAGTTGTTGCAAGCGTGAAGCGCACTACTCCCTCAACCCCGACCCTTCATTCCGACAACTCTCACCCGCAGGTCTGCGCAGACAGACTGCGATGTCATCATCAGTCCTCCACCCATTCCTGCACGCCGTATGCGCCCACCTTGAGTACTTTAAGCGCCAGCATCGCACATTTCAAGCGCACGGGCCCCAACTCGATTCCAAGCATTTCGAGGATATCATCGCGCGTGTACTCTTTGATTTCATCCAGAGTTTTTCCTTGAATCTCCTCCATCAGCATCGAGGCGGATGCCTGCGAAATAGCACACCCTTGGCCCGAGAAGGCTGCATCAACCACGCGGTTGTCCCCATTCACGCGCAGGTCAATGCGAATTACATCCCCGCAGAGCGGATTATCATCCTCGTAGGTTATGTCCGCGTTGTCCAGTACGCCGTGAAAACGAGGGTTCTTGTAGTGGTCTAGGATAAACTCCCGATACATATCGTGCATAGTAGCAATCCCATTTATCCGAACAGATCTTTCACTTTGTAAAGCCCGCCGATGAGCTCATCTACCTCGTCACGCGTATTGTACAAATAAAAAGATGCTCGCGCCGTTGCTACCAGATCAAACCGGTCGTGCAACGGCATGGCGCAATGGTGGCCCGCCCGAACCGCAACGCCATGAGCATCGAGCACCTGAGCAACATCGTGTGGGTGAACGCCATCTAAGGTGAATGCCGCCACACCGCCCCGCTCCCCGGCAGTCTGACCGTAAACGTTGATTCCAGGAACGGCCTGCAGTCGCTCAAGCGCGTATTCAATAAGCCATTGCTCGTGCTTCCAGATGGCTTCCATGCCAACTTCGGTGAGAAAATGAACCGCTGCGCCCAGACCAATCGCTTCCCCAATTGGCGGCGTCCCAGCCTCGAATTTGTAGGGTATTTCATTCGGCTCGAAATCACGCAGGTACACGCGCTTTATCATGTCACCTCCCCCAAGAAATGGTGGCATCGATTGTAAAAGCTCAGACCGCCCCCACAGCACACCCACGCCGGTAGGTCCACACTTTTTATGCCCAGAGAATGCAAAAAAGTCTGCGCCAAGCGCCTGCACATCTACCGGTAGGTGTG
>DASCOB010000120.1:0-12980 GCA_036011785.1 Anaerolineales bacterium | reverse complement strand
TCGCATTTGTGGCCGCAGCCCGGGTGAGAGTGCGCTATTTTATTTATCGTACGGCGTCACCGCAGCCAGTTGAGCAAGTACGCTGCGAATAAAGCCAGGCCGGCCAGCGCCAGCACAATGAGCGCGATCGCCCATGCGGGCAGGCGCGTTGCAGATTTGCTTTCGGGAAGCAGGAACTCCTGTGTTTCCGCGTCCTTATGGACCTGAAGCGGACCACGGCGAACGATGATGGCACTGATGTTGTCGCCGCCGCCCGCCCGGTTGGCAAACTTGACGAGCGCGTCGACCGCTCTTTCAGGGGGAAGGCGGGAAACGGTAGATTCTATCTGTCCGTGAGAGACATGGCTCCACAGGCCATCTGTGCACAGCAGCAAGGCGTCACCGTCGCCAAAAGCGAGTTGAAACATATCCGGTTCTACGCTGTCGCGGGAAGCGCTGATCGAACGGGTGAGCACGCTGCGGTCCTCGTGCTCGGCCGCCTCTTCCTCGGTTATAGCACCAGCTGCTACCATCGCCATGACCTGGGAGTGATCAGTAGTGATCTGCTCCAACTTCCCAGCGCGAAGCAGGTAGGCCCGACTGTCGCCAATATTCGCAATGTACAAAGCGTCCTGGTGCAGGGCAGCTGCAACCACCGTGGTGCCCATGGTCTGAAGATCAGCGTCCTCAGAAGCTCGCTCGCAAAGCACCTCATGGGCTTGCTGCAAACCCAACCTTAGCGCTGCAGTGGGACTGTGCTCCGCGAGATGGCTCGCGTAAGCCTGCGCCACCTCGTGAACCACGATCTTACTGGCAATCTCACCCGCCTGGTGCCCGCCCATTCCGTCGCAGACTAAGTACAGGTTATCGTGGGAACCATCGCGAGATACCGGATCGAATACCCCCACACTGTCTTCGTTATCGGTGCGGACGCGTCCAGTATCGGATGCCTGCGCTGAGTGGATTTCAGGTTGCGTTGGCACTACAAATTAACTGCCGTTATCGTCATGCGGCAATTCTTTTGTGGGAGGCGCATCGTCATTTCCCGACCACATTTTGCGTTCATCATGCTCGGTGGTAAAGTCGCCATTTCGGAGAGAGGCGCCACCCTCGTTAGTCAGTTCCATGCCGCCCAGAGCCAAATCGTCCCGGGTCGCATCCTCTCCGGGGGCCGGGGAGGCCTGCCTGCGTTGATCTCGGAAGCGCATGCGCACCGGAGGCTGTGGGCGACCAGTGCGGCCGATACGAATTTCGCAGTGATCGGTCAGGCGCAACCGTCCTCCTGGTGGTACTTGCTCATTGTGGACGAAACTACCGAACTGACTGCCTTGACCGTCACTACCGGTGTCATGCAGGAAGAAACTCGTGTTGGGCTTCCCGGCCTCAACTTCCCCGTCGGGCACTGTCTCCAGTCTGATCTCTGCATGGATTCTGGAGACCGGTTGTACGGGTAGGCAAATGTCGGCGTCCTGGCTCCTTCCAATTACGACCTTTTGCTCCCAGATTTCGAAGTCCTGGCCGTTGAGGCCGGGATCAGCGCTGGCGAAGACCGACAGTTTTGCACGGGTGTGATGGCCTGTCGCGCCCAGCCCTGGTTCTGTGCCCTCATCGAGCTCGTCCAGGCGCTCCCCCAGAACAGACGGACCCCGGTCGGCAGACACAGAGGCTTGTTGCGCAGTCTGGCTGCGCCTGCGGTACAAGCGGTAGCCCACCAAGGCGATCACTGCCATAGCCAGCAGGGCTACCAGCAGGATGTCGGCGGTTTGCAGAGGGGATTCTTCGGGTTGCGGCTGGTAGTCGACGTTGATGCGTGCCTCGGCCAGAGGCGTGTCTGCATCATCGAACGCCACGGCGCGCAGGGTGACCGTTCCGGGCTCGGTCTCACCCGTAGCCAGGACAGCTTCAAACGGAGCGTCACCATCAGCCACTAATAGGCGCGTTCCAACATAGAAATCAACTCTTCTTGGCGGAAGCCCGGTAGATTCCACAACCATTACCTGGTCGCCGGAAATTTCCTGTCCGTCGCGTAACCCAACGAACGCAATCCCGGGTTCCACGCTGGCTGTCGGTACATCTGTAGGCACATCTGCAGGGAGCGCCAGCTCTGGCAGGGTTGGCTCCGGTGATGGTATTTTGGTCGGTGTGCTGGTGGCAGGCGCGGGCGCATCGAAGAACAAGCTGATTTCTCGGGAAGCCAGCAGTGCTCCACTCGTGTCATACGCCTTGACGGCAACCAGATATGGGCCGCTTTCCAGGCTGGATGTGGACCAGTTGGTTTCAAATGGCGCGTCGGTGTCATCGGCGATTAATTGCTCCCCGACGAAGAATTCGACCCGCGTGGGCACAACGTCCCCCGTGAGCATCGCTGCAAGCGCCACATCAGCTGTTACGGTCTGGCCGTTTTCAAGACCCAGCAGCTTTACGGTGGGCGGCAGGGGCGGGGCACGAAAACTGCGTACGTCCTGGTCGCGCTCTGCCTGGTAATCCAACTGCACGAAAAGTTCGTGGTCACCGCTGGGTACCGACGTGAAGTACGTTATCTGGTACCCCTGGCGGAGCTGCGCGGAAAGATCAGCAAAAAGCAGATCAATGTCATCTGTTTCGGGTGCGAAAAGTGACCGTCCACCGGTGAGATCGGCCACGCGGGTGAGGTCCTGAACGTTTACATCGTTTCCCACGCCGATGGTGTAGAAGGGTACGCGCGTCATTGGTTTTGATGCGAACTGAATAACGTCTTCCACTGTCAGCGTGGAGCACCTATCGCCTGCCAGGGTCTCGTCGTACCCATCGGTGAGCAGAATTACCGCGCGTCTTCCCCTGGCGACGCTGGAGGCAAGCTGCCCGGCTTCATAGGCGGCATCCCACAGACAGGTGCTGGCACCCGGGGTCGGTTCTGATTTTTGCAGAAGATTCAAGACATCCGCATGGCTGCGGGTGAGACTGTGCTCTAATTTAGGCTCCGCGCTGAAGCTTAGTAAGGCGGACTGGTCCTGGTCAGTCATACCGCCCAGGAATGTGGCGCCGGCATCCTTGACGGCATCCATGCGTCCCTGTGAGCGCATGCTGCCACTGACGTCTATGGCAAGAACAAGGCTCATGGGACCGGTTAGCGGGCTGCTTTCGAATTCGGTCACTTGCACTCCGTCCTGGGTCAAGGCAAAGTCAGCGCTCGTCAAACCGACGATCGGTTTTGCCGAGGCGTCGAGTACGCTGACATAGGCGGTGACGTCGTAGCCCTGGCGAGTAGCGTCCGGAATAGCCTCTACGAAGTTGATGGCCACAGAAATGCCGTTTGCAGCCAGGGCGATCCCTGAGAGACTGAGCACACATGCCAGGGCAATGGGAACTAGTTTTTTTAGCATGTTATGCGTCTCGGATTACACAGCAGGCGCGGTTTTCTATCCATGGTCACACTTTCGCTGGAGGGAGTCAGATGTGCTCATCGGCATTTGGCCGGGCGGCCAAGCTGTTCTTCAGATGGTTGTCACGACGGCCATTTCAAGTGTGTCACGTTCTTGAGTGAAAAAAACGTATGTATAGTATAGCAGAGCAGGGTTACAGGAGTGAATCATGGGAATCCACTATTGGGCCCTTCGCGTTTTCCCTGGCCGGACCATCGACGTTACGGTAAACCTGGAGAGATGATGGTGCATGCATGCCGACGTCCGGTGAGTGCTTTTCAGGGACCGCGGAGCCCGCGCTCGCATTGGCCTAGCCTGATTGACTTGTGTACCTCACTCTGTTATATTGATATTCAGATTGGCGCGACAAATCAAGTTGAGCTAACTACCGTGACCAATCCCGCTGCACGCAAACGGACGTGCGTTGTAACGGTGGTGAAACGCCGGATGGTTATGATTGCGACTATGACTGAAATGTGGACCTATATCCCAAGGAGGTAGTCATGTTTTCAAACTTGCACCTGCGTGATATCAGCGCCAAAGTGCGCATCGCCTCACGGCAACTCGCTCATGGCGAACGGGGACTTGAGACGGTCGAGTGGGCCCTTATGATCATCGTGATTGCACTGGTGGTTATAATTGCTGCAAGTAACCTGGGATCCCAAATTAGCAACGTATTCCAGAATATGGTTAACGCGCTCGGAGGATAGTAGGGCCCGGGCATAACCTGGCTGCTGCCTACGCGCCTGCGCAGGCACAGTTTTGGCCTGGGATATTTCAGGGCGGCCTCGGTGTCTTGATAGAAAAGGGCGCTTTCCCCTGTCTTCCCGGAGTTGAGGAAATCATCTAATGTCGCCGGTTCGAAAGTACATCATTGTTTCACTGGCCAGCGGTATCCTGGCTTTTGCGCTGAGCCTGGTCTTGCAGGACAGGCGTGAGCAGCAGGCACTCGAGGCGCGTCAGCGCGCTGGTGATCTGGCCACGGTAATCGTCGCCGCAGAAGACATCCCGCTCGGCACGCGATTGACGGACGAGCACCTCACGGAGGCGACCTTCTTGGCAAGCAGCTTGCCCGCAGGGAGCCTGGCCATGCGCGAAGCGGTCGTGGAGCGCATTGCCCTGGTCCCGCTTGTTGCGCACGAGCCGGTGCTGGAATCAAAGCTGGTCGCCCCACTTGAGGAGGCGGGTGTCCCCGCCGCGTTCGTCCCGGACGGGCATTACGCGTATGCGCTGGCGATGAAGCCTGAGGATGCCGTTGGGGGTTCAATAGCCCAGGCTGACCACATTGACGTTATCAGTGCCGGCGGCGAGGGCGGCGAAGTGTTACTTGAAGACGTCATCGTACTGGGCATAGCAGGCCAATTTCCATTCGGAGAGGCACCTGGCTCTTCAGCTGCAGACCTCGGCATGGTCGGTGGCTCGTCGCGTAGGGGCCTCCCGGAAAAGATTCTTATCCTTGACCTGACGCAGGAGCAGGTGGTCCGGCTTGCCACCGCGGTACAGCAAACGGATGTCTCCGTCGCCCTGCACTCCATGCGGTGAATATGCCTCCGGTGCGCGGCGCTTCTTCTAAGGTAGAAGGAGTTCGACTCCTCCTCATCGGGAGAAACGACGCCAGCCTGAATAAGCTTCGGGTGTTGCTAGCAACGACCCCGTCCCTTCAGGAAGTCGGGGCCACCTCGGACAGTTCAAGAGCCGTCGAGCAGGCCCGAAATAGGGTTCCTGATGTGGTGCTGGTAGAAGCCGAATCCCTGCCTGTTTCCGGGATGGACGTCGCCCGGTCGCTCCTGACCGAGTTTTCTAACGTCGGTGTCATACTGATTGCGGCGCAGAGTGCTGCCGGCTTGTACCGGGACGCCATCCGGGCAGGGGCACATGACTTTCTGCTGATGCCTGTGGCTGCCGATGAACTCGCAAAGAGCATTCTCAGTGCATATGACAGAGTGCGGCAGGGTGCCAGCGGGCATCCCGGCGCTGCGCCCGGCGTCAGGCCAGGCCGTGCAGGCGAGATTATCACTGTGGCCAGCGCAAAAGGTGGCAGTGGCAAGAGTTTCATCGCCGCTAGCCTTGCCGCCCGGCTCGCGGCCAAGCACCCGGGGAATGTGACCCTACTGGATTTTGCCTTCCAGTTTGGCGATGTGGATCTCTTTCTTAATTTGCATGGGAAGAAGACCATCCGCAGCCTTAGCTCCATATTCTCTGAATTGAGCCCTGAGGTTATGGACGAGATTTACCTGAAAGGTGCTGATGACCTGCGCGTAGTACTGGCGCCCAAGGACCCGGACGACGCCAGGGATTTCGCCGCGCAGGACATCGAGAAGTTGTTGCGTTTCGTCAATCGGGCCGTGGGCTTCACCGTGGTTGACACGGCATCTCATGTCGACGACATTCTGCTGTCGTGTTTGCGTGACAGCAGTCTGGTACTGTTGGTGGTCAATCCCGACGTGATCTCCATTCGCAGCAATGCAAAGCTGGTCAAGCATTACCGGGACCTGCAATACCCGCTCGACCGCCTGCAGGTGGTACTCAACCGACGGGGAACCCAAGACGCGCTGGACAAAGGGCAGATTCAAAAAGCGCTCGGCTGCCGGGTGTGCGCTACCATCCCTGAAGATCATGACACTTTGCAAGAGTTCCTCAATTTCGGTCGCTCTGTTGCTGAAATCCCCGACTCGGGCCTGTCGCAAAGCTTGCAGGCGATGGCCGATAGCGTGGTGCAATTTGTTGAAGCGAAGGGCGCCTGAACACAGGAGCAAAAGCCGATGAAGTGCTCACAGCATCTGCGCCGCTCCAACAATCTCTTCGACCCATGGTGGCGGATTTCGGCGCTGCCATTCTGGGTCCATCGGGAATACCTGACGGAAATGGCATGAACGCTCCCGCTCAGGAGTTCATCTCCGCGCAGGACCTCCGCAGATTCCTGCGCGAGCGCGTTTACGCCGAGATAAACCCCACAGAACTCTTAGAGATAATGAAGCAGGACCCCGAACGGGTTCGGCGCAAACTGATTGAGTTGGTGGACCAGATCGTGTCCGAGCAGGGGTACCTGATCCCAGTAAACACGCAAGCCGAGCTGCAGGATTATGTCGTCGATGAGGTGTTGGGTTACGGACCCATTGATCAGTTGCTGCGTGACCCACAGGTGGAAGAGGTCATGGTAAACCGCTTGGATGAGGTGTGGGTCGCCCGTCGTATAAAGCAGAGAGTACAGATGGAAAAAACCGCGGTGTGTTTTGATGATCAAGCGCACGTGATGCACGTCATCGACCGGATCATCGCTCCGATCGGGCGACGCGTGGATGAGAGCAGCCCACGCCTGGACGCGCGCCTTCCCGACGGTTCGCGTGTCAACGTAATCATTCCGCCGCTCGCGCTCGATGGCGCCACCATCACGATCCGGAAATTCCCAGAGATATCCATCACTATTCACGACATGATCCACCGCTACAACACGCTCAGCCCGGAAATGGCTGATTTCCTCGAGATCTGCGTGCAGGGCCGGCTAAACATTCTCATTTCGGGTGGTACGGCGAGTGGAAAGACCACCTTGCTAAATGCGCTCTCTATGTTCATCGATGATGAGGAGCGCATCATTACGATCGAAGACACCGCGGAGCTGCGCGTTCATCAGCACAAGCCGCACGTTGTGCGGCTTGAATCTAGAGCTCCCAACCTGGAAGGGAAAGGGGCGGTCACGATTCGTGATCTGGTGGTGAACAGCCTGCGCATGCGGCCCGACCGGATCGTGGTTGGCGAGTGCCGTGCGGAGGAGACGGTGGACATGTTGCAGGCCATGAACACGGGCCACGACGGTTCGATCACCACGGTGCACGCCAACTCCCCGCAGGAAGCCATCCACAGACTTGAGATCATGTTCCTCATGTCCGGTCTGAAGATCCCGGTCGTAGCTATCCGCCAGCAAGTGAGCATGGCGATCCAGCTGGTCGTCCAGGTCCGCCGGATGCGCGACGGAAGCAGGAAGGTGACCAGCATTGCTGAAGTACACGGTATGGGTGGCGACCAGGTGAACACAACAGAAATCTTCAAACTGGAAAACGACAAGCACGTCTACACTGGCGCACAGCTGCAGGCGCTCCCCAAGCTTCGTCTTTCCCTCGAGGAACTACCTCCTTTAGCTGTATTTGGTTAAGGACCGGTCATGCCCCCTGCATTCCCCAGCCTGGGCATAGCACTTTTGGTCGGTGTGGCAGTGGGGTTCATGGCTCTGGCAGCGCGAATCACCTATCGGGCTCTGAAGCAATCTAAGGTTCTCAGGGGCCGCCTGGGACCGCTCGCGGCTGACAAAAAGAAGCCCGAAAGGCTGGCCTCACAGGCAGCGTGGCTGACCGCCTGGCTATCGCGGAGAGAATCTGGCCAAAAGCTGATTGCCTTCGTGAGAGAAACCGGTGCTGGTTTGACTGCCGGCCGTTTCCTGATTTACATCCTGTTCTCCTCATTGGCGGCCTTCGGGATCGGCCTGGCGCTCACAGGCAGCAGTTTGGCCGGATTTGCGTTTGGTGCGATGGGCGCCGCGATGCCTTACATGTGGCTTACGCGCAAGTCCCAACAGCGACTGGACAGGATGCTTGACCAATTGCCCGAGGCGTTAACCGCGGTGGGGAACGCGCTCTCTGCAGGGGCAGGCGTCATCCAGGCGCTGGAGCAGGCTGCCACCGAGATCGCAGCACCCATTCAACCCGAACTAAAAAAAGTGGTGCAAGACATAAAGGTCGGCCAGAGCCTGGAAGAGGCTTTGGTCGCGTTGAAGGACAGGGTTCCACTTTCGGAGCTAGATAGTGTGGTCGCAGCCATATTGATTCAGCAACGCAGCGGAGGTGACCTGGCAGACCTGCTGCGCGAGGTGGTGGAAATGGTGAGGGAGGAGGTCCACCTTAAACAGGAACTGAGGGTACAGACGGCTCAGGCCCAGCTGTCGGCCCGCATTATGGGCGTGCTGCCCACCGTAATGTTTTGCGCAATTTTTTTGATGAACCCCGAGTTCCTCGCCCCGCTAGTTTCCACCGGCCTGGGCAGGCTGATGCTCGGAATAGGTTTCATTATGCAAGTTGCCGGGTTTATGGTCATCCAGCGGATTGCTGTTATCCGGGTTTGAGCGCTGTGGACGATCTAATGGTTATTCTGATCGGGCTCGCAATCGCCGCTGCGGTGGCAGCAGGGGTTCACGCGATCATACTGGCGAGCCGCGGTAAACGGGGCCAACGGCACCTTGGCGGTGTGGTTGATGAGGCGGGCGTGGCACCTCCACAAAGTACTGACACGGAAGCGGACCAGAAGCTTCCGGCCCTACTGGCGCGGCTGATAACCTACTCTCAATCCTTGCAGCAACGACCTGGCTTTCCCCGGGTGCTGGCTACCCTGGCGACCGATAGCCGATTGGAACGGATAAAGCGACGCATGATCAGGGCAGGATGCGCAGGCGAATTTACTCCACCCGAATTCCTGGGAGCTCAGGTTCTGAGTGCCGCCGGTTCCATCGTCATCATCGCGTTGTACATGGCCATGCTTGATCTGGGCCTGGTCTGGGGCTTTATGCTACCGGGCGCGGCTTATTTCGGGTTCCGGATGACCGACGCTTTTCTGACCACGATGAGTGAGAAGCGGCAGCGCGAAATACGCATCGGCTTGCCACCAGCAGTGGACATTCTCATTGTCGCGGTCGAGGCAGGCATGAACCTGGACCGCGCCATTGAACTGTACTGTGACCGGTTCGAGAACGCGCTGGCGGAGGAGCTTTCGGAGATGCAGCAAGAAGTTCGGCTCGGTGTGCGGCGCCGGGAAGCACTGCGAAACCTGGCCGAACGGGTTGAGTCCGACGGAATATCCGCCCTGGTATCTGCAATCATTCAGGCGGAACGTTACGGCGTGCCCATCGCGCAGGCCTTGCGCACGCAGTCGGAGGACCTAAAGCGCCACCGCTCGCAATTCATGCGTGAGCAGGTGATGAAAGCACCTGTCAAGATGATGGTTCCGATGGCCATATTGATCATGCCTGCGCTGCTATTTGTCCTGGGAGGACCGTTGGTGATCGAATTCCTGCGCGGCGGGCTGTTTTAGGATGGTGAAGGGCGCCGAGAGTGTGTTTGGCACACAGCGATTCGCAATCTCGGCCGCCCTTCTGCTGCTAGTTTTGTTCGGGGCACTAGGTCTATGGCAGTTGGTAAAGCCGGCCTTGCAGCCGGATACAGGAGTACCGCCGACTAATCTCCTTGCCCAAAAGTCCTTTGGGTCAACTCATCAGACTGAAGGTGCGACCGCTGTGGTGTCGGGGATGGTTCCCATCGGCAGCGCCGTAGCCGCCGTCACACAGGACACTCCCGCAAAAACTGCCGCAGCGGACGTGCTGCCGCTTTACCCTGGCTCGGTTGCGCTGGCCGATGTCCGCTCGAAGCAGATCAAGACCTGCGAACAGAGCCACGTCAATTTGTTGGCGCAGGCGGGATGCCCGGCCGAACTGGTATCCGAGAGGGTGTTCACCTACCTTACCCAGGACGGTCCGGAGACGGTACACCAGTTCTATCGCACCTGGTTCCAGCAGGACAACTGGACACCGGTCGTGTCTCCTGGTGACCCCCGGTTTTCTGAGGCCGGTCAGAAAATGGCCGTCTATCTCTCACAAGCTGGGCAAATGTCCGTGTCCGTGATCACCATGCGGACGGCCGCCGGTCAGAGGCTGATAGTGCTGCGGGTGCTGCAATGAACGTGGTCGTCGCACAAGGAGTGCGGGCGGTGGGTGTATTACTGCGGCAGTTCCGGTGCGCACACGCATGGATCAATCTCCGTGTCCGGTTAATGAGCGACGAACGCGGATTGGACACGGTCGAGTGGTCCCTGATTGTCATTTGCGTTGTCCTGGCGGCAATCCTCGCAATGCGCAACACTAACCTCCTGACTGACGTTGTTCAGGACATGTTCGGCGGCCAGACTGCAACCTCTGGCCAATTATCGACCCCAGTCATGGAACTGGATGCGCCCGATTTGGCCGCGACCCGAAGTGCCGGGTGCGCGGCCTTCACGATTGAGTTCCCCGGCACGCCATGTCCGTAACTAGCGGGGCCAAACCGGAGACGGCACTGTGGCGGACGCTCATTCGTGGTGAGCGCGGCACGTCGATGCTGGAGTTCGCCATAGTTGGCCCGGTCTTTTTGTTGCTAGTTATCGGCTTGATGCAGTTTTCCATCTGGCTCTTTGGGATCGGTCTGACACACTACGCCGCGGATCGGGCCTGTCGCACGGGCGCTGTCTGGGTCGGGGCACTGACCCGGGCGCAGGTCTCTCCCGATACGCTGGAAGTGGGCGTATGGAGCGTTTCGGCCGCACAAGCTGTACAGATGGCGCAGGACGTCCTGGGGGTAGTCAGCTTCGCCTCGGCAGCCGGCATTTCGCCCGATATTCGTCTGGTAGGGATCACGAAAGAGGCGCAGGGTGATCGGGATTTTGAGGTTGAAGCGCGGTTAGATCTCCCCTGGTTCCTGCCACTGCTGCCGTCGGTAACTTATGAGCGTACCGCGCGTTGCCGACTGGAACGTTTCTCGAGTTACTAAAGGTGTTCCGGGTGAGAGCGCTGCGGCTACGGGATGACGCAGGTCAGGCGGCGCTTGAATTTGCCATCCTGGCGCCGGTCCTGCTGCTGTTAACCTTCACAGCCATTTCGCTCTCGCTCCTTATCCTGGCGCGCTACAACCTGGACAAGGCGGCGCGCGAAGCAGCGCGGGTGGGCGCCGAGATCAGTGTCTACCCCGAGTGTGCAGCATACAGGCAGGCGGAGGAGGTGGCTGAGAACAAGGCACTGGAGATTCTAGATGACCGCGGGCTACAGGTGGCCCTGTTGAAGTTTGAGGTGATCGAGCCTGTTCCGCTAGACACCTATCCGCGAGACAGCTTCTTCACGGTGCGCCTGGAATACGACTACGAGATGGTGTTTGACCCCACCGGGCTGCTGGGTTTCGCGTTAGGGACCGACGGTGTGGTGCCGCTCAGCTCGGAACACTCCTTCGCTATTCAGACGTTGAAGGCGCGCTGGCCAATCGAGGACTTCGACTGCGTGCCCCGCCCTCCGCCCCCGACGGCAACTCCGACGCCAACACCAACGCCGACGTTCACGCCATCGCCTACGCCTACGCCAACGCACACGTCAACGCCTACGCCGACGGCCACTGCGACGTTCACGCCATCGCCTACGCCGACGCCTACGCTAACCTGGACGCCATCGCCGACACCAACGCGGACGCCGACACCAACGCGGACACCGACACCAACGCGGACGCCGACACCGGCGGCGACTCCGACTCCGCAAACATGTTTTAATCTAATGACTTATTCCAGAGGGGGGCGAGATGAGGAATGGGGTTTCCTGGACACCGGCCCGTTGCCTGCGCACTGTAAGACTGGGACAGTAGAAGTGGATTTTAACCCTGTGTGTATGCCAGATTGGATAACCATTTATTACTCTAATGACCAAACTTCGGGTGTTTCTTCAGGCGACGATGTCCTGTCCGGCCCGTATTGGTACGGCTGCCCGCCTCGCCGTTTCCGCCCGCTGTGGTTCGTGCCTCCGTTCAGCTGCCCGGAGGGACCGGGCAATCATTCAGGCTCGGGTAATATGCTTACAGCATCGTTAGACGGCACAAAACGGTACGTAAAGATCGTCGTGAATTATGGTGGACAGCAGTACGGCGGTACGTGGTGGGGCTATAACGCCAAGTTAACGTCAGGCTCAGGCCAATGACCGGGTTCTTTAGGCGGCACTCCCTGGCTGACGAGCGGGGCACGATCATGATCCTGTTCGCGGTGTTGCTGGTGGTGTTGATCGGCATGACCGCCCTGATGACGGACATGCTCTTCTGGCTGCGGGTGCGCCAGGAGTTGCAGGCTGTGGCCGACGGAGCGGCCCTTGCTGGCGCCATGGAGTTGGACGAAAGCGACTTTGCCATGCAGCAGGAATTCAGGTTGGATGCTGGCAGAGCCGTGGACTCCGCCAGTACGTACTGCCAGGACTACCCGCTGATTGCATGCGCAATTCTGGTGGAGCGGGGACCGGTGGGAACGGTAACGGTTGAGGCCCAGCGGGATGCGCCGGGCTTCTTCGCGCGGGCGCTCAGCCCCGCCTTCGGGAGTATCCCGATTAGGGCAAGTGCCACCGCGGCCACCCTGGGCGGATATTGAGCGGGGCGCGTTCCTGATGCGAGGCGTGCGTAAGCCACGAGTTACATCGGTCGTCCTCACGGGCGTTCTCGTGCTGCTGACCCTGGCCGGGGAGGCAACGACCTCGGCGGTACGGGCAGAGGGTGCGCCAGAGCCAGTACATGTTCAGCTCCGCTTCACGACAGCCGAGAACGACCCTGCGGAAGAATGTCCTTGCGCAGGGGATACCTTGAACTGCTCAGACTTTAGCACGCAGGCAAGTGCCCAGGCGTGCTTTGAATACTGCAACACACAGGGTGCTGGAGACATTCATGGACTGGATGGTGACAACGACGGCACTGCATGCGAGTCCTTGCTAAATTCGGCTTGCAATGGTACAGGATCGGACCCCTCTGTGACCGGCAGTCTGTCGCCGAGCATGTACAGCACGACCATGGA
>DASCOB010000119.1:0-4260 GCA_036011785.1 Anaerolineales bacterium | reverse complement strand
TTCCAAGCTGATATTCGCCGGTTCGAATCCGGTCGCCCGCTCACGTGCACGGGCTTGTAGCTCAATGGCAGAGCAGTCGGCTCATAACCGACCGGTTCCAGGTTCGAATCCTGGCGGGCCCATCTGCGTTCGTCTGTGTCGCTTCGACACCGGCTGTGAATCTCCACTCAGGCTCACATTAATCCGGGCTGCATTTGCCGTTATGATTGTCTGGGTGTATTATCCGCTCTCAGAGGATAGCGCGTGAGAATCGCCCGGCTGGCCGGTTATCTACTCCTGAATATGGCTGTTTCCGCAGCTGTGGCGATTGCGGTGCTGCTCTACTGGGAGAATAACCGCCAGCCTGTGGCAAGCCGCGCTCCAGATGCGGCCACGGGCGAGAGCGGCGGTGCTTCCCCGGTGATGTTGGATGGGTCACCCAGGCAGCACGGCCTGCAACTTTCCACCGAGCCTATTATCTACCGCGTGCATGCAGGGGACACAATGGGCAGTATCGCGATGCAATATGATCTAACCATCGAAGAACTGATGGCACAGAACGGGCTCAATGATCCTAACGCATTGACTATCGATCAATTGCTGACTATTCCGGCGCGGCAGCCGGTGCAGCTGACACAGCGGCCAATGGCCACGCGCGCGCCGGTCACCGTAGTGGTCTCACCGCAGCCGCCCGCTGCCGTGGCCACTTCCAGCCTGCCGCCGGTGATTACAATCCGCGCGGTTGATGGCGTTGGCGATTTGGCTACTGAGCAAGTTGTCATCGTGAATGTTGGCGGAGCTGTTGATCTCGCGAACTGGGCGCTGGTCCAACCGGAGGGAGATGCGTATCGTTTTCCCGTGCTGCGCCTGCACCAGACCGGGCAGCTCAGCGTGCATTCGGGCGATGGGCAAGACACTGTTACTGACCTTTTCTGGGGACGAGATCAAGCTGTCTGGCAGACCGGGCGGGCAATACAACTGCTCGACGCTGATGGAAACATCCATGCCACTTTCGAATTGCCCTGACCGCCCGCAATCGCCCGCCCTTTCGGAGTGGGAGACGCTGGCCGAACGACGCATCCGCGCCGCGCGCGAGGCTGGCCACTTTGATCATCTTGGGGGGAGCGGGCAGCCGTTGCAGCTGCGTGAAAACCCCTGCGCGGAACCTGGTTGGCAGGTGCTTTCCAGCGTGCTCGAGGAGGCCAACCTGCTTCCAAACTTGGGTTGAAGAATCGCTAGGAATCCGGGCGGAAATCGGCCGCTTCAGGGCGGAATCGGCTCATGCGAAAGACGCGCGGCGGGCGAGGCAGTGTGTGGAGTGCCTGAACAAGAGAATCACGGCTTTCAACCTTGTCGCGCCGTTGCTTCAATTGCAGCTGCCTTTCCTCAACGTGGAGCGAGAGATGCAGCGCTGCAGGGTGATTGAGCGGTGACCGGCTCTCAGGCGCTTTATTTGAAATGGCGGCCGGCATCCTTCGCGGATGTGGTCGGGCAGGTAGCAGTGGTCGAAACCATCCAGAACGCGTTGCGGGCGAAAAAGACCGCACACGCGTATCTTTTCGCGGGGCCGCGCGGCACCGGCAAGACTACAGTGGCGCGGCTGCTGGCCAAGGCTTTGAACTGCACAGATGCTGATATTGCCGCGCGGCCCTGCAACCGCTGCGACCATTGCAGCGCCGTTGCATCCGGGCGGTTTCTGGATTTGATTGAGATTGATGCGGCCTCTAACAACAGCGTGGAAGACGTGCGTGACCTGCGCGAGAAGATAAACTATGCTCCTGGACAAGGCAGCCGAAAAATCTACATCATCGACGAGGTACACATGCTCTCCGGCGCGGCTTTCAACGCGCTGTTGAAGACGCTTGAAGAGCCGCCGCCTTATGCGGTTTTCGTGCTGGCCACCACCGAAGCGCACAAAGTGCCGGCCACTGTTAGCTCGCGTTGCCAGTGCCACAACTTCCGGCGTATTCCCCTGGCGGATATCGTGGATAGACTTCAGGCGATTGTGGCGCAAGAGACTATTAAGGTGGAGCCGAAGGTGCTGGACGTGGTCGCCCGCCAGGCGACCGGCAGCCTACGCGATGCCGTCAGCCTGTTGGATCAACTAGTTGTCTCTCCGGAAAGCATGCTTACTCTTGAGCGTGCGCAGCAGGTGCTCGGCACGTCAAGCGATGCAACCGTGGTCGCGCTGGTGCAGGCGCTGGTTGAACAGCAAGCCGCGACCGGACTTGAATTGATTAACAGCGCCGTTGATGCTGGCACAGACTCGGCTCAATTCGCGCGGCAAATGGTCAGTTTCCTGCGGGGCATGTTGCTCTGTAAAACTGGCAACGCGGGTCTCGTAGACGCCACCGGTGAGACCCTGGTCGCAATGCAAGCTTGTGCGCAGCGCCTTGAATCCCGGGAAATATTGGCCGCCGTGCAGGCATTTGATCAGGCCGCACGGAATCGCCGGGCGGGCTGGCAGCCGCAATTGCCGCTCGAACTGGCTTTCGTCGACTGCGTGCAGCGAGGAGACGGCGCAGAATCGGAAGCGCCGAAACCGCCGCCAGGGAAAGAAAAGCAGGCTACGCTACCCCAGGCGGAACCGGCCCCCTCGAGCAGCGCTGGCCCGCCTCCGGTGTCCCCTGGAGACAACCTGGCTCTCACCGATCTTAACGCGCGCTGGAAAGAAACCATCGCCGGCAGCCGCGCACACCATCATACCCTGCCGGCGCTACTGCAATGGTGCAGCCCCGACCATATCGAGAACGAGACTCTCTGGCTTGGCGTGCGCCAAGAATTTGCCATCAGTAAACTGGATACCCTTGAGATGAGAGCGCACCTGGAAGCCGTACTGACTGCCGCCACCGGTCACTCGCTCCGCGTGCGGTTCATTCGCAACGACAGTGCCCGCAGCGAGGAGGACCTCGACGTTGCTGAGGACGGCGTTGTGGCACTGGGCGTGGAACTAGGCGCGCGGGCGCGAGAGCGCAATTGAGAGGAGGTTCATCGGTGAAAAAAGGTAAGGGCAAACGGGAATCGCCGGCTTCCTCCAGCAGGGGGCTCGTGACGAAATTGCTGCAGATGCAAAAGCAGATGCGCAAGACTCGCGCTGACCTAGCGGGGGAAACAGTAACTGCCACCAGCGTTGATGGGACTATCACCGTCGTGGTCGGCGGCGATCAGCGTGTGCAGCAAATCCGCATCGCGCCGGAGCTGCTGCAGAACGGTGACAGTGAAATGTTCGCCGATTTACTCACCGCCACTATTAACGATGCCATGGAGAAGTCACAAACCCTCGCGGCCAATCGGCTCCAGGAGTTGACAGGTGGGTTGGGCCTGCCCGGCCAGTGATGAACGCCGCCGCCACCCCCCGTCCGGTGCAGCGCCTGATTGACGAATTCTCGCGGCTGCCGGGCATCGGCCCCAAATCCGCCTCGCGGCTGACTTTTTTCCTGTTGCGTGCCCAGGCCGAGCACGTGACCGGTCTTGGCGAAGCGCTGCTGGCGCTGAAGAGCGAGACACGGTTTTGTTCCGTGTGCTTCAACATCACCGCGGCTGAGACCGACCCTTGCGCTGTCTGCGCAGATGAGGAGCGTGATAGCGGCCTCCTGTGCGTGGTGGAAGAACCGCTTGATGTGCTGGCCATCGAGCGCGCCCGCCTGTTTCGCGGGCGCTATCACGTGTTGCACGGCGTCATTTCTCCCGTGGATGGCATCGGGCCGGACGAGCTGAGAATCAGCGAACTGTTGCAGCGCGTGCGCACCAGGCCGGTGAAAGAAGTCATCCTAGCGACCAACCCCAACCTCGCTGGAGAGGCGACTGCAATGTACCTGTACCAGCAGCTCGCAGGCAACGGGCTGCGCATTACCAGACTGGCGCGCGGGCTGCCGGTTGGGGGCGATCTGGAATACGCAGACGAAATCACCCTCGCCCGGGCGCTTGAGGGACGAGGGCCAATGTGATTTTGCTGTCGGATTTTCCTTGACAACCTCATGCTGTAGTGCTAAACTAGCATCAGATTAAGTTGAAAGGTTGATTTGAGCTCAGGCTCAGGTTAACCGAAAAGACAGAAGGAGACACTAGATACCGGGCGGGGGGCGGTCGCAGGTCTGGTCTCGCCGGTGCGAATGCGTCGGCGATTTGTGTCTCAGGCAGTGGGGACCTTAACAACTGAATAGTGATAGGAAAGTAATAAACGGGTCAAATGGAAATATATCGGGCCACGGTGTGGTCTGGTATAGCAGTTTCTTACGAAGAGTTTGATCCTGGCTCAGGATGAACGCTGGCGGCGTGCCT
>DASCOB010000118.1:0-3048 GCA_036011785.1 Anaerolineales bacterium | reverse complement strand
GTGCGTCTCGGTCTGATGGCGCGCGGCTTGCGAAGCTCGTGGGCTTTGTTCTCGGAGAACCCGATTGGCCTGATGGGGTTGGGAGTAATCGCGTTTTTCGCACTGATGACGGTGGTGCACCCGATTCTGATGAAAACCGTGTGGGAACCGCGCACTTACGATCCGGTGGTGGGCTTCGATATGGAGACCGCATTCCATCCCGCACCGCCCTCCGCGCGGCATTTGTTGGGCACCGACCCCATAGGACGCGATGTGCTCAGCCAATTGATGTACAGTACGCGCAACGAGTTTTTGCTGGGCATTATGGCCGCTGTGCTCACTGTGGTGATCGGCACTACCATAGGCGCAATGGCGGCTTACTTCGGCGGCGTGGTCGACATGCTCTTTATGCGACTGGCTAATTTGGTCATTATGATTCCAGCACTCTCGATCCTCATCGTGCTCAGCGCGCTGGGTTCGATCGGTATGCTGGAGCTGGCTGTGGTAATCGGGCTACTCTCCGGATTTGGTGGTATTACGGTAATCATTAAGTCGCAGGGACTGGCTATCAAGGTTAAGCCATACATAGAAGCAGCCCGTGTTGCCGGCGGCGGTCACTGGCACATCATCTTCAGGCACATGATCCCCAACCTGCTACCGCTATCGTTGCTTTATATGATGTTTACAGTTACTGGGGCGATCTTCTCTGAAGCTGTGCTTTCTTTCTTTGGGCTTACCGAGATATCAATGAGCTGGGGCATCATGATTAACACCACACAGGTGTTCGGGTATTTGCTGCGCTTCGACAGCTGGTTCCTGGTTGTGCCCGCCAGTCTGGCGATTACGCTTCTATGTTCGGCATTTTATCTGGTTGGTCGGGCGCTGGATGAGGTGGTCAACCCGAGGCTGCGCAGGCGCTAGTTGAACGTGATGAAAGACTCACTGACCGAGAAGGTGCTGCAGGTTGAGAAATTCACCATGCGTTATGCCACGCGCAAGGGGGATGTCTCCGCCGTTGAGGACGTGTCCTTTTCGCTGGCACGCGGTGAGGCTCTCGGACTGGTGGGCGAATCCGGCTGCGGCAAAACCTCGGTGGCGGTCGCGTTGCTGCGCCTGCTTCCGGATAACGCCCGCATCGTGGCGGGTAGCGTCAAACTTAATGGCGCGGATATGCTCACCCTTTCCGATAGTGAGGTGCGCCGCCGTCGCTGGAAAGAGATCGCTATGGTTTTCCAGGCGGCCATGAATTCGCTCAATCCGGTGTACACGGTCGAAGAGCAGATCATTGAGGCGATGCGGCAGCACACACCGGAGTTGACTTCGCAGCAGATGGACAAGCGCATCGATGAGCTCTTCAATCTAGTGGGATTGGACCCGGTTTTGAAGTCCCAGTACCCTCACCAGCACAGCGGCGGTATGCGCCAACGCGCGGTGATTGCGCTGGCGCTTGCCTGCAATCCGGATATTATCGTCGCTGACGAACCCACCACCGCGCTGGATGTGATTGTGCAGGACGGAGTGCTCAAGCGGCTGCGCGAAATCCAGCAGCGCCTCAATATGGCCATGATTTACATCTCACACGATATCGCTGTGATTGCCGAGGTCAGCGACCGCGTGGCCGTGATGTACGCCGGCCGTCTGGTCGAAATCGGGCGCACTGAGGACATCTTTCATAATCCACGCCACCCGTACACCTCCGCCTTGATGCAGTCCTTCCCGAGCGTAAGCGGCGAGAAGCACGAACTGGTGACGCTGCCGGGAGAGCCGCCCGATTTGCTCCACCCGCCGGAAGGCTGCCGCTTCCACCCGCGCTGCCCGAAGCGTGTCTCGCGCTGCGACCGAGAAGTGCCCTCTTTGGTGGAATGTGGCCGGCAGCAGCAGGTTGCCTGCTGGAACCCGGTGGAGGCGCAGGCATAATGGCCGCCCTGCCGCCGCTCGCCAGAGTGCAAAACCTGCAGCGGCTCTATCCGGTGGAGCGCGGCCTGTTCCGGCAGGCGCACAGTTTCGTGCACGCCGTCGATGGAGTGAGCTTTGAGATTGCCGCCGGTGAAAGCCTGGGGCTGGTGGGCGAATCGGGCTGTGGAAAAACTACCACCGGAAAGATGCTGGTGAAACTGATTGAGCCGAGCAGCGGAAGCCTGCAGCTGTGTATCGGTGAAAATGTGGTCGATGTGGCCGGACTGCGTGGGTCCGCATTGCGCAACTTTCGGCGCAATGTGCAGATGGTCTTTCAAGACCCATACGAGTCCATGAATCCACGCATGACGGTGTACGATATTGTCTCTGAGCCCTTGGCAGTGCAGGCCATGGGCACGGTGACCGAGCGCGAGCGCCGCGTGGCGGAGTTTCTTGACCTAGTCGGATTGACCCCGCCCTCCAGTTTCCTGTTTCGCTACACGCACGAACTTTCGGGCGGGCAACGCCAGCGGGTGGCCATTGCCCGCGCTCTGGTGCTGGAGCCGGCGTTCGTGGTTGCCGATGAGCCGACCTCCATGCTGGATGTCTCTATTCGCACGGGCGTGATGCACCTGATGCAAGATCTGGCGCAGCGCCTGAATGTGACCTACCTTTACATCACTCACGATCTGGCGGTTGCGCGCTACATGTGCGACCGCATCGCGGTGATGTACCTGGGTAAGATCGTGGAAATTGGTCCGACCGAGGAGATTCTACAACGCCCCCGCCATCCGTACACACGGGCGCTGCTGTCAGCCGTGCCCATCCCCGACCCGCGCGTGCGCCGCGAAGCCGTGCAGATAAAAGGCGGGGTGAGCAAACCCATTGACCCGCAGCCGCGCTGCCGGTTTTACGAACGTTGCCCGCTGGCGGACGATGACTGCCGCGAGCAGGAGCATCCGCCGCTGGCGGCAGTTGATGAGGCGGTGTTGGCAGCCTGCTATAAGGCCTAGCGATTGTGATACAATAGCGCCGCCATGGGCCGTGGTGCAACTGGCAGCACAGCGGACTTTGGATCCGTCGATCCTGGTTCGAGTCCAGGCGGCCCAGCTTGATCTTCAACTTCGCATCACTGATTGTGAACGACGACCCCCCGAGTAGTAACACAACTTC
>DASCOB010000117.1:0-9297 GCA_036011785.1 Anaerolineales bacterium | reverse complement strand
CAGAGCTATCTTGCTGAACTATCTAGGTAAGGAAAACTGTGCTATCAGGGGTAGAACTCAGTTCAGAGTGACCCACCCAGGACTCGAACCTGGAACCAATTGATTAAGAGTCAACTGCTCTGCCAATTGAGCTAGTGGGCCAAAATCACGCACGGAATTATAACGCGTCGCACTATCCTGTCAACGCTGCCGGAATAGTCAGTAATAACGGCCTTTATCGCCAGTAATCAGGCCATCCGATCGACCCGAGCCGGTGCGGCACGAGCACGCGCAAAGTTCTCGGAGCCACCTTTATTTCGAACCGCATTGCCGCTCCGGCCGGTTCTCCATCCAGCTGCAGCGGCAATTCTTTCTCGCTCTCCAACTGAAAGCTCGCCGCAACAACGCGTTCCACATTTCGATGCACCTGATGGCGACCGGAAAGAAGTCTTGCGACTTGTGCCAGCGCATCACCAAAGCCTTTACCGCGAAACGCCCACAGCGCCAGCCGCCCGTCCTGCGCCCGCACCTCCGGCTCTAGCGTAGCCAGCCCGCCGGCATAGGCCGGCACGTTCGTTGCCACCGTTGCGAGCATCTCACCCTCGAATCCAGTGTTTCCGCCGCGCAGGCGCATCGACGCGCCACGCCAACTCCGCGCTAGCCACACGCCGCGCGCAATGTAATGCCATCGCCCAAAGCACCTTGCTATCCGCCCACGCGGCTCAACTCCTCGCACGATGTGTCCGTCCAAGCCAACCCCGGCCCACTGCAAAAACACGCGACCGTTGCAGCTCCCGAGGTCTACATTTCTCACCGACCCCTTTGCCTGTCGTAGCGCCGCCGACAACAACGCTGCGCTCCAAGGATGTGCCGGAGCCGCCAGTCCCAACCCGCGTGCCCAGACGTTTCCAGTACCGCATGGCAGCACTCCCATCGCCACACCACTTCCGGAAAGTACAGCCGCGGCTGCCCCCACGCTCCCATCTCCGCCGGCCACGAACACCGCGTCAGCGCGCCTATCACACGCCGCGCCCGCAATTGCGTTAATGTCATTGTCGCGCCCCTCCCCCACCGTGCAAAATTGCACATCCCAGCCCAGGTCACCGAGCTCAGAGCACACTGGCGGCAACATATGCGCGACGTTAAACCGGCCCGCGCGCGGGTTATAAATCACGGTGGCGCGCATCATCTTCGCCTAACTCTCCGCGCCACCGCAGCGCCAAGCCACGCTACCACGATTGAAAGCAATGGCAGCAGCGCGGCCAGCGGCAGCGCGGACAGTGGCCAGAAAATTTTGGACAGAGAGACGTCCAGATAATACTTCCCGCCCGCCGCAAGGTCGGGCAGATACCAATCATAAACCACGTCCCAGGCTAGATAAAAAGCCACAATCTGCACCGCCATTCCGGCGGCAATGCAGAAAAGAGCGTTTGTAGTCGCCAGCGCCACGTCCACTTTGCAAGACCGGTGATCCAGCGCGCCAACAAACACTGTCACAGCGATCAGCGCCAACAACCCTTCTACAACGCGCGGTTGCACGAAGAGGATTGGGTCAATGTTGAACCAACTGACGGACGATGAAAAGCCACGCGCCCGGAACAACACGTGCCACAATGCGAAAAACAAGAGCGCACCCAGCATCGGAGTGCGCCAATCCCAACCGGCGCGCCGCCACCAGAGAGGATACAGTCCGAAAGGCAGCAGGAGCAGCGCGACCATCGGCGCGCGCGACAGTCGCTCCCGCATCAATCGCGCCGCGCGCTGCGCCCGCCACTGCGCGCGCGTTTGCTCGCCCGATTCGCGTGCTAGTTTTTCCGCCTCGGCGTAGTCCGCGCCTGCCATTGCAATTTGCGCACGTTCGAGCAAACCTTGCTCCATTTCCGCCTCGGGGTCGATCGCCAACAGCAGCGCTCGGTGACGGTCCGCCAGCTGCGCAGCCACATCCAACGCGCGCCTTGCTCTTAAGTCAGGGGGCGCATCGATCTGGTCAAACAGCGCATCCCCCTGGTTGTGCGCCGGGATCTCCAGTCCGAGCAGCACAGCCACCGTGGGCGCTATATCAACCTGCCCCGCATCTGCATACACGCCAGGTTTTATCCCTTTTCCTGTCGCCAGCAGTGGCACGCGCCTAACCACGTCTTCGTGTCCACCATGACCGCCACTGCCGATGTGACCGTGGTCCGCAGTCACTAAAACGGCTGCCCTGCTAAGGTCAATGGACGCTATCAACCCGGCAATCAGCCGGTCGGCCGCGACAGCAGCCTGCACGTACTCCGCGCTTGCACCGCCAAACCCATGCCCGGCCGTATCAACGCCCAGCAAATGGATGAGTGCAAGCCGCGGCTCTCGCAAAAGTACCTTCCGCGCTGTTCCAACCAAGCGCTCATCGAACGCCAGAATATCCTCAAGCGAGTCATATACCGAAGGCCCGGAAAGTAAGTGCAGTTCCACGTCCTCCGGGTTGAAGAGAGTACGCCAGCCGGCTGACCCGACAATGGCTGCGTCCAGCCCCCCCCTATGCGCCGCGCTGAAAATAGTGTCCAGTTCAATCGAGCGCTCGATGTCGTTCGAGCTAACCCCGCTTTGCTCCGGCCAGGCGCCGGTGCCGATGGCGGTCCATCCAGGGAAGGAGAGCGAAGGCTGCCCGACCTGCAACACGCGCTGCGCTCCGCTTGCACGCAACCGGTTCAGTCCCGACAGCTGCCACGATGCATCCACGCGTAACCCATCCACCACGAAAATGACTACCTGCTCCGCGATCGGATCACCGACCGCTCCCGGAGCCGCCGGAGCCCGGTAGATGCCCTCGTACTGGGTAGCGCTTTGGTAGCTGGCAGAAACAAGCGCAGGCGCGCCGAAGCGCGACCAAAGCAGCAGCACGACCGGAATCACAATAATCGGCCAGTGACGTTGCCGAATCAGGTCACCGGACAAAGCACTCATAACGCCAGGATGCTGTGGTGGAACTGGCCACGCAGCTACTATACCAGTACTCGTGCGCACGCGGTCGTTAATAATAAAATGCGCCGCGGCGATTCACGCCACGGCGCATTGCGCGATTTCTGTCTGTTCCGCGCGCGCTAGAACAAGCCCACCACCTTTCCGGTCTCTAGGTCGATATCCACGTCGTAATACACCGGCCGAGTGGGCAGGCCGGGCATGGTACTCATCGCGCCCAGCAACGGATAGAGAAAACCCGCGCCAACGCTGGCGCGAATATCGCGCACCGGCACGACGAAGCCTTCGGGGACGCCCTTCAATTTCGGGTCGTGGCTTAAGCTCAGATGCGTCTTTGCCATGCACATCGGCAGCTGGTCAAAGCCGACGCGATTGTAGAGTTCGATCTTCTGCTCCGCCTCGGGGGAGAACTCGACCCCATCCGCACCATAGATTTCCGTGGCGATGGTTTCGATTTTTTCCTTTATTCCCTTTTCTAATGGGTACAGGAATCTGAAGTTGTTCGGTTTCTCGCAAGCATCCATCACGGCTTTCGCCAATTCAACCGATCCCGCACCCCCCTCGGTCCAATGATTGGACATCACTGCATCATCCGCGTCAGCTTCGAGCGCAATCTTGCGTACTAGCTCGACTTCGGCGACTGTGTCATCTTTGAAGCGGTTGATCGCCACTACCACTGGCACGCCAAAACGAAGCGCGTTCTTGATGTGTACCACCATGTTGCCGCAGCCGGCTTCGAGCAGCGCCAGATTCTCCTCGGTGTAGGCCGAGTCGAGCGGCTTGCCGGCCACCACCTTCGGCCCGCCACCATGCATCTTCAATGCGCGTATCGTCGCCACCAGCACCACCACATTAGGAACCAGCCCGCTATACCGACACTTGATGTTGAAAAACTTCTCCATACCGATGTCCGCGCCAAACCCGGACTCGGTCACCACGTAGCCATCCGGCCCCATCAGCTTCAGCGCAATCTGGTCAGCCACGATGGAAGAATTGCCATGCGCGATGTTTGCAAACGGCCCGGCGTGCACAAAGGCCGGCGTGCCCTCCAGCGTCTGCATCAGCGTGGGCATGATAGCATCCTTCATCAACACCGTCAGCGCGCCGCTCACGCCGATGTCATCAGCCGTAACCGGGTCGCCACCTTTGCTTGTACCGATTACCATGCGCCCCAAACGATCGCGCATATCTGCCAGATCCGTGGTCAACGCCAGAATGGCCATGATCTCGCTAGCCACGGTGATATCAAAGCCGGTTTCGCGCGTGCGCCCTTTCTCTTTCGGCCCCTGCCCCACCGTAATCCCGCGAAGAAAACGGTCGTTCGTGTCCAGCACGCGCTGCCAGGTGATGCTCTCTGGGTCGATGTCCAGGCGCACAAAGCGCCCGCGCTCCTCCTCGGTCAATTCATTAGGGTCGCTCTTTTCAATTCCAAGTTTCTGCAGCCGGCGCAGCATCACCGGAGAGAACTTGCTACCACCATCTTTGGCAGGTGGGCACAACCTGCCAAACAGCGCTTCGTCAGTTTGAGTGGATTCGTGGAACATGCGCGCATCGATAGCAGCTGCCAGCAGATTATTGGCGGCCGTGATGGCGTGGATGTCCCCGGTCAGATGCAGATTAAAGTCCTCCATTGGAATCACCTGACTGTATCCGCCACCAGCTGCCCCGCCTTTGATGCCAAACGTCGGGCCCTGACTGGGCTGTCGGATGCAGGTCAGCACCTTCTTGCCCAGATGCGCGCCAAGACCCTGGCACAACCCGACCGTGGTGGTGGTCTTGCCCTCGCCCAGTGGCGTGGGAGTGATCGCGGTCACGTCAACGTATTTCCCATTAGGGACATCCTTCAATCGGTCACGCACAGACAGACTTACCTTCGCCTTGTATTCACCATAGGGCACCAGCTCATCCTCGTGCAATCCCAGTTCCGCAGCGATTTCTCGCACCGGCGCCGGATGCACGGCCTGGGCGATTTCAATATCGCTAGGAACGGGCGAAAGCAATTGGGTCAGTTTCTTCGGCATTTTAAACTCCTTTTATTGGTTTACCTTTCACGCGGAGGCATGCTCCTCATCTCTGGCACATCGCCAACCAAGACTGAATCATTATAAGCGTGCCAGTGCCGCGCGCCAAGTACAGCACGTCACGATTCACTGGTGAGTAGTGTCACCATTTCGAAGCGATGGTCGAGGGTTCCCCAATCAACGGCCAATCTCGGCAATTGAGCGACCCTTAGTAGGCGACCATCGAGCCGCGAAATTATGCCACAAAAACGCGCAGCTGTCACCACAACAGCAAACCACGGAGGCAGGTCCGAATAACATTGTGCCAGTTCAGAGCGCGCATGCAAGTGTCTTTTGTCTCGTGTTCCATGCGCAATTACTCACTGTGGAAAAACGCAGCTATGCGATATACTTTGCTTACTCGGCACAAAACCAGCAACATCAAGCCGAAACAGGCAGGAGACCGATCAATGCCGGCTATTCTCACCACGATTCTATCTGCGCACGAGGGCAAACGGGAGACAATCATCCCGATTTTGCAGCAAGTACAGGAAGAATTTGGCTACCTTCCTGAAGATGCCATGCTCCAGATCGCCCGCCACACCCATGTGCCCGCAAGCCGGGTCTACGGAGTAGCGACCTTTTACGCCCAATTTCGTTTTACGCCTTTGGGCAAAACGCATGTGATGGTCTGCCGCGGAACCGCATGCCATGTGAACGGCGCCCGAACGATTTTAGAACAGACGGAGGAACATCTGGGCATCAAGGAGGGAGAAACCACGCCCGACCTGGGCTACTCACTGGAAACCGTGGCATGTATCGGGGCGTGCAGCTTGGCACCCTGCGCCATGATCAACAGCGAAGTGGAAGCCAAACTAACAATACAGAAATTAAAAGCTATTTTCGAGAGAGAAGGGTGAATATGGCGTTAGACTTCGCTGCGGTTAGACATCAAGCCCGGCAGCAATGGAACACCCTGCACAACGGTCAACGGCCGTTAATCCTGGTGGGGACGGCCACATGTGGCCGCTCGGCCGGCTCGCTGGAAGTCCTGAAGGTACTAAAGGCCGCAAATCAGGAACATGACCTAGAATGCAACATCATTGAGGTGGGTTGCATTGGCCTGTGTCATGCCGAGCCGGTAGTGTGCATTACCAAACCGTCTCAACCAGGAATCTGCTACGGGAACATCGACTCCAATAAGATAAGAAGACTGGTCAAAAGCTATCTGGCTGGAGATGATCCTCTGCCTAAACTAGGCCTGGGCACTTTCGGGAAAGGCAGCATTGAAGGGATACCGCAACTGTGGCAAACGCCAGTGCTAAAGCCACAACTCCGGCGCGTGCTACGCAACTGTGGCTTCATTGACCCGACCAACATCGGGCACTATCTGGCGAACAATGGCTACGCCGGGCTTGTGGAAGCGCTCAAAATAGGGCCAGAGCGAATCATCGAAACAGTCCAGCAAGCCGGGCTGCGCGGGCGCGGCGGGGCCGGATTCCCCACTTGGCGCAAATGGCAATTTTGCCGGGACGCTGGGAGCGGCGAAAAATACTTAATCTGCAACGCAGACGAGGGCGACCCGGGCGCATTTATGAATCGCGCGCTGCTCGAAGGCGACCCACATTCGATTCTGGAAGGCATGTTAATTGCCGGTTATGCGCTTGGCGCGCAGACAGGTTACATCTACTGCCGCGCCGAATACCCGCTGGCCCTGGAAAGGCTGCGCGAGGCAATCCAACGCGCGGAAGAACACGGGCTGCTGGGCGACACCGTGCTGGGTTCGGATTTCAGCTTTCGTATCAAGATCAAAGAGGGCGCAGGCGCGTTTGTCTGTGGTGAAGAAACTGCCCTGATCGCCTCGATTGAAGGCGAGCGCGGCATGCCCAATTCACGCCCGCCGTTTCCCGCCATCTCGGGGCTGTGGAGCGATCCCACTATCATCAACAACGTCGAGTCGCTAGCCTGTGTAGCTCTAATCCTGCAGAACGGCGCCGAGTGGTTCACCGAACACGGTTCTGAAAAAAGCAAAGGCACCAAGACCATCGCGCTGGTGGGCAAGATCAAGTACTCCGGACTGGTCGAGCTGCCCCTAGGCACGGCCCTGCGAGAACTAATTTTTGACATCGGCGGCGGCGTTCCTGACGGCAAAGAATTTAAGGCGGTGCAGACTGGCGGCCCTTCCGGCGGCTGTATACCGGCCGGCCTGCTCGATACTCCGGTTGACTACGAGTCTCTCATTGCGGCCGGCACAATTATGGGCTCCGGCGGCGTGGTTGTGATGGACGAAGATACTTGCATGGTCGACTTTGCGCGCTTCTTCCTCGACTTCGCCGAAAAAGAATCCTGCGGGAAATGCGCGCCCTGCAGCTTGGGCACCCGCCAAATGCGCGGGATTTTGGAAGACATCACCCAGGGGCGCGGCAAACCCGGAGATATCGAACTACTGGAAGAGATGGCAGAAGGCGTCAAAACCGGCTCGCTCTGCGGGCTGGGACAAACAGCGCCCAATCCAGTGCTCACCACCATCCGCTATTTCCGCGAAGAATACGAAGCCCACATCTATGAGCAGCGCTGCCCGGCGGGTACGTGTAAGGATTTCGTCTCGTACTTTATTTCGCCAGACCTGTGTGTCGGCTGCCTGCTGTGCTTGAAGAACTGCTCATCCGAGGCGATAACAGGCGCGCTGAAGCAAGTCCATATCATCGATCAGGATTTGTGCACGCGCTGCGATGTATGCTATCAAGTCTGCCCGTCGAAAATCGACGCGGTGCGCAGATATTCTCCCCAAACTTCTTTACCCCTACCAGAGGCGACAGTCGCATGACAGGAAAAATTGAACTGACGATTGACGATCAAAAAGTGGAAGTGGTCGCCGGAAGCAGCGTGCTGGAAGCCGCCCTGGCCAATGATATTAGCATCCCCCATTTGTGCCACCACCCCGACCTGAAACCAGCCGGCGCGTGCCGCACCTGCGGGGTGGAAATCGACGGCGGACTCATGGCGATGTCTTGTCAGACGCCGGTCGCCGCGGGCATGAAGGTACGCACTAGCAGCCCAGCGGTTGACCACGCGCGCCGTACCACGCTAGAACTGCTGATCGCCGACCACTACACCGATTGTCTGGCCTGCCCGCTCAACACCGATTGCGATTTACTCAAAGCCGCCGCGCATGTCGGCATCTCGCGCGAGCGCCTGGAGCGGATGCGCGGCCCGAGCAAGTTGCTGCCCGTTGACCGCTCCAACCCCTTCTTTGAATATGACCCCAACAAGTGCATCGTCTGTGGTATCTGCGTGCGCACCTGCGATGACATCGTCGGGCTGGGCGTGCTGGATTTTGTCAATCGCGGCTATCGAACTGTGATCGGAACTTTTGGCAACAAGCCCTTTATCGATTCGGCATGCGAATCCTGTGGCGAATGCGTGGTACGCTGCCCAGTGAGCGCGTTAGCCCCCAAGCAGGCGGAGCTGCCTGCCCGCGAAGTGCAGACGACTTGCGTCTATTGCGGGGTGGGCTGCGGCATCTACCTGGGCGTCAAAGGCAATCGAGTGGTCAGCGCGCGCGGGGACCGGCAGCGCCCATCCAATCAGGGTAGCTTGTGCGTCAAGGGGCGTTATGGCTACCACTTCATCAATCATCCCGAGCGTCTCACCACGCCATTGATCAAGAAAAATGGGAGTTTTGAAAAAGCCAGTTGGGATGAGGCCCTCGACCTGATCGCGGAAAAGTTCACCGTCAACAAGGGCGAAAAGTTCGCCGCGTTCACTTCGGCCAAATGCACCAATGAAGAAAATTACCTGCTCCAAAAGTTCACACGCGCAGTGATGGGGACGAACACCATCGACCATTGCGCGCGGCTCTGACACTCCCCCACGGTGGCCGGTCTGGTCACCACATTTGGCAGTGGCGCGATGACAAACTCCATCGCCGAAATCGACGGCATGAAGACTATCTTCGCCATTGGCGCCAACATCACCGCCGCGCATCCGGTCATCGCTCACCGCATCCGACGTGCGGCACAAAATGGGGCGACGCTGGTCGTCGCCAATCCGAAAGAAATCGGCCTGTGCCGCAGCGCGCATACTTTCCTGCAGCTGCGCCCGGGCAGCGATACCGCGCTGCTGATGGGCATGGCGCGCGTGATCGTGGAGGAAGCGCGTTATGATGAAGCCTTTATCCACGAATATTGTGAAGATTTCGAGGCGCTTACGCAATCGCTAGCGCAATATACGCCGGAATTTGTGGCCGAGGTGACCGGCGTGCCCTGGCAAGAAATCGCCGCGGTAGCGCGCCTGTATGCGACCAACAAGCCGGGCGGAATTTTCTACGCGATGGGAATCACGCAGCACACGCACGGTA
>DASCOB010000116.1:0-5870 GCA_036011785.1 Anaerolineales bacterium | reverse complement strand
GAACAGGTGACGTCGCATGACTCTGACTATCAATCGTGACTATCTGATCAACACCTTGACTGACCTGGTACGCATCAACTCCGTCAACCCGTCTCTGGTGGAAGACGGGCGTGGCGAGGCTGAAATTGGTCGCTACATTGCCGGCGAGCTGCGTGCCCTGGGGCTAGCCGTGACAATCCATGAATCGAAACCACAGCGGCCAAGCATTGTCGGGATCCTAAAAGGAAAGGGCCGCGGTCGTTCACTGATGCTAAATGGACACATGGATACAGTCGGTGTCCCGGGCATGCCAAATCCATTCACGCCGACCATCCGTGACGGGAAGCTGTCCGGCCGGGGGGCGTATGACATGAAAGGTAGTCTAACTGCCTGTTTGACTGCAGCGGAAGCGTTGGTCGCCTCAGGTAAAACCCTCAATGGCGACCTGCTCATCGCCGCTGTTGCCGACGAGGAGTATGCCAGCCTGAGTACGGCAGAAGTGATAAAGCACTACAAGGCTGACGGTGCTGTCGTCACCGAACCGACCGAGATGAGCATTTGCTTGGCGCACAAAGGTTTCGTGTGGCTCGAAGTCGAGACCATAGGAAGGGCAGCGCATGGCAGCCGCTTTGCCGATGGGATTGACGCCAACATGCGTATGGGTCGCTTCCTGGCTGAATTAGATCAACTTGAGCAAGAACTGCGGCAAGGAAGCGGACACCCGCTGACTGGTCCACCGTCTCTCCACGCCGCAATCATTACTGGAGGCACAGCCTTGAGCGCCTATGCCGACCGTTGCCGCCTGAAAATCGAGCGCCGCACCCTCGTCGGCGAGTCTGAAGCCCAGGTAGTCAGCGAAATCCAAGACATCCTCAACCGACTTGCCACCGCTGATCCCACTTTTCAAGGCACGGTGAAAGCCTTTTTAACCCGCGAACCCTCCGAAATTTCCCCTGAGTCCTCGATTGTAAGGACTCTCAGTCAGGCTTCTACGGAGGTGTTAGGCCTACGCCCGGCGCACATCGGCATTCCGTACTGGATGGATACAGCTCTGCTCTCGGCGGCAGGAATCGAAACCGTCGCGATGGGACCTATTGGGGCTGGCGCCCACGCTCGAGTCGAGTGGGTGGACATCCAGTCCCTGATAGATCTGGCTGAGATTCTCGTCCATACTACGCTGAATTATTGCCAATATTTTGCTGCTGGGCATTAGTGTATAGTATTGGAAATCTACGATCTAACATGGAAGGCAGTCATGCCGGCCAGCACTGTACTAAGAACCAACCATCCCAGTGCCTTAAGGCTGGGGGCTAAGACAATAAAGTAGGGAGGTAGCATATGCCCATCGACCCGCAAGCCCAAAAGGTTTTGGATCAACTGGACGAGTTGGGGCTCCCGCCCAATCACATGATTTCACCTGAAGAAGCACGCACCAACGCGCTGTCCAAGCCCAGGCCGAAAGGGCCGGAAGTAGGCCAGGTGGAAGGCCGGATCATCGCCAACGGCGACTTCCAAGTGCCGACACTCCGGAGGGACGCGGCCCGTTCCCGGTCCTTAACTGGTTCCACGGTGGCGGATGGGTCACAGGGAATCTCGAGACCTCCGATGAAATTGCCCGCCATCTGACTGTGGGCACAGCCTGTGTAGTAATATCTGCCGATTACCGGTTGGCCCCCGAAGCCAAATTCCCCGTGCCTTTCGAAGACTGTTACGCGGCAACCCAGTGGATTGCCCATAACGCTGCCAACATCAATGTGGACCCGACTCGCATAGCCGTAGGTGGTGACAGTGCTGGGGGTAACCTAGCCGCCGCGGTGTCGCTGGCAGCCAGGGACCGCGGCTCTCCTTCAATAACCTTCCAATTGTTGGTGTACCCGGTCATGGCGATGGACTTCGGCACCGGTTCCTACAAGCAAAACGCTGATGGCTACGCGCTAACCCTGGATGACATGAAGTGGTATTGGAACCATTACCTCAACAGCGACGCCGACGCATCGAATCCCTACGCTGCGCCATTAGCTGCCAAGGACTTAAGCAGGCTTCCGCCAGCGTTGGTGATTACCGCAGAGTTTGACCCGTTGCGAGACGAAGGAGAAGCCTACGCTAAGAAACTCCAAGATGCTGGCGTCCCCGCCACGGCTACCCGCTATGACGGCATGATCCACGGCTTCTTCGGCATGTCTGCGGTGACGGACAAGGGGGCTCGGGCAATCTCCCAGGCCTCAACAGCGCTAAGATCGGCCTTTGATGAGGTTGAGAAGGATGTGGAATGAATGTCCTCATCTGGATTATACAAGTGTCGTTCTGACCCGCTTCTATATGAAGGCGGTCCTTCTTGTTAAACGGGCCATGCTTACTAGCCCGCTGGAGGCGTGTGGCCTCCAGCGGGGTGCTGTGCTAGAATGACACCATGAGTGGAACAAGTGAAGTTCACGTTAGACTAGGATCGTCCATAGCAGCTAGCAATGTACGGTCTAGGCTCACCGTAAAGGTAGAGCACGGTGCAACCATGAGTGAAGTTGCCCAAAAATTGGTCCGTCTTTATCCTGCCCTTCGGTATCATTTGGAGACTGCCATCGTAACTGTCAATGGTCAAGTAGTCGACAACAATCACACGGCCGCTGCTGATGACAGCGTCGCTTTCCTGGCCCCGGTGGCAGGCGGGTGACGGATAACCGTAGCATCGGAAGCCATATCTGCAAGGAGCTACTAATGACATCTGAACAAAGTGTGATAACAAAACCAGCACAGGCATTAATGGAGGCCAGCGGTCACGAAACCGTGTATGTTGACGAGTTTGTGGACGGCGTCCTAGATCCCGAAAAGCCCATGCTAGGCCCGGTGCGTGATGGCGGTCATATCGTCGCTAATACTGCACCCGGGTGCTGGGGTCCTATGATCACCCCATCGATTCGAGGCGGTCATGAGGTAACTAAACCTGTGGCTGTGAACGGGGCCGAAGTAGGTGATGCGATTGCGATACGTATCAAGGAAATCACGGTCACGTCCCTGGCCACATCCTCCGGCAATGATCAATGGATGGATGGCCGCTTCCAAGGGGATCCGTATGTTGCTGGCAAGTGTCCCAAATGTGACGCGATCTGGCCAGAGACGCGTTTAGAAGGTACAGGCCAGGAGTCGGTCCGGTGCGCTACATGCGGCGAGGATGTAACCCCGTTCACATTCACGAATGGTTACACAATCTGTTTTGATAACAACCGTCAGGTAGGTGTCACTCTCAATGAGACCGCTGCTCGGGAGGTTGGCGTCAACGCTGCACACTTCGCGTCATTGCCGGAAAAGTCTGTCCAGAACCCAATTCTGGCATTTTGTCCTAGTGACCTCGTCGGGGTCGTGGCGAGATTGCGCCCCTTCATGGGCCAACTTGGCACTACCCCGGCGATCCCCATGCCTGATTCGCACAACGCGGGCGACTTTGGCAGCTTCCTGGTTGATGCACCGCACGCGTACGGTATCAAGGCTGATCAACTGCAACACCGTACGGACGGCCACATGGATATCGATGCGGTGAGGGCTGGGTCAATCCTAATCTGTCCGGTAAAAGTACCGGGTGGTGGCGTTTACATGGGCGACATGCATGCATTACAGGGCGATGGGGAAATCGCTGGCCACACTTGTGATGTTTCTGGGACGGTCAGCCTGCAAGTCCATGTATTGAAGGGGATATCAATTGACGGCCCGATTCTGTTGCCCGTGGTAGAGGATTTGCCTTACCTTGCCCGCCCGCTATCTCAGCAGGAGCAGGAAAGCGCAAATGCCGTTGCCACCGCATGGTCTCTAGACAAGTTGGAGGAATCAGCGCCGATATCGATTGTCGGTACTGGGCCTGACTTGAACGCTGCCACTGAGAACGGCCTGACTCGGGCCAGTAAGTTTCTTGACATGACGGTTCCAGAGGTTATGAACCGTGCGACCATAACAGGGGCAATTGAGATCGGACGGCATCCGGGCGTCGTCCAGGTTACCTTTAGGGCTCCGTTGGATCGACTGGCCGCAGGAGGTGTCCTATCCCTGGTGCGTGACCAGTACGGGGCTGAACTGTAGATCCGCCTAGCCTGCTCCTCGATGTGACCTACCAGACTCAGTGACACTAGACCCGCTTCCATGTGAAGCGAGTCTTTCTTTTTGATCAGCCATGACGCAATGCTTGCTGACCCGCCTGAACCGGGTGTATATTGGGGGAAATCTTATTGGAGGGTTGTGTCGTTCTATGAGAACATTATTGTTCCTGCATGGAGGCTTGGTGGTGGCTTTCGTGTTGGCGTCCTGCGCGCCGTCTGGGGCAGACACCGTGGTCGATAGCGCAGATAAGTCGGCGACTAGCATCCCGCGCCCCACCGACACCCCTTTGCCAGCGAGCACAAAATCTGCCACTAACACCCCGCTGCCCACACATACGGATACACCGCCGACAGCACCGCCCACCAACACACCGACAGCAGCGCCCAACGACGCGCCGACAGCAGCGCCTACCGACGCGCCGACAGCAGCGGCTACGAATACAGCGACGCCACTGCCTGCCAACACCCCCACTCCTTACGAAGCTGCCGTGTCTCGTTGGGCGTCCTACGAAGACGTGGGGACATGGCTGGAAGAGAATTTCATCTTCGACACGAGTAGACAAGATGTCATACTGGCCCGTAACAGCGAACAAGGAACCTTAGGGGAAGGAAATACTCTTCTCGTCCGCAATCCTTCGAGCCTCTTCGAAGACAAAAAAGGGTACTGTGGAGACTCAGGTTACTTCGCCCTTGACGCTCTAAACAAGATTAATCCTGCATATAATGCGCGATGGGTTCTAATCAAGAATGGGAAGGGGCCCCCAGACCATTGGGTCACTGGTTTCAGTTTCCGCGGCAAGCTATACATAATGGATTATGGTGCGGGACATGGATGGAGTGAAATGATGGGCATCCATGGACCCTATGACACATTGAGTGACTATTCTGGTTTCCTATCATCCTTGAACATCAACCGCTTTTCCGTTGCTTTGGTCAAATGGTTCGACCCAGTCCCTGTGACTGTGGATTGACCAAAAGTTCAGTTATCGATCCAAAGTGGATTGATATTGACCCGCTTCCATGTGAAGCGGGTTTTTCTTTTTGGGCGGGGCGTGCTCATCGACTAAGCTTGCCGCCTAACTGAGAGCGAGTGTATAGTAAGACATGGTCAACTTCACGCGTGACGCAGTGTAGGAGACGGTACTCAGAAGGGATAAATGTCTACGAGAATTGTCTTTGCGCTAGTCAATGTTATCGGAGTCGTGGCAGTCATTGGTGGCTACGCATGGTGTCTCGGCACTTATCCGGAGCACCGTGAGGCTCTGTGGGGTGGAGTCCACGGAACTCTACGAAGCATATTCACGTTATCAATGATTCCTGCAGCCGCTGGTTATCTGACTTTCTGCTATGCAACCATCTTCCAGGGAGGAGCGATGACATTTGACAAAGATGCCGTCGTGGGCGCGAAAACAATCGTGATTATTGCGACTGTGTTCCTGGCCTCAGCTGCTATGTGGATGCCATCATCAATTGCTTATATTCGCAGCGGAGAGGGAGCTTGGTGGTTAGTATGTGTGGCATCTCTATGGGTTACGGCTCTGTCCCTTCTCGCCATGACGGGCGTAACCGCCGCTTCACCTGTGAACGGGGCTTCCGAGATCAGCAAGACTGTCTCGGTGGTGGGTTTGGCATATATAACATTTCACTGCCTGATGCTTGACGCTATCGGCTGGGTAGTGTTGTTTAAAAGATAGAACAGTGAGGACGACCTGCGACGTCCCCATCTGACCAATGCCATCCCACTGGAAGCACGGGCGATCTGGAGCTAACGTCTCAAAACTCAAAAAGACCTGCATCGCGCTATGCCGC
>DASCOB010000115.1:0-4916 GCA_036011785.1 Anaerolineales bacterium | reverse complement strand
ACACCCGGCATTTCGGCGTCACGCTCAATCCACAGTCAGAGGTGGTCGGCCTGATCGGATCCAAAGAGGGTCTCTTTCATTTGTCCATGGCCTTTTTGGACCCGGACGATGTGGCATTGGTTCCCGACCCGGGTTACGCGGTTTATGCCGGCGCAGCTCGCTTTGCCGGCGCCGAGGTCGTGACCATGCCACTCCTCGCGCAAAATCAATTTCTGCCGGATTTGAGCGCCGTTCCAGCCAACGTGCGACAGCGGGCAAAATTGCTGTGGGTGAACTATCCCAACAATCCAACTGGGGCGGTTGCTTCCGACGCGTTCTTTGCCGAGCTGATCGATTTTGCACAGGCTAACCAGATTCTGGTGTGCCACGACGCACCGTATCTGCATGTCACCTTCGATGGCTATCGGGCGCCCAGCTTGCTGCAAGTGCCCGGTGCCAGAGAGGTGACAGTCGAGTTCAATTCGCTGTCAAAGACCTATAACATGGCCGGCTGGCGCCTGGGGATGGCTTGCGGCCATGCGCCAGCGATTGCTGCACTCCACTCGCTGAAAAGCAATATCGATTCAAGCCAATTTCCAGTGGTACAGGATGCGGGGATAAAGGCCCTGACCGGCGATCAGAACTGGTTCGCGGAGCGCAACGCGGTTTACCAGGAACGGCGCGACATAGTCTTAAATGGCCTGTCTCAGGCTGGTCTGATTGCTTATAAGCCGCAAGCAGCAATGTATGTCTGGGCGCGAATTCCGCAGGGGAGACAATCTGGGGAGTTCACCAGCACGCTTCTGGAGGAGACCGGCGTCTCGGTCACGCCCGGGTCATTCTTCGGCGAATCCGGCGAAGGCTACCTTCGCATCTCGTTGAGCACAATGACGCCGCGCGTCGAAGAGGGGATGAAACGAATCTCAGCCTGGGTGTAAACCCCGGGTGCGCTCCCGCGTCGGGGCATACATGCGCGTGCAATATTCCTTCACCATGCGCCGGGCGCTGAACACAGGCGTCACGCTGGCGATGGATGCCTTCATCATGCTGATCCACTCGCGCGGAAGCCTGTCGTCGCCGCGGCGGTAAAAAAGCGGCACCACTTCGTCTTCCAGTAACTCGTAGAGCAGCCCGGCATCGCGCGCGTCATGCTCTTCCGCGTCCGCCGGGGTACTCTCGTCACCGATTGCCCAGCCGTTACGGCCGTTGAAACCCTCCGGCCACCACCCATCCAAGATGCTCACGTTGAGCACCCCGTTCAGGGCCGCCTTCTGACCGCTGGTGCCGCACGCCTCCTGCGGGCGGCGAGGGGTGTTCAACCAGATATCCACCCCCTGCAGCAGCTGCCGGGCGACGTCCTGATCGTAATCCTGAATGAACGCCAACCGCCCACCGCACTCCGTGCTGGCCGCCGCCCGGAAAAGTGCTTGAATAATGTGTTTGCCGGGCTCATCGGCGGGGTGAGCTTTTCCAGCGAAGACAATCTGCAGCGGACGTTTGGGGTCATGCAGCAATGCCAGCATCCGTTCCATATCGTGCAGCAGCAACCCAGCACGTTTGTAAACCGCGAAACGACGCGCAAAACCGACCGTCAGCGCATCCGCATCGGGCAGCGCGCCGCCCCTCCGGGTCGCACGCGCACGTACGTAAGCGTGCAGCTTGCGTTTCAAATGGCAGTGCGTCTCCCACAGCTCCTCATCCGGAATTGCCTCCACGCGCTGCCAGGTCTCCTGCTCATCCAGCCGCTCGCGCCAGCCCTCGCTGAGGTAACGGTCGAAGAGCAGCCCAATCCGCCGCGCCAGCCAGCTTTCGGTGTGCACCCCGTTTGTGATGTGCTCGATCGGGATTTCGCCAAGGTCGCGCTGCGGCCACAGATGCCGCCACATGCGCCGGCTGACCTTCCCGTGCAAAGCGCTCACGCCGTTGCGCCGCGCGGAATAGCGCAGCGCCAAGGTGGGCAACGAGAACATGCGTCCGCACCGACCCGAAACCGCCGCCAGTTCCATAAAAGCCTCCCGCTGCAACCCCATCCGCTCCCGATAGCCGCGCAGATATTTGTCGATCAGCGCCTCAGTGAAGACCTCGTTCCCCGCCGAAACGGGTGTGTGTGTGGTGAAGATTGTGTTAGCGCGCACCGCGGCCACCGCGGATTCGAAATCGCTGCCGGCCGCGACGCTCTCGGCCACGCGTTCCACAATCATAAAAGCGGAGTGGCCCTCATTCATGTGCCACACGGCTGGATGGATGCCTTGAGCGCGCAGCGCACGTACCCCGCCGACCCCCAGCACCAGCTCCTGCGCGAGGCGTGTCTCCCGGTCGGCGGCGTACAGCCGCGCAGTCAACTCGCGGTCGGCGGTGCTGTTTTCCGGCAGGTCTGAATCCATCAAAAAGAGCGGCGTGCGCCCGACCTGCATCCGCCAGATGCCGAGCTGCAGCGCGCGCCCAGGCAGCTCGACCGCGATGCGCATCGGCCGCCCATCACTTTCGCACACCGCCCGCATGGCCTGGTCGGCGTAATCCAGATTCTGCCAGTATTCTTCCTGCCAGCCATCCGCGGCGATGCGCTGTCGAAAATAGCCCTGCTGATAGACGAAACCGACACCCACCAACGGAAGCCCGAGGTCGGAGGCGGCCTTGCTGTGGTCGCCAGAGAGCACGCCCAGCCCGCCGGCGTATATCGGCAAGCTCTCGTGCAAACCGAACTCTGGCGAAAAGTAGGCGATGACCGCGTCATCCCAGTACGGAAAAGTACGCCCGAACCATGTCTCCCGCACGGCGAGGTATACGTCAAAGTCCGCCAACACCCGGTCGTAACCCTGCTGATAATGCCAGTCGTCGGCCGCCTGTTGCAGCCGGGTGCGCGGGATTGTGTTCAGCAGGCGCACCGGATTATGATTGACCGTAGCCCACAGATCACGATCCAAGTCGGCGAAAAGCCTGCGGGCATCCGGGTTCCAGATCCACCATAGGTTGCGCGCCATTTCGCGCAAGCGCTCAATGCGCGCAGGGAAAATGGCCTGTCTGCCTTCGGGGGGATTCTCTGGGTGCGTTTCCATCGAAAGGGAGGTTCGCGCGCGTTCGCGGGCGCGGGTAAAATATACCAGAAAAGCCATCGCTCGGAGGTATTTCCTCGCAATGAATCCGATTACCGTTCGCACCTTGGATGAGCAGCTGTCACAGATGCAGCCCGTGCTGCGCGCGCTGGTACAACCCGCTGTCGTTATCGGCACAGATATTCCGCAGGCCAAGCATGAGGAGATGCTGGCAAAGGTTGCTGCAGCGGAGAGCCTGAGCAAGGCTGACCTGCGTGGTTCTACCTGCTTTGGGCCGACCTAACATGAAGATGTTAGTAACATGCACGATGGTATTGGCCTATGCTCTGGCAGCTTGCAACGCGCCGGTGACCGGAAAGACTGCTGCAGGCGGGGGGGGCGGATTAGGGTATGGAACAGGGACAACCCACAGGACTGAACCGGACAAAATGTCCGCCGGAGAGAATGAACCAGTATCGGCACCTCAGCGCGATCAAGAAATGGTGCATAGTACGGAAAACTCTATGGCGCAGCCGGATGAAGCCGACCACGACACCATGATGGACAAGATGTTGGCCAATGGCATAGTTGAAACGGAAGAGATGGAATCAATGCTTGCCCATGATGACATGGAAGACATGACAGAGCCTATGATGAACGTGATGATGATGGCAATGATGGAAGGAATGTATCAACGCCACAGCGCACCGATCCCGGCGGATTATGCGGGATTGCACAACCCAGTGGTTGCCGGCTCCGCATCGCTGGCACGCGGGCAGGAAATCTACAGCGAAAATTGCGAAATATGCCACGGCGTGAGCGGCCTGGGCGATGGCCCGGATGGGGCACAGCTGAGCCCCGGCCCGGCACCAATAAGGATTTCCGGTCAGATGTTGAGCGATGGATATCTCTTCTGGCGTGTCAGTGAAGGTGGAGAGGTATTCGATACCGCAATGCCGACGTGGAAAGGAATTCTGGATGAACGACAGCGCTGGGATGTGATCAATTATGTGCGCGCACTAGGGCGGTGAGTGTAGTTCCTTTTGGCTCCAAAAGATCCCGGGCGCGCCTGTAACCGCAGCCGGGACTAAGCTACTCGCAGCGGGAAGTGGGCGCTGGTACAGTCAACAAGTTGCTATGTCAGCTCTGAACGAGGGTCTACTGACTTGGGAAAAACGGAGAAAAACAAAACGCTCGCCTGGTGAAAGGCGAGCGTTTTGTGATCCGGGCATGGCGCACATTCAGGCGCGGCCTGAGGTCATCCAGTGATTAGGCAGCCCATACGAAGAAATACAGGGTTGCCAATCCCGCCACCGCTACATAAGCCAACGGAAAAAGCCATCGCGCTGTGACGTCAATCATCCTCGACGCTTCTTCTTTTCCGGCACTAAAAAGACTGGCCTGCGTGAGGTTCTGCACAATGGAAAGCGCCAGGAACACGTAGCTCAACAAAAGAAGCGCGTCCATAAAGGTTGTGTAGGCAATGGGCGGCAACTTGTCAGCCACCAGAAAGTTAAAAGCCACAATGGTCAAGAGGACGGTAAATGACACAGACAATTGGTCCGACACGCTCCCGCTTTCAAGCCAGAACACAGACCAGGAGACCGCGATTATCAGTGCCAGTGGCAAGATGACGCGCAGGACGTAATAACCAGACTTGCGCGAAATGTCAATCGCTAGTTCAGCCACCGGGTAGTAGAAGGCTGTCTCTTCGTCCTGAGGTTCAATGCCGTAGGCCGTGTCGGTTTTGGTCGTTCCGCTGATCCGGTTCACAGTCCACTCCGCCAGCCGGAAGTCTGGACTTGCATCGGTTTGAATCTGTTTGAAGACCACCTGTCGCGAATCGTAATCGAACGTGGTGATCCGAATGGGGAGCACCTGGCTGTCGAACGGAAACTTTCGCAG
>DASCOB010000114.1:0-9007 GCA_036011785.1 Anaerolineales bacterium | reverse complement strand
AAACTACACCGAACGCGCCACCAGTCTGGTGGCCGAACTTCTGCAGGAATTCCAGTTTGAGATCGACGCGGTGCGCATCGTGCCCTCCAGCGGCGGCGTCTTCGAGGTGGCGGTCAATGGTGATCTGCTCTTCTCCAAGGCGAACCTCGGGCGGCACGCCGAGCCGGGCGAGGTGATGGAGCTTTTCCGCAAAAGTGTGACCTCGACCTCGTAGATCAAACGCAAATGAGTAAAAAGGGACGGGTGTTTTCTGGCGCGCGGCCGACCGGGCGGCAGCACCTGGGGAATTATCTGGGCGCGATTAAGAACTATGTGGCACTGCAGGCAGATTACGACTGTGTCTATTGCATCGTTGACCTGCACGCCATGACCACCTTGGAGGATTTGAGCCAGATAAAAGCGAACACGGCCGAGATGGCGCTCGACTGGCTGGCTGCCGGGTTGCGGCCCGAGGAGACCATCCTCTTCGTGCAGAGCCATGTCCCTCAGGTGACCGAACTGCATACCATCCTGAGCATGTTCACCCCGCTGGGGAAACTTACCGACCTGCCCACTTTCAAGGACAAAGTGCGCCTGCAACCCCACAACATCAACTATGGACTAGTCGGGTATCCAGTACTGATGACGGCAGACATCACTCTGTACAAGGCCGATGTTGTTCCGGTGGGCGTAGACCAACAATCTCACCTCGAGTTTGCACGCGAAGTGGTGCGCACCTTCCACCACCGCACTGGAAGACTGGTACTGGTGGAACCACAGATGAAGAACACCGAGTTTCCCAAAGTGCTCGGCACCGACGGCAAGCGTAAAATGGGAAAAAGCGAGAACAACCAGATTGAACTGGCGCTTACGCCCGAAGAGACCGAACAGGTGGTGCGCACCATGGTCACCGACCCGCAGCGCGCACGGCGGGATGACCCCGGCGACCCGGACGTGTGCAATGTGTTCACTCTGCACAAATCCTTCTCCTCGAGCGATGACGTAGCTATGATTGACCGCGAGTGCCGCACGGCTGGAATCGGGTGCGTGGACTGTAAGAAACTTTTTGCGCGCAACCTGAACGAACACCTGCAACCTTTCCGCGAGCGCCGCGCCGAACTGGCGAAAGACCCACAGCACGTGTGGGGGGTGCTGCATGACGGCGCTCGCCGCGCCACCGTCATCGCCGCGGAAACCATCGCGGAAGTGAAAGCGGCCGCCGGGCTGCCCTGAAGCCCCGGCCGGGCCCGTGGCCCGCTCACGTAAAGAAATGCGCCTGCTAATTCAACGAGTCAGCGAAGCGAGCGTCAGCGTCGCCGGAGAGGTTGTCGGGCGCATTGGCGCAGGAATGCTGATTCTGGTCGGGGTGGGGCAGCAGGACGGCGAAGCCGAGGCAGAGTGGCTGGCGAAGAAATGCGCCGGTCTGCGCATCTTCGAAGATAGCCGTGGCAAGACCAATCTGTCGCTGATTGATATTCACGGGGCCGCGCTGGTGGTCTCTCAGTTCACGCTTTACGCCGACACGCGCAAAGGCCGGAGGCCCTCCTTCATCCGCGCCGCGCTGCCGGAGACCGCGGAGCCACTGGTGCGGCATTTCGTCGCGCGAATAGCGAGCCACGGCGTGCCTGTGGAGCATGGCCGCTTTGGGGCGGACATGCAAGTGGCGCTCGTGAACGATGGGCCAGTCACCATCTGGTTCGAACACGAGCCCGACGGTTAACCAAACGCCCTCACTCGAGCTCAGACCAAACCTTTCGACAGCAGCAGCTCCGCATTTTGGATCGAGCCACCGGCCGCGCCTTTGATTGTGTTATGTGACAGCACAACGTAACGAATGTGCAGCAAGCTGTCCGCGCGTACGCGCCCGACCACCGTGGTCATGCCTCCGCCGGATTCGCGGTCGCGGCGCGGTTGCGGACGGTCGCTCTCGCGCCGCACGCTAAGCGCCAGTGGCGGCGAACTTGGCAGCTCCCGCACTGCCTGTGGCGGAGCAAACGTGTCCATGGCAGCCACAACCTCCGTTGCCGACGCCGGCTGTCCGAGTTTCGCCGTCACGCACACAACATGGCCATCCGAAACCGCAACGCGGTTGCAGTGTGCTGAGATTCCGAAATCGGCCGGCGTTACCCGCTCGCCATCGCAGCGGCCCAGCATTTTCAGTGGCTCTGCCTGCAGTTTTTCTTCCTCGCCCGCGATGAAAGGCAAGACGTTATCGGTCAGGTCAAGCGCGGCCACGCCCGGGTATCCTGATCCCGAAATAGCCTGTAGCGAGACCGCGAACACGCGCCGCAGCCCGAATGCGTCCAGCAGCGGTTTCAGTGAGACGGTGACGCCGGTGGCGGTACAATTGCAATTGGTGACGATGCAACCACTCCAGCCGCGGCGCTTGCGCTGCTGCTCCACCAGCACCGCGTGGTCCGGGTTGACTTCCGGAATTAGCAACGGCACGTCCACCGCCTCCCGGTGGGCGGAAGCGTTGGAGAAAACCTGATAGCCAGCGGCGGCGAAGGCAGGTTCAAGATTTTGCGCCAGCTTGGAGGGCAGCGCGCTGAAGACAATCTCGGCATCCATGTGGGGTTCCGACGGGCGTACCGGCAAATCGCCTGCCCACGCGGGCATTTCCGCGGGCAGCACCCAGCGGCAACCCTGCCGATAGCTGCTCCCAACCGTCCGTTCTGACCCGGTCAGTGCGCTCACCGTGAACCACGGGTGCCCATCCAGCAGCTGCACGAAACGCTGCCCGACCGCGCCGGTCGCGCCGAGTACGGCAACTCTGCGTTTCCTCATTGCGCTACCTCCTGTTGCCCGCGAGTAATTATCATGTCGTGAATAGCGCGGACGCTGTCGTCCCCATCAGCCGCAGCCACCACCAGACTGATGCTGCACTCCGATGAGCCCTGCGCGATGGCGACCACGTTCAACCCGCGGTCGCCCAGTGCGCTGAACACTTTTCCGGCTATGCCGGGGGTGTGGCGCATGCCTGCGCCCACCACGGTCACGATGACAATGTCGTCCTGCGCGCACACGCGGTCGATGTGCCTCCACTCGAACTCATGCTTGAATTCGCGCTCCAGCTCGGCGATGACGCGCTGTGCCGAAACCTGTGGCACGGCGAAGCAGATGCTTTGCTCGGAAGATGTTTGCGCGATGAGCGTTATACTTGTATCTGCGCGCGCCACCACCGCAAAGGTGCGCGCGGCGATGCCCTGAACGCCCAGCATGCCGCGCCCCTCCAACGCCAGCAGACTCTGCGCCTTCACCACGGTGACGGCTCTGACTCCGTCGTTTTGCGTCTCGCCATCGGCCAGCACCCGCGTGGCTGGCCCATCGGGGTTAAACGTATTGCGGATCCACATCCGAATGCCACGTTCCATGATCGGGCTGATGGCTTTCGGATGCACCACTTTCGCGCCAGCGGAAGCGAGCTCGGCAATTTCCCGGTATGCGATGGTGCGCAGCGTGCACGCGTCGGCAGCTATACGCGGGTCGGTGGTCATCACGCCGTTAACATCAGTGCAAATCCAAACTTCGTCCGCATCCAGCGCCACGGCAATGATAGCAGCGCTGTAATCGCTGCCCCCGCGCCCGAGGGTGGTGATTGCCCCATCCTCAGTTGCGCCCATGAATCCGGTCACAACCGGAACGACGCCGTCCGCCAGCAGTGGAGCCAAAGTGTCGCGGGTGAGCACGCGGGTGGCCTCCATGTCGGGGTTGGCTGCCTGAAATTGAGCGTCTGTGCGCACGAGTTCGCTCGCCCGAACCGCGCCGGCAGCGCAATCAATCTCGCGCAGCCGCGCGGCCACGAGATGCACCACAATGCGTTCGCCCAGCGAACTGATGGCGTCCAGCGCCCGTGGGGAGGCCTCCCCCAGCACGTGTACTGCGTGGCAGAGAGCGGAGAACTCATGCACATGGGTACGCACGCGTTCGCGCGTTAATTCGCGCTCTGCTTCGGAGTGCAGCAGACCTTCGATGGTTTGCAGATGCTTCTCACTGACCACCGCCACGGTTTCCGCCAAACTGTTCTCATCACCCGCAGCGGCCCCGTTTGCACCGGCGAGCAACGAATCGGTCACTCCGCTCATGGCCGATAGCACGACCACTACCTGCGGCCAGCTCTCACGCGCCAGTTGAACCTGCGTAGCGACGCGCTCTATCGCCTCCGCGCTGCCCACCGAAGTGCCGCCAAATTTCATCACTAGAGTGTTCATCATCACAATTCGCTCCCATACGCTCGTTTAAATGAAAACGCGGAGCCGGTGTGGCTCCGCGTCGGGTGATCTCGCTTCAGGAAATCACCGGCATTCGCCCGGTCTCGAACCGGGTTCACGCCATGCACTGAGGCCACACCGTGCCGGAGCCAGCGTAGTCATCATGGTAGTTTTGCCAGTGGTAGTAGTATTCATCACTGCTTTCTCATAATCGCGGTACGAATCTTATCACAGTGACGGCAAAGCGTCAACGCGCATTGCGCCCACTTGACAAGCAGAACTGTGTTCTAGTATTATCCCGCCGGTCTCCCGGCGCGCCTGCGCCCGCCGGAGGACGCAAACAAAAAATCAATGGCGCCAAATCCCTCTCGCCTTGCCCTCGTCGTGCTGGTGGTCACGTCTCTCGCCATCTCTAGCGGTTGCGCCACAGAATCCCAGAGCAAGAACCCGACTGACCTTGTCACCCTGACCGGGGCGGATTCAGGCACATTCTGGACGCTTTTTGCCACCATCACCGCCAGCAGGGACTACGCGCGCGAAGACCCCTCCTTCAGTTCGCCGGGCGTATTGCGGCTTGCGCGAGGGGAAACCTATACCGCGGTGGGGCGCAGCCGCGATGGCCACTGGCTGCAGGTACGCATCCCGGGCCACAGTGCGTCGCGCTGGGTCCCGCGCGATGCGGCAGAATTGAGTGGGGATATCGGAAAACTCGAGGTGGTTTCGGTCGCGGTGGCCGCAAAAGCCCTGCCGACCGCCACCACTGCGCCGCCTTCCAGTCCAACGCCGAGTCCCAGCCCGAGTCCAATCCCGAGCCCCACTGCCAGCATGACCCCGACGGCAATCCCGACCAACACGGCGCTGCCAACCGCCGCTGTGCCGGCGACCACTGCCCCACCGACCGTGCCGCCCACTGCCACTCACACGCCCACCGCAACACAACCACCCCCTCCGACAGCCGCACCCATACCGACCGCAGTCCCGACTGTGGCTCCGGCAGCCTCAGCCGGGAACTTCGAGCTTGGCGGGCAGGTTTCCGATTTCCGCGCGCCGGATTTGATGCACAACGCCGGAATGACGTGGGTGAAGCGCCAGGTCAAATGGCATCCGGGTGAGTCCTCCGGCGGCCACATTGGGGTGATAACTGATGCACACGCCAAGGGCTTCAAGATTTTGCTCAGCGTACTCGGCTCTCCGGACACATCATATCCGCAGAATTTCGGCGATTACGCGCGCTTCGCAGGCGAGCTCGGCGCGGCTGGCGCTGACGGAATCGAAGTGTGGAACGAAATGAACCTCGACCGTGAGTGGGCCAGCGGCTCCATCAGCCCGACCACGTATACCAGTCTGCTGCAGCAGGCGCACGCTTCAATCAAGGCCGCCAACGGGGGCACCATGGTAATTTCGGGCGCGCCTGCGCCAACCGGCTATTTCGGGGGTTGCCACCCGCACGGTTGCGACGACGCACCGTTCATTTCGGGCATGGTGGCTGCCGGCGGGCTCAATTACGTGGATTGCATCGGCATTCATTACAACGAGGGCCTGATGCCGCCTTCCGTCCGCTCGGGAGACCCGCGCGGCGCCAGCAGCCATTACACGCGCTACTACCCGGGAATGGTAGATACATACTTCAACGCTGTCGGCGGCGCGAGGCCGCTGTGCTTTACGGAAATAGGGTATCTCAGCGGGGAGGAGTGGGGCTCGCTGCCCGCCGCATTCCTGTGGAAACCGCCGTACAATCTCACCGTCGCGGAGCACGCTCAATACCTGGGCGATGCGGTGCGCATTTCGCGCGCGCAGGGCAAGGTGCGGCTCTTCATAATCTTCAATGTGGATTTCACTCACTGGAGCGACGACCCCCAGGCCGGATACGCAATCATGCGCCCGGGCGGCAACTGCCCGGCCTGCGCCACGCTGCAGGCGGCCATGTCCGGCAACTAGCATTTCATTGAACTGCAACAGCATTGAGTGTCATTCTGAGTCGGGGCAAAGCGACGGCAAAGAATCCCTAATACCGGAAATAAAAAGGGGATTCCGTAACGTAATGGAGGTCTCTCGGTGCTCACCCGACATGCACTAGAATCTTTCCGCGACGGGTCTGGGAGGTCTTCACCGCCACATCCACGCGCAACTTCATCCGCGTAAATGGTGGCGCGGTTTCATGCTAGAATAGCCCACTCGCCGCAAAATTGACCATCGGTCGTCGCACTGACAATGAGCGGCTCGAGCAACCATGGCCGCTTCTGATTACCGCCGTCTGGTCGTCAAACTGGGCACTTCCACCCTCACCGCCGGAACACCGCATCTCTCCGCGCCAAGGCTGGGTGAGCTGGTGCGCCAGATGGCCGAGCTGTGTGCGGCCGGTCGCGAAGTCATCGTGGTCTCTTCCGGCTCAATGGCAGCCGGGCGCGAGGCTCTTTCATTTCCTGCCCTGCCGAAAGAAATCCCGGCGAAGCAGATGCTTTCCGCTGTAGGCCAGCCGCGCCTGATGGCCCATTATGAAGAGCTCTTCGCCCTTTACGGGCGCACGGTGGCGCAGGTGCTGCTCACGCGGGGCGACCTTGCCCGGCGACGCAGCTACCTGAACTCCCGTAACACCCTGCGCGCGCTGCTTGACCATAAGGTCGTTCCCGTCGTCAACGAGAACGATGCTGTCACCACTGAAGAAATTCGCGTAGGTGACAACGATAACCTCTCTGCGCTGGTAGCGAACCTGATTGACGCCGACCTGCTGCTGATGCTCACCGACCAGCCCGGCGTGTTCACGGCCGACCCGCGGCGCGACCCGCAGGCCACCTTGTTCACAGAAATCAGCAGCGCGGAGATTCCGGAGGAGATGTGGCGGGCGGCCGGACAGACGGGCGACACACTGGGAACCGGAGGTATGGTCACCAAACTACAGGCGGCCGACCTTGCGCGCCGCTCCGGCGCCACCGTGGTGGTGACCCGTGGCAGCGACCCCGACGTGATCTTGAAAGCCGCCTGGGGAGAAGCTGTCGGCACCCGCTTTCCGGCGCTTGTTACCACGCTTGAAAGCCGCAAACGTTTCATTCTTTCCGGCGCGGATGGCGCAGGAGGTATTCAAATTGACGCCGGGGCCGCTCGCGCGCTATTGAGCGGCAGCAGCCTGCTGCCGGTGGGCGTCACCTCGGTCTCGGGCGAATTCGAACGCGGCGACACCGTCTCGGTGCGCGATAGCAATGGCCGCGAGTTGGCGCGCGGACTGGCCAGTTATCAGGCCGATGAACTGGCCAAAATCACCGGCAGGCAATCTCAGGAGATTGAGTCGATTCTCGGGTATGCTTATGGGGAGGAAGTGATTCACCGTGACCAGCTTGTGCTGCTCACACGTCAGCAGGAGGAGGCATCATGATTGACCTGAAAAAGATGGGCGCTGCCGCCCGAGAAGCCTCGCGCCAAATGGCACGTGCGACCACCGAGACCAAAAACCGAACATTGCGGGCCATTGCCGACGGTTTGGCTTCCAGCGAGCCCAACGTTCTGGATGCGAACAAGCGCGATGCCGAAGCTGCCCGGAAGGCCGGCTTAAGCGAAGCGCTAATCGACCGCCTCACGCTCACGCCGGAACGGATGCAGGGCGTCGCCGCGGACGTGCGCGCCATCGCCGCGCTGTCGGACCCGATCGGGGAGGTGTTCGCCGAGCGCGCGCTGCCCAACGGGTTACAGCTGCGCCGCCAGCGCGTGCCCATCGGCGTGCTAGGCGTGATTTACGAATCGCGCCCCAACGTCACAATCGATGTTTCTGCGCTCGCGGTCAAGACCGGCAACGTGGCGATACTACGCGGCGGCAGCGAGACCATTCGCTCCAATCGCGCGCTGGTGCAGGTGGCGCGGCAGGCGCTGCAACAGGTCGGGCTACCACAAAGCGTGGTGCAATTCATCGATGACAGCGACCGAAAACATGTGGCCGAACTGTTGCGACTGCACGATTACATCGAGATGATAATTCCACGCGGCGGGAACGCGCTGCACTGTTTCTGCCGTGAGAACAGTTCCATTCCGGTCATCACCGGCGGCATCGGAGTGTGCCATTTGTATGTAGATGCCAGCGCCGACCTCGCCGCCGCGCTGCCGGTGATAGAAAACGCCAAGGTGCAGCGCCCCTCGGTGTGCAATGCGCTCGACACCCTGCTGGTGAACAGCGCCGTGGCTGCTGAATTGCTGCCTCGCGTGGTAGAGCAGCTGGGCGGCCTCGGGGTGACTTTCCGCGCCGCGCCGCGTGCCATGAGCGTGCTGCAGGAAGAAGGCAACGGCTCGACGGAAGCGGAAGTGTCCGCCGCCGGGGCGGATGATTTCGACACCGAATGGCTTTCGCTCGTACTCGGGTTGAAGGTGGTGGACGACCTCGACGAAGCCATCGCGCACATAGGCGCACACAGCACCGCCCATTCCGATGGCATCCTCACCGAAACGGACGCGCACGCGGAACGCTTCGTGGCCGAGGTGGATTCGGCCGTGGTGTACGTCAATGCCAGCACTCGCTTCACCGATGGCGCGCAGTTCGGCCTCGGCGCGGAGGTCGCCATCAGCACGCAGCGGCTGCACGCGCGCGGGCCGATGGGACTACCCGAACTGACCACGTACAAATGGGTGGTGCGCGGCGACTACACCGCGCGCGCCTGAAGCCATGACCGCTGCCGCGCCCATCTGGCCCGTGGCCGAAGTGGTCATCTTCGATTGCGACAGCACGCTGAGCGCAGTCGAGGGCATCGACGAGCTCGCCCGTCTCACCGGCAAGGAAGCTCACGTGGCCGCCCTGACCAAACGCGCCATGGACGGCGAGATTGCGCTTGAACGAG
>DASCOB010000113.1:0-7399 GCA_036011785.1 Anaerolineales bacterium | reverse complement strand
ATGCGATGGCGCGCGTTGCTGCCATGACTTCCATCCCGATTGCAACCGGCGAGCGGCTAACAACCAAGTACGAGTTTGCGCAGGTTCTCGAGCGGAAGGCTGCCAGCATCCTGCAGTTCGCGCTGGGCAGTGTCGGTGGAATCTTGGAGGCAAAGAAGATCGCGGGTATGGCTGAAGCACACTACGCGCAGATTGCGCCGCATCTGTATTGTGGGCCAATTGAGGGAGCGGCCAACATTCAGATTGGCCTTTGCAGCCCTAATTTCCTGATTCAAGAGAGCATTGAGACATGGGACGGCTTCCATGCGCAAATCCTGAAAAAGCCAATTCGCTGGGAGGAGGGATACATACTGCCGCCTACTGAACCCGGTTTGGGAGTTGAGCTGGACGAAGAGGTCGCGGCTCGTCATCCCTATAACGGGGAGAAGTTGAACCTTGCCATGTTGGAAAGGCCGGTGGAGTGAGATTGTCGCTGCCGAGGTACAGGCGCAAGGCGTAGTTAGCTCGTTACGCCTGACCATAGTGCCCAGCAGGTTGTTCATAGCAGAACAAGAAAATGAAAGTCCTTATGCTTGCGGCAGAGGCCGCCCCGCTTGTGAAGGTGGGCGGGCTGGGGGACGTAGTCGGGGGAATTTCGGCGGAGCTGCGTGCGTTGGGACATGATGTGCGCATCGCGCTTCCGCATTACGGCTTCATATCGGCAGCCGGGGATTCACAGTCCGTGCTGTCAGTCAGATGGGGCCGGGTTAAGGTGAAATCAAGCTGCATAGAGACGGCAATCGAAGGGACCCCCTGTCATCTGATAGGCGGCTGGCCCATCGCGCCGGGTGAAAGCGTGTACACGCAGAACGCAGCGATTGATAAGCGAAGATCCGTCTTCTTCGCGCTAGCGGCGATGCAGCACGCGCATGCGCTGGGGTTTCAGCCGGATGTGGTGCACGTGCACGACGCGCATCCGGGCGCGGCGCTGCACTGGCTGCAACAGGCGGCGGGCGCGGAGCCCTTCTGGCGAGAGACGGCACGGGTGCTCACGATCCATAACATGGTTTATCAATACAACGAAGCTGCGGAGGCGCTTGCGCGGGGCAGCCTGAAGCCGACCACCGACAATCGTGTACCCACCTGGGCGCGCGCGGGGCTGTTGGCGCTGGCCATCCGCTCCGCCGACCGGATTAACGCGGTCAGTCCCACTTACGCGAAAGAGATTCTTACGCAGGAGCACGGCGCGGGGCTGCACCCGTTACTTTTGGCGCGCGCGAGGAGACTGAGCGGGATTCTCAATGGCATTGATTATCAGCGCTGGGATGCAGCGACAGACAGCGCGCTGGCGCGAAACTTCACTGCAGAAACGCTGCCTGCGCGTGAGGCAAACAAGCGTGCACTGCAACAAGAGACCGCTCTTCCGGTTGGGCCGGCGCCGCTGCTAGGCGTGGTCTCCCGGCTAGACCACCAAAAAGGCTTGGATTTGCTGGCGCGGGCGCTGCCGGCGGTGCTGCGGGAGAGCGAGGCCGGGCTAGTAGTGCTGGGTAGTGGAGATGCGAGCATCCAAGCCGCACTGCAGCAACTGGCCGCTGATTTCCCGGAGCGGGTGGCGTTGAACTTCCGTTTTGATGAAGGCTTTGCGCGGCGCATTTATGGCGGGGCGGATATGATGCTGGTTCCCTCGCGCTATGAGCCGTGCGGGTTGGTGCAGATGATTGCGCTGCGCTACGGCGCTGTGCCGCTGGTGCGCGCCACGGGCGGGCTGCGCGACACGGTGACGGATTGCGACGTTGACCCTGCCGGCGGAACCGGCTTCGTGTTTGACGCGTTCACGCTGCGGGCGCTGCGCGCTGCCCTAAGGCGCGCGCTGACGCGCTTCGAAGACCGATCATTCTGGCGGGGGATGCAACGTCGCGGCATGGCACAGGATTTCTCGTGGGCGGCAGCCGGGCGCCGCTATCAGGCGCTCTACCGGCAGGCAATCGAGGACCGCAACGCCCGCGGCGCGGATTGAGCCACCACTCCATTTCCATTGCTTGGTAGCAGAAATACGAATACACCACTATGACAATCGATGCCGTCACAACCGGTACGAGCACTAGGTAAATCGCGAATGCCGGCAGCAGCAGGCCGAGCAGCGCCAGCAATCCGGTCAGTTTGAAGAGCCTCGCGCCTAGGCGGTGCGTCTTTTGCCAGACGATGTCGCTGCTCAGCGTCCAGGGCGTGCGGATGCCCACAAACCAGTTCCTTTTTGCGTGCTGTAGCGTTACCCCAACGAAGAACAACAATAGCCCGGTCAGCGCGCTCATCAGGTAGTTTGTGCCAAGCTGGATGCCCAGGCTCCACAACAGCGTGTGCGCGTAAACGGCTAGCATGAAAAGGGTGATGACCAGCACCAGCCGGTCGTAATGCCTGCGGAAAGCAGCGATGTTTTCGCGGAGCGGGTCGATGCGCGGGATGGCCACGAATAGCAACCACAGCGCGGTGAGCACGAGCGGCAGCAGAAACACGCCCCAGAAGCGGGGAAGATAGTCGTCAACCTGACCCTGCGCGTTCCAGTGAGACGCCATCTGTTCCGGAAGGCGGGGGTAAAGGGCCGCGCCCGCGAGGAATGACAGCAACACCAGTACGGCGATGGCGGTTTCGCATCGTTTCACTTTTCCTGATTATATGAACGCGGCAAGTGTGCGTCAAGCCGCCGGCGGCGACGTATAATGGCGCCTGTGACTCGGTTTAGTTGGGAGCAATTCTGGCGGCGGCGGTTGGCGGTTCCCGGCGACCATGGTGGCTGGGCGTTGTGGTTGGGCCCGTTCGCGGTCGGAATTGGAGTGGCCGGCGAGTGGAATGAGGCGCTGCCGTTGCTGTTCGCCTCCGGGCTGGCGGCTTTCATGGCGCGGCAACCGGCCGTGATTGTGGTGAAAGCGCTGGCCGGGCGGCGTTCACGAGAGGACGTGATGCCGGCATTGATCTGGCTGCTCACGTATTCCAGTCTGATTGCAGCTGGTTCATTGGCGCTCATCCGGGCCGGTCATGTAACCGTGTTGTGGTTCGGGGCGCCTGCGCTGCCGGTGCTGTGGTGGCAGCTGACGCTGGTGGCGCGGCGTGCGGAACGGCGGCAGATGGGCGCCGACATAGTGGGCGCAGGCGTGCTCGCGCTGGCCGCGCCGGCTGCGCACGCCGTCGTGATCGGGCGAATCACCGGGACGGCCTGGTTGCTGTGGGCATTGTGCTGGTTCCAGTCCGCGGCGGCGGTCGTCTTCGTCTTCCTGCGGCTTGCGCAGCGGCGCTTGGGGAAGGCTCCAGCGACACCCGATCGCTGGCGCATGGGGCGGCGCGCGATGCTCTATAACGGATTCAATGTCATCGGGTCGCTCGCCCTCGCGCTACTCGGTTTTGCCCCCCGCTTGACTGTGGTGCCTTTTGCCGCAATGTGGGCATATGCCGCCTACGGCGTGCTGCGTCCAGTTGTCGGGGTCAGGCCATCCCGGCTGGGTTTCGCGCAGGTCGGTGCCACTGTGGTTTTCTCCGTTTTGCTGATAGCGGCATACAGGCTCGCTTAGCATACCCGGCTATCGCCGCAGTCATCCTGCGGGAAACAGGGCCGAGATTGTCTGGTTGCCGCTCATGCTGCCGCCGGGCTGAAAAGTGATACACTAGTGTCATCTCGCAGTGGCCGGAAAAGCCGTGGCAAGAAGTGGCGCGCGCTGCGTCAAAAGGGAATGATCCAGAAAGGGTGCTTCCGTGGAAAAAGTAGCCATTGTCATTCTTTCGCAACCGGGCAGCCCGGAACGCACCAGGCGCATGGTCAACGCGTTGCAGGCCGCACGGGAATTTAAGGAAGCCGGCGATGATATTAAACTGATTTTCGATGGCGGTGGCACTCAATGGATCCGCGAATTCGCGCAAGGGGAGAGCAAATGTGCCGGGCTGTTTGCCGCCGTGGAGGATTGCGCCGCTGCCTGCAGTCATTGAACGAGCGCATTCGGCGTCATTGACGCCGTGAAGGAGCATGGCACTAGACTGGTTTCTGATTTCGATGGGCACTCGAGCTTCAGAGAATTGGTCACGCAGGGTTATCAGGTGATAATATTCTGATGTTTTTCGACGACAATTGGCAACAGGCGAGCAGATGAGCATAGAGGTCGTTTACGTTTCGGAGGCGCGCATCGAACGCGTTGCCGGGCCACTCCGGCGAGCGTATCTTCCGGCGCATGAGGGCCCGGTTTTGTTCGGGGTGCACTCGGAGGTGGCCGCGCACTATGGCGTCGACGAGGATGTGCATGCTCCGCACACCACCACGCTCGATTATGTGGTGGCAGCCACCGCCGGTTGACTGGCGGGGACCTTTGGAGGCGCGCTGGAAGCGCGCGGCATTCCCGCAGATGAAGGCCGGCTGAGCGCTCAGGCGCGCGGCGAAATAGAAAAGGATGGCACGGTGCTGGTGATAAAGCGGATTCACGTCAGTTACCATATGCGCGTGTCCGCTGAGCAGCGCGAGACAGCCGAGCGCGTACACGGATTTCACGCTGACTATTGCCCGGTGGCCCGGTCGGTCAAGGATAGTATCGAAATATCAACGGAATTGAATCTATCACTTTAGCGCGCACAGGAGGGCGTGAACAATGAACACAATACAGGCTGATAGCGAACTGGATTGCAGTGGAATGCTCTGCCCGATGCCGGTGGTAAGAACATCGCAGGCAATAAAAAAACTGGAGGTTGGGCAGGTGCTGAAGATGATCGCCACCGACCCCGGCGCGCCGCCGGATATGGAGGCCTGGTCGCGCCAGACCGGCCACGAACTGTTGCAGTCAGTGGAGGAAGACGGCGCTTATGTCTTCCACTTCCGCTGCACCAAATAGCCACCTCAGGAGGCTGATGATGTCTAAAACTGACCCTGATGCCCCGAAGCGGTTGGCGCTGATTGCCAGCAAGGGCACACTCGACTGGGCGTACCCGCCGTTCATTCTGGCCACCGCCGCTGCCGCGATGGACTGGGAGGTGGGCGTGTTCTTCACCTTTTATGGCCTGACGCTGCTCCAGCATGACATCGAGGCGGAAGTCACTCCGCTGGGCAACCCGGCCATGCCGATGAAGATGCCGTTTGGCCCGGAAGGCTTCCAGAATTTCAACTGGCCGATACCCCAGGCGGCGATGTCCATCCCCGGCTTCAACAGCGTGGCCACCGGCCTGATGAAGCAGACCTTCAAAAATAAGGGCGTTGCCGCCGTGGGCGAACTCCGTGATGTGGCTGTGGAACTCGGGGTGGACCTCATCGGTTGTCAGATGACGATGGATGTGTTTGGCTTCGGGCGCGACGATTTCATTTCGGGGTGCGAAATCGGCGGCGCAGCCACTTTCTTGGAATATGCCGCCGATGCCGAGGTCTCGCTGTTCGTCTGATTTATATCCGAGTACCGAAAACTCTTGTTTTGTCCCACACCTGTATCAAATTAAGATGCCTTCGAGTGTATATCGATCGCGTTGCTGTTCTTTAAGACTCGCACGGAATTCATAGACCATAATATGTGCGGCTATTGCCAGAAGGAGGACCACGCGTTTCCACTCCCGTGCTATTCCACATGGATGGAATGATCCAAGCATGCAATTAATCATTAATGGTAACCGCCACGACATCTACAGCCCTGACTTGGATCGCAAGCTTCTCTGGGTACTACGCGATGAACTGGGTCTGGTTGGTACTCGGTATGGGTGCGGTGTGGGCATTTGCGGTTCCTGTACGGTTCATGTGGATGGCTTTCCAACTCGTAGCTGCATAACTCCTGTAGGCACTCTCAAAGCAGGTTCTGCAATACTGACTGTCGAAGGAGTGATGCATAATGGCAGACTGCACCCGGTCCAGCAAGCCTTTATTGATCTTCAGGTTCCGCAGTGCGGCTGGTGTATGTCTGGCCAGATGATGTCGGCAGTCGCACTATTGGAAGTTAACCCCAATCCAACCAGAGAAGAAATTCGTGTTGCGATGCGAAATAATTATTGTAGATGCGGGTGCTATCACAGAATCATGCTAGCAATCGAGCGTGCTGCGGTTTTACAGTAATGACAATGCCCTGGAAACTAACACGGCGAAAATTCTTGATAGGAATGGGTATATTGGGTGGTGGCGTAGCGCTTGGGATTCCGATAAGCTTGCCTTACCTGCGCCGTAGCGCTTTCCAGTTTCTTTCGAGTGGTTCTCCTCCTGCAGGGGTGGAGGGAAGTCCTCAATTATGGTTTGAATTCTCTGAAGACAACGTATTGCACATCTACGCCCCAAAAGTAGAGATGGGACAGGGTGCACACACTGCCCTAGGACAATTAGCCGCTGAAGAATTGGAATTGTCTTGGCAAAATGTTCGTGTGCACCAGTCTGGGACCCTCATCGGTCCTGTAGACAGCTTCGGGACAGGGGGAAGTTCAAGCGTGAGCGGTTTATATCTCCCCCTGAGACAGTTGGCTGCAAACTACAGGGTCATGTTAAAAGAAGCGGCTGAAGAGCTCACAGGCAGCAAACTTAGGCTGATTGATGGGGTGTTGGTTTCCTCAGATGGTCAGGAGGTCACGCTGGCCGACGCAGCACGCATTGAACGCGAATGGGATGAACCGAAAAAGGATGTGCGTCTAAAACCTAGTGACCACTTCAAAATTATCGGCAAATCGGTACTGCGTGTTGACGTGAAGGCGAAACTGACTGCTGAGCCTGTGTATGGTTACGACATGCGGGCATCCAGTGGGACAACTTACTACGGTGCTGTGGCTAGGTCCAAGGTTGTAGGGGTTACTGCTAAACGGGTAAACACAGACGTCGCTATTTCTATGCAAGGCGTAGTAAGGGTGGTGACACAGGATGATTTTGTTGGTGTCGTCGCCGAGACGCGAGAAAACGCCTGGGACGCAGCGGCTGCAGTGGAAATAGATTGGGATTACACCCAAACGGTTGATCAGTCTGACATCGATGCAATGCTTGATCCAGATTCGGATGATGCAATAGAAGTTAAGCGTGTTGGTGATCCTGAGAGTTTAATCACCTCTTCTGAAGAGGTAATTGTTGCCGAATACAGTACGCCAATGGCAGCAACTGCACCGCTCGAGCCCCAGTCATCCTTTGCGGAGATGGATGGTGATGGAATCATGCGTGTTCGTGCTCCTACGCAGTTTCCCAATCAGACAGCTCAAGCAGTTGCTCGCGCACTGGGATTGGAAAAAGAGCGTGTTGATGTGACGCCGACATACCTTGGCGGTGGTTTTGGACGTCGCCAGACAGTAGAGTCAGCATTGGAGGCTGCTATTCTTGCATTTGAAACCAGTTTGCCTGTACATGTTGGTTGGACCCGTGAAGAGGAATTTTTGCTTGACCGTTTTCGACCACCAACGAAACATAAAATGCGCGCCGTGTTAAGTGATGCTGGGCATGTTC
>DASCOB010000112.1:0-2445 GCA_036011785.1 Anaerolineales bacterium | reverse complement strand
GGTTCCACTAAGAATCTACCGTCCATGCTGAGCAAGAGCAACCCTCGAACCTTACAAATGATGAGTCTCGCAACCCAATTTAGGAACAGCACCTGAGCTCGACTTTGTACAACTGAAACGGTGAAATCTAAGGCGGAATAGAATGCATATAATGTTTTTCAGGCTTCAACTTGAATTAATCAATGTCCTGATGCGACCAGAACATTGATTAATTCTGCGTATATCCTATTCGGCCGCCCCATTCCGGTCAGAATCGGCCGTTCACTTGATTTAAGATGTACAAAATCGAGGTAAGACGGCTGCCGAGATTTACGGCTCGCGCGCGCCATTCAGGCAGGGTTTGATGTCCCGCCTCCCATGGAAATAAATCGCCCCACAGTCGCATTCTAGATGAACAATTTCAGAATACTTGTTAGTTGGCCTGAAAAGTATGAGAGTGACGAGAACTCTGAGGCAGAATTGTTGCTGATAGAGCACGTAGAAGGATTCGCTAAGATTTTAGAGGACAAGTATAGATTCGAGTCTAACGACAAGGAGCCGGGAGCAGCATGAAGTTTGGCTTTCAGTTGCCCACCGGCCTGGAAGGGTTAGCCTTGCCGACCCCATTCTTCCGTCCAAGTGACTTCACCGCGATTGCAATGACAGCCGAGCGGTTGGGCTACGACTCGCTGTGGGGCAACGACCATTACGCACCTCAGGAGTACGTTCGGAAACGATACAACACCATTCCCAATTTCTTTGAAGTTCTGACCGTGCTGACTGCCGTTGCTGCGGTCACGCACAGAATTGAGGTGGGTACAGCAGTGTTGGTGCTGCCGATGCGAGACGTGGTAGGCGTCGCCCGGCAGGTGGCAACGCTGGATCAGTTGAGCGGCGGACGTTTGCTGTTGGGGGTGGGCATCGGGGCGTACAAAGAGGAATTCGCCGCCGCGCGGCCTGACCTGGTGGGCAAGCACCGGGGTCAGATGCTGGACGAGGGACTGGAGTTGTTGCTACGGCTGTTCGAGGAGGATGGCGTGAGCCACCGGGGAAAGTATTACCAGACCGACAGCCTGGATCTGCGTCCCAAGCCAGCCCGCAAGCCATTTCCGCTCCTGATAGGGGGGCACCAGCAGCAGGGGTTGGATCGGACAATTAAGTACGGGCAGGGGTGGATACCGGGCTGGCGACCGTTTGAGGAGTTGGAGGAGTGGATCCAGCTGCTGCGGGAGAAGGCGGCACAGGTAGGGCGTGACCCGGCCTCCATCACTGTCGCTCCTCAGTTCTCTTGCCTGCTAGGACGAACACAAGAGCAGGCTGAAGAGCATTATATGAGCAGCCCGATGGTACAGCACCGCATCTCGTTGGCGTACACAGGACGGGATCCGGCACTGGCGATGGAGAACAATCTAATCGGCAGTCCGGAGGTGGTGCTGGAGAAGCTGAAGCGGTTGCGCGAGTTCGGGGCGGATCACCTGGCGGCGATGTCATTTACGGTAAACTCGGTGAGCGAGTTCAGCGAGCAAGTACATTTCTTTGCCGAGGAGGTCATGCGTCCATATCGAATGACTTACGGCATCCCTGAGCCGGATGGCGACTAGCGCATACGGCGGACACTCGAAGTAGGCATAGGTCCAACTAACTCAAAATGCACTGAGAAAAGAGCAAGAGAAAGGATGTAGGCTTTGCCAATATATCATTTGGGATTCCCAGCGCCAAGCATCGAGGATTTAGACATGTCGGCCAACGCCGCTCTGGCGCGGCTGTGCGAAGAGGTAAACATCGATGTGTTGTGGCATTCCAACCATCGGCTCTATCGTGAGATGTTCCTCCGCATGGCCTCGTCAGCCATGGCAACCTCACGCATTGGACTGGGCGGCGCCGTGGCTGATCCGTTTGCCGTCCACCCGGCGATGACCGCGCAGTCGCTGGCGACGCTGAGCGAGTTTTCTGGTGGGCGTGCCATGCTCGCGCTGGGTGCAGGAGGCTCGGGCTTCCAGATGATGGGCATCAAACGCAGCCGCTCCGCCACTGCGCTGCGAGAGGCGCTGCTGGTGATGAAGCCAATCCTGGCTGGCGAGGAAGTAACTTTAGACGGCGAGATAATCAAAGCTCACGCAGCACGCCTGCAGTTCACGCCGGACCATCCAATCACGCTGTGGATTGGCACGCGAGGATACCTGACCCTCGAGATGGCCGGGCGATATGCGGATGCAGTAATGATAGCCACCTACGCCACTCCGGAGGGGGTTACCGGGGCATTGGAACGAGTCGAGAAGGGCGCGCAGAGTACCGGGCGGGACTTAGCCGACCTGAGGATTATGTCGCGCGTGGACACATGTGTGCACCACGACTTCAGGGCTGCGTACGACGGGACGCGCCGGATGGTTGCGGGATTCCTCTGGTCCAGTTATCCAGACCGTAATTTTGTGAAGCAAGCGGGACTTAAAGTACCGCGAGATCTGG
>DASCOB010000111.1:0-2850 GCA_036011785.1 Anaerolineales bacterium | reverse complement strand
CATCGATTATCCCGGCATTCAGATGGTGTTGGAGGATGAACAGCGCGACGAGCGCGTGTACGAACTTGATTTAGGGGGTCAACCTGTTTGGGTCACTCACGCCTTTGAAGTCGCGCCAAACCAGGAGGCCGCTTTTCAGATGACTACCTCCCTGGAATGGATAAACCCGGTGCATACCGCCGTGCTGGAAGAGCCTCCCTTCCCCGCCCCGGAACCGGCGTCCGGCCCGGAGACCGTTCGCGTAGTCACCTCCGGAAACCAGCGCATGGAAGCGGAAGTCAGATTGAGCGCGCCTGCAATCGTGATATTCAGCGAGATTGACTACCCCGGCTGGGAAGCCCGCGCAAATGGCCGGGCGATTGAAACTGTGCGCGCGTTCGGCCTGCTCCGCGCGGTGGCTCTGCCCGCCGGCCAATGGCGGGTGGAGTGGCGCTTTAACAATGTCCCTGTTCGCACAGGCCTAGCGCTTTCCGGATTGACCATTCTTCTAGTGAGCTACTTACTCATCTGCGATCCCAAATGGCAATTTGGGAGACAGCGTGAGAAATCCGCGCAACCGCCAGTTTTTTCTTGATGCACGCCATGCGATATTTGGCGCGCACAAGGGAGTGAATTCTGGAGCACATGTGGCAGGCGCTCGTAAATGGCAGCGCGGCCACAATTGCGGCGGCGCCTTACGCCCTGACAGACACCGACTGGACCTGGACGGCGGTCGCGGTGGCGGGAGCGTTGGCCGCGGCAAACGCGGACACCTAGGCGACCGAGCTGGGCGTACTCATCTCGCGGCAGCCGCGCCTAATGACCACCGGAAAGCCGGTTTCCATCGGCGCATCAGGGGGAATTACCGCAAGCGGCTCGCTGGGGGGCGCTGCATCCATAGCCGGGATGGCTGGCTGCGCCCGGGTGGCGCGCCCGTTCTGCTGTTCGCCGTCGGTACAATCGGGGGCCTGGCCAGGGCAATGTTTGATAGCTTGTTGGGAGCTTCAGTGCAGGTGATTTATTGGTGAGATGGCTGTGGAAAAGAGACCGAGCACCATCCCCGCCACGGCTGCGGCCAGCCCACTAGCCGGCTGCGCGGTTAGGTCCGGCTGCACAACAACTGGGCAAACTTCTTCACCACTCTATTGGGGGCGGCTCTCGCCGCGGGCGCATGCAGCGCCCTCGCCTGAATGAGCGCAGAAACTACACGTGCTGTGGTTGTTCTGGCACGCTCACCGCGCGCATTGCAATATACGCCAGCAGCATAAAGACCGCACCAAAAGCGAAAATCACGCGGTGCGAGCCGCTTAGCTCCACCGCGTATCCTGCCAACACCGGCCCGAACACTGCCGCGGTCTGCGAAGCAAAATAATACAGCCCAGTATAGGCCCCGATGCTGCCCTCATCGCCGGTGTCGTACACCAGCGGCAGGCTATTCACGTTGACCAAGGCCCACGCCGCGCCCGCCGGCACCAGCACAAACGCCAACGTAAGCTCGTCTCGGATAAGCGCGTATCCAGCGCCGAAAAGCAATAGCAGGGCCACTAGGCCGATGCGAATGGTGCGAGTTCTCCCGATGCGCGATGCGAGCAAACCGCTAGGAAGCGCACAGGTGATAAATACCGCCACGAAAACAGTAGTAAACATGGCCGCGGGCCCGGGGCCCATTCCAAGCGTGAATACTGCAAAAGATGAGAGTCCGGTCTCAATCGCGTTGAAACCCATGAACCAGAGCAAAATTCCCAACAGCACGAAGAAACCGCTGCGGTTTTGCGCGTTCCACACCACCCGGAAATGAAGCAGCACACTGGCCGGCGGAGCCTCGGCGGCCAACTGCCGACCTGTTTCCGGCTCGTGCACAAAACGCACTGCCACAAGAATCGCGAGAGCCATCACCACGGCCGCACCGAAAAAGGGCGCCGCCCGCCCGAAGCGGTCAAAAAGCAAACCACCGCCAAAGAGCGCCAGCGCCGCGCCTACCCCGCCCATTAGGTTCAACAGGCCATTGGCTTTGCTGCGTTGCTCGGGCGGGAAAAGGTCTCCCAGCCACGCCACCGCAGGAGAGCGAAAGAGCGCCATGCCGATGTTGGTCACAACTATGAAGACCATTATCGCCAGCAGCGTGTTGGCCAGTGGGATGAACACAAACGCGATTATGGCGATAGGCGCGCCCACCATGATCCATGGCTTGCGCCGCCCAAACCGATTCCAGGTATGGTCGCTGCGCGCCCCGGCCCAGGGCTGCACAAAAACGTTGAGAAGGTTGTCCCAGGTCATGATGAAAAAGGCGATGGTAGGGCTTAGTCCGAATCCACGCACCTGCGGCAGCTGCTTTCCAGATGCCAGTAAATCCTGTTCCCAGAGCGGGTTGCCGGCCTGCAGAAAGATGGGGATGAACTGGTTGAAAACCGGCCAGAGTACGCTCATCGAGAGAAACGCGGCGCCGACGACAAGGGTGCGCTTCCAGCTGAATCGCACTAGAGCCTTCCGGCCGCTCTACCTAATATGCCCCGCGACTCCAAAAGACCTTGGGAATGGTGCGCAGAATCAGGACGATGTCCATCGCCAGAGACCAATTCTCCAAGTAATAGATGTCCAGCAGACACATTTCGTCGAAGGCCACTTCGCTGCGTCCAGATACCTGCCAAAGCCCGGTGATCCCGGGCATCACATCCAGCCGTTGCCGATGCCAGCGCTTATATTGCTCCACCTCCTGCGGCAGGCCCGGGCGTGGCCCCACCAGGCTCATCTCCCCGCGCAGCACGTTAATCAACTGCGGCAATTCATCCATGCTCGAGCGCCGCAGCCAACGTCCAACCGGCGTCAGGCGCGGGTCCTCCCGAATCTTAAACAGCGGACCACTGGCCTGAT
>DASCOB010000110.1:0-1527 GCA_036011785.1 Anaerolineales bacterium | reverse complement strand
CTTCGTCGCGCCCGATGACCGGGTCGAGTTTGCCGGCGCGCGCCATCTGCGTAAGGTCGCGGCTGTATTTTTCCAGCACCTTGTAGCGTGCTTCCGCCTGGGGGCTGGTCACGCGCTGGCCGCCACGCAGCTCTTTGATGGAGGTGGTGACGTGATCGCGGGAGATGCCTGCTTCCGACAGGATGCGCGCCACATTTGTGTTTCGTTCCGAGAGAATGGCGAGGAAGATGTGTTCGGTGGAGATGAATTCGTCCTTCAGGCGATCTGCATCTCCCTTGGCCAGGTCGATAATGCGTTTGACGCGCGGGGTGATGAACACCTGGCCAGTGCCGCCGCCGTAAATGGCTGCCTTCGGGCTGGCGCGGAGCACATCATCGAGCCGCTGCTGCAGCAGCTCCGCCTCCACCTTGAGCATTTCCAAAATCTGCGGGATGACGCCCTCGGGCTGCTCGAGCAGCGCAAGCAGAATATGCTCGGTATCCACCTGGTTGTGTGCGTAGCGCTGCAAGATCTCGTAGGCGCGGGCGGCCGCGTCTTGAGCGCGCTCGGTAAAACGGTCAAATCGCATCATCGTCGCTGACCCTGATTACACCTTTCTTTACCTAGCTTCGGCTCGATTATAACTGGAAAGGGCCGAAAGCACTGGTGATACATGCTGCAAGTATAGCTGCGCTGTGTATGCAAAAGGTTAAATATTCGCTCCGTGTTGGGCAACCTGAAAAGAAGCGGGCAGCGGCCGCCGCTCATGGCTCTGGATGTGGCCGCGGCTGCCGTAATCGAAGTGATAGACGCAAGCCGGCGCGCCGTTGAGCACGGCCGGGCCGAATACATGGATGTTGGAGACTACTGCGCTTGAACTGAATACCCACTGCCTTGGCTGCCAGCGCAGGTCGCCTTCATCGCAACCGTGCACTTCCTCGGAGGGAGCCGGCGCCGTGTACAGCGCCAGTGCTCCGCCTGTGGCGGGGGCGCACCAACTCAGCAGTCCGGCGAAGCGAGCGGCGGTCAGCTGCAGTCCGGTCTCTTCGCGCACCTCTCGTAAGCAGGCGACGTGGGGCGTCTCACCCGCTTCGATGCGGCCACCCACCCCGTTCCACAAACCGCGGTTCGGTTCTTTGCGGCGGTGCAGCATAAGTACGCGTTCGCCACTGGTGAGGAAACAGAGCGTGTGCGTTGGCGCTGCCGGAAGCGCGGGAGCAATCATGGGGCGGGCGTTACAGGCCGGCCGCTTCCTCGTGCTCGGGCGGCAGCAGCGTTGCCGGCCCGGCGACGTGGCCGGGGATAATCTCCACGCCCAACCCGAGCGCGGAGATGCTCTGCATGACTTCGTGTTGATAATCTGCATGCGTCAGAAAAACCGTGGTCGGCCCGGTGTCGGTCGAGAAATACACGGGCACGCCTTTTGCGCGCAGGCGGTGGCACATGTGGAAGAGAGAGATATTTTCCGGTTCCCAGGCGACGAGTGCGTGTTCGCGGCCGGCGGACATGGTGACACCGTGCAGGCGCATGCTGTCCATCTCTGCGAGG
>DASCOB010000109.1:0-14746 GCA_036011785.1 Anaerolineales bacterium | reverse complement strand
TATCCGCCAGTGCACCGTCAAGTTCCTGTTGCCACAGCTGAGAACCGCTATCAATGTCCAGAGCGGTCAGGCGATGATCCATGCCCGGCAGGTACACTCGCTCGCTGTCCGCGGCGGGAGCGGCCCAGAGTTCTTCCTCCGCCCGGAATGTCCACGCCGGCACTCCGGTGGATGGTCGCAGGGCGTGCAGTGTATTGTCGGCAGTGAAGAAGAGCATCGTGGCGCTGGCGCTCGCAGCTGCGGGCGCGGTGCCAGCGCGATTGCCGCTGGCGTCAAAGCGCCATTCTTCTTGCCCTGTTTCGATGTTTACTGCAAAAGCGTGTTTGTTGTCGGATCCGAGCAGCGCCCAGTTTTTATACTGCACCGGGGCGGTATAAAGTTGGCTGGCAACGCGGTCGCCCTCGCGCGGGAACTGCCATCGCAACGTTCCGTTTTCCGGAGACAGTGCGTAGACGGTGGTGTTGTTGGAGACCATCAATGTGTCCGCGACGAGTGAGGCGTTCGGCCATGACGTGGCCGGGAGTGTCCCGCCGCATGCGCTAAGAAGCGGCAGCAGCATGCCCAGCAGCGTGAATACGTAGCGAGATTTCAGGCCAATTCGCATGATTGTGCCAATCGGCTCACGAGGCGAGCCCTTGCCCGGCCGGTGCGGAATCCGTGCGTGATTCGGGTACCGGGTCGTGACCGCCGGAGTTGAATGGGTGGCAGCGCAGCACGCGCCTGGCTGCCAGCACGATGCCATTCAGCGCGCCAAAACGTGTGATGGCCGTGTGGGCGTAATGTGAGCAGCTAGGTTGGAAGCGGCAGGAGCGTGGCAGCAGCGGCGAAAGTAACCGTTGGTAGAGATTAATCGCGCCGAGCAGAAAACCACTCATCTATAGCTCACTTTGCAGTAATCCGGCGCGTGACAGCAGCTCGGTCACCGCCGCACTTAGCGTCGGCATGCTGCAATTCAGGATGGGCCGCCGCGCGACAAACACCAAATCCCAGCCCGGGTCGAGGCGGGCACTCTGGGCGCGCAATTCTGCGCGCAGCCGGCGCTTGGCGCGATTGCGTTGTACCGCGCCGCCCACGCTTTTGCTGGCCACGAAGCCGATGCGGGTGTGAGCCAATCCATTACTGCCTGCCAGCAAAACAGTTAGCGGGTGCGCCCACGATTTTCCTGTGCGTCGCACCCGCTGAAAGTCGCTCCGACCGCGCAGTCGGATCATGACCGTGTTTCTCGTGCTGCATTATCCCCGCTTTTTATTGCGCGAGGCGCTGCCGCTCTTTGTGCCATTCCAGTCCACATGCGGTTTTACGTGCACGCGCTGCGGTGCCAGCACGCTGCGCCCCTTGCGACGCCTGGACTGCAACACTTTGCGGCCGCCTGCTGTGCTCATGCGCTTGCGGAATCCGTGCACGCGCGCGCGGCGGCGAATCTTGGGTTGATAAGTTCTCTTCGGCATCAGATGTCCTCACACAAAAGTGCGGCTCGACGTGCCTTCCTTCCGACGCGTCGGCCGCGGGAAATTGTCGCTGGCTGCTGGCTGCTTGCGTAGCGGGCTAGATTATACCTGAGTCCGGTTGGGTGGTCAAACGCTCGTATGCGCGACCTTTAGGCGCTCTAGTCTGGTCGGCTGGACTCACGGTCAGGCCGGGCAGTGGCTTTTGGCTCTAGGGTTTCCCTGACGATGCGTATTTCGCGCTGCGGGAATGGTATCAGGATGTCTGCCGCGCGTAATGCCTTGTACACTGCTGTGTTTACCCGGTCGAACATTTGGCGCGTTTCAATGAAACTCTCAATCCACCAGCGGAGGCGGAATATCAGTGCGGAGTCACCGAAGTTCAGAAAAAGTGCATCTACCGGGCGATCAGTTAACACGCCTGGCACCATCCTGATCGCCTCCACCAGTGTCTCGCGCGCGAAATCGAGGTCGGTTCCATAGGCAACGCCGACTTCCATCTGGATGCGGTAATAGGTGTCGGGGAAAGAGTGATTGACGACGAGGCTCTTCTCGATCACCGAGTTTGGCACGATGACGGTGCGGTTGTCGCGGGTATGAATACGCGTGCTGCGCAGGCCGATATCGACCACGTCGCCCCACGTGTTCAGGTCTCGGATTTCAATGCGATCGCCAATGCGGAACGGGCGGTCAATCATGATGAGCACGCCGCTGATGGTGTCCGAAAGAGCTGCCTGGGCAGCGAGCGCAATCGCCAGTGACCCGATGCCAAGGGTGGCCACCAGAGCGCTCACATCGATGTTGAAGCGCCCCAGCAATATAATCAACGCGATGCCGCTTACTATCGCGAGTGCCAGCCGCCGCAGCAATGGCAACGCCTGCGCTGCAAGCTTTGTGTCGGCTCGATCAGCACGGTTATCCGAATGCCAGCTGAAGAAAGCGGTGACCAGCCGCCAGGTTAGGACTACCGCCAGCGACAGATACGCCAGAAAAAAGAACTGACGCCAGAAGGGCAGCAACGCCGGCGGCATGAAGGTGAGCCGCATGAGCGCCCAGTGGGCCGCTGCGACGAACAGCAGCATGTACAGCGGCATGCGCGTAGCCGGAAGTAGGGCGTCATCCAAAGTAGTCTCAGTGCGCCCGATGACGCTATGCACAATGCGGCCCAGCCAAGCGCTCACCAGTCTGCGTCCGACCGTCGGTACCAGCACCAGCACCAGTGCCGAAAGCCCGACATTTAGCCACTGAGTGGCGTCAAGTCCCAGGAACCCCATGAATATTAAATCTCCGCGCGACTCGCCATCGTCAGTATTATAACGGCAAAATTGACCTGACCAAAATCTGGGCACTGGCGGATTTTCAGCACTCCGGTCAGTGTCCGTGCCTTCGTCGGAATCGTAGTATGATTACGCTGATGGTTTCGGGGCAATCGAGTGACCGCTGCGTGATCCCTGCGATTGATGCGGGAAAAGTGCGCCGCGCGCAAAAAGACCTACTCGACGGTCTGACCGCAACGCGGCTTTCAGCGGTATTTAAAGCGCTTTCTGACCCCACTCGTCTGCGCATCGTCTCGCTTCTGGCGCACCACGAACTGTGCGTCTGTGATGTGGCCGCTGCGCTCGGAATGACGCAGAGCGCGGTCTCGCACCAGTTGCGCCTGATGCGCGAAATGCGCCTAGTGCGCAAGCGCCCCGACGGCCGCATGATGTATTATTCGCTCGATGATGAGCACGTCCACGATCTTTACGATCGGGGCCTGCTGCATGTTGAGCATGAATGAAACCTTATAATGCCAACCGGAGAACTTCAATGACCGCAATCCAAGCCACCAATGACTTCATCCGTGCTCACAAGGAGCAGGCGTTGCAGAGCGTAATCGACTTTTGCTCCATTCCCAGTATCTCCACACTTTCGGATCACAAACACGACATGGAGAGAGCGGCGGCGTGGGTGGCGGACAGATTGCGGGCCATTGGCTTGGATGCTGTTCAAGTGATGCCTACCGGCGGGCACCCGGTCGTCTATGGCGAGAATCTTCGGGCGCACGGTCAACTAACCGTTCTCATTTATGGGCATTACGATGTGCAACCCGCTGACCCGGTTGACGAGTGGGAATCGCCCGCGTTCGAGCCGACAGGGCGCGGAGATAATCTGTACGCCCGGGGCGCATCCGATAACAAAGGCCAGATTGTGGCCGTGTTAGCCGCGCTGCAAGCCTGGTCACGTGCCGGGGACGGGCTGCCAGTGAACATCAAAATGATAATTGAAGGCGAGGAGGAAGTGGGCTCGCCCAATCTGGCCGCCTTCATCGAAGAGCACGGCGAATTGCTGGCAGCCGACTTTTGCATGAATGTTGACTCCGGCATCGGGCTGGCCGACAATCCGTCGATTGTTTACGGTTTGCGTGGGCTGGCGTATTTCGAGCTGTGGGTGCATGGTCCGCAATCTGATTTGCACTCAGGCATGTTCGGGGGTGCGGTGCATAATCCCGCCAACGTGCTCTGCGAATTGATCGCCGGAATGCATGCGGCTGACGGGCGCATTACCTTGCCTATGTGCTATGAAAACGTGCATCCGCTTAGTGAGGATGAAAGGGCCTCTTTCGCTCGGTTGCCGCACGATGAAGAATCTGTGCGCACCAGCGCTGCCAACCCTCCGGCGCTTTTCGGGGAGGACGGATTCTCGACGATCGAGCGCATTGGAGGGCGCCCGGCTCTGGACGTAAATGGCCTTTATTCCGGCTTCATCGGAGAGGGCAGCAAGACTGTGCTCCCGGCTAAGGCGATGGCCAAACTATCCATGCGGCTGGTGCCCGATCAGGATCCGTCCGAAATAGCGCGGAGCCTACGTGCATATCTGCTCGCGCGCGCGCCCAAGACGGTGCGCTGGGAATTGAAGGAGTTAGCACATGCCAAGCCGGTGGTGGTCAATCGAGATTTTTTGGGTGTGCGCGCGGCGGAAGCTGCGCTAGAAAGTGTGTTCGGTGTGCCGCCGACATATATGCGCATGGGCGGCACGGTGCCGGCAGTGAGCATGTTTAGCGATGTGCTTGGAATGGACACCGTGAATCTTGGCTTTGCCCTCGATGATGATGGAATCCACGGGCCAAACGAGAAGCTGCATCTGCCAACTTTTTATCGTGGTGTAGTAACCTACGCACATTTTTTCGAGAACTTAGCAAGGTAATTGGCGCACCGGATGCAACCGCCGTCCGTAGGGGTAGCGTTTGGCATCCACGCGGAGCGGCGGCGGCTGATGCTATAATCATCGCGAGCAAAGCATGCTTTGAAGTTGTCACTCCCTTTTTTCAGGACGCGTAAAGAGAATTTTCGGCAACCAGCCGGCGAACATGGGCTGCAAGTTGGCAGGGCCACCGAGCATCCGCCCATCATGGGCGCGCCGCCTTTTCAGGTTGGACACGCGCAGAGCGTCGGGCTGGTGCGCAGTCACAATGAAGACGCTGTTGTCGCGCTGACCGGCGCTCTGGCAGCTGCGGGCATTGCGCCGGACTTTGGCCTCTTTGTGGTGGCGGATGGCATGGGCGGCCATCAAAAAGGGGAGTGTGCCAGTGCAATCGCGGCCCAGTCTGTGGCGAGGGTGATTGGACGGCATGTGTTTTCCGGTTTGATGGAGAACACGCTTGATGCCATGGAGACGGATGCATTTGAGCGGTTAATGCGCACTGCGCTGATCAACTGCAACACAAACGTGGCAGCCGTTGTGCCCGCTGGAGGGACGACCGTGACAGTCGCGCTGCTCGTGGGCGGGCATGCAATCGTTGGCCATGTTGGCGATAGCCGCGCTTATCTGCTGGAATCCAAGAGCATCACACAGATTACCGTTGACCATTCGCTTGTGCAGCGGATGCAAGATCTAGGCGAAATCACTGCTGCACAGGCGGAGAATCACCCGCAGCGCAATGTGTTGATGCGCGCTGTGGGGCAGGGCGACGAACTGCAAGCTGACGTGACAACGCACGCAGTGCAATCGGGCGCGAGGTTGCTTTTGTGCTCTGACGGTTTGTGGGGAATGCTTGCCGATGAACACATGCGCGAGATAATCTCAAAGAGCGCGGACGTGCAACCGGCGTGCGAGCGGCTGGTGCACGCGGCTAATCAAGCCGGGGGACCTGACAATATCACCGTGATTCTTGTTCAATACGACCATAATTCCAATGTCCACCTCTGAACCATCTCGCCCGGGCCGCCGCATTTTGGTGGTGGATGACGAGCAACGCATGATCCGCTTCATCCGTATGAATCTTGATCTGGAAGGCTTCTCGGTGCACGTGGCTTATGACGGCAAGGATGCGCTGAACCAGGTGCGCAAAGTGATGCCGGACCTGGTGATTCTTGATGTGATGATGCCAAAGATGGATGGCTTCGAGACGCTGGCGCTGCTACGCGAAACATCGAATGTGCCGGTGATCATGCTGACCGCGCGCGGGGATGAAGAAGACCGCGTGCGCGGCCTTGAGCTGGGCGCGGATGATTATGTCACCAAGCCATTCAGCCCGCGCGAACTGGTTAGCCGGGTGCGCGCGGTGCTGCGTCGGGTGCAGCCGCCGGAGGGTGCTGGCGGAGAACCGATCGAAGTGGATGCTTACCTGCGCATCGATTTCGACCGCCACGAGGTATTCGTGGAGGGCGAACTGGTGAAATTACGCCCGACAGAATATCGCCTGCTCTACCATCTGGTGCAGAACGCCGGTTGGGTGGTGCCGCACGATCAGTTGCTGGCCAAAGTGTGGGGTTACGAGTACCAGACCGAAACCCACTATCTGCGCCTGTACATCAACTACCTGCGAGAAAAATTGGAGAAAGATTCGCGCGATCCGCAATACATCCTCACCGAACGAGGGCTGGGGTACCGCTTTGTGGATTACAAACGCCTGCGTGAAACCGCCGACGAAGAATGAGTGCAGCAAACGTGGCGGCCACTTTCCGCTACACGGTTATGCACCCACGCTGCTGAGACGTTCCAAGATCCCGCGAAGCACTACAATACTGCACTGAAACTCCGCCAGCGAAATGTGCTCTTCCGGCGTGTGGTCGAGGCTGGAATCGCCCGGGCCATAGGCAATTGTCTGGCAACCCCAGGCTGGCGCGACCATGTTCATATCGGAGGTGCCGGTTTTTACCACGAAACGCGGCGTACCACCATCGGCGCGGATTGCGGCAAGCGCGGCGCGCACGAGCGCGGTGTTTTTTGGGGCGCGAAAAGCTGGCACGGCTGCGGGCAGCGTTTCAATCTCAATGCCCGGGCCAATCAGCTGACGCACCTTTGAGTGTATCTCTGGCGCTGCCAAACCCTCTGGTAGCCGGAAGGTCACTCGCAACTGCGCGCGCTCGCGAAGACCATTGCCCTCGGATTGCATCGCGCGCAATGTCGTGGTGAGCTGGTCGAATGCGCGCGAGCGACCTGCATTGAAATTGCGCGCCCACCCCACGAGCGCATCCCACGCGGTGATTGCGATTTCACATGCGTTGGCCTTGTCGCTTGCTGGGTGAGCCGTGTTGGTCTCCGCTGTGAGCGTGTATGTGACGCATCCTTTGTAACCAAGCGTTACCCGCTCCCATCCACTCGGCTCGCCGATGATGAGGGCATCAGGCGCCGGGAAGTGGTCGCGCAGGTGGGTCGCGCCTAAGGAATCACCTTCCTCGTGAACCGCGCCGACAACAGTGACCTGCAGCCCCGGAATGGGCCCGAGAGCTGCCGCCGCGACGAACGCTGCGAGCGGACCCTTAGCATCGACCGCGCCGCGGCCAAAAAGCAGGTCGCCCTGCTTGCGCACCGGGATTTCACCCGGGGCGGTATCTATGTGCCCTAGAAGCAGCACGTGCCGATCGCCCGAACCAATGCGCCCAATGGCATTGCCGACCGGGTCAACATTGGCTTCAAGTCCGGCCAAGCTCATCTGCTTCGCCAGAAAGCGCACGGCCTCGCCTTCTGAGCCGGTGGGGCTGTAGAGTCTCAGCAGGCCGGTGAGCAATCCCTCGGCGTTCATAGCAATCTCTCCCGCAGCGCGGCGAGCATTTCCGCGGTGGTCGCCGTGCCGCCCAGATCCGGAGTGCAGATTCCGGCTGCTAGCGTGGCGGTCAATGCTCCGCGCAGGTGCTGCGCCGCCGCGCCGTGGCCCAGGTCGGAGAGAGCCATTCCCAGGCTGAGCAAAGCGGCGGTCGGGTTTGCGATGCCTTTGCCGGCGATATCGGGCGCGGAACCATGCACCGGTTCATATACGGCGTGATTCTCCCCAATGTTCGCCGAGGGCGCAACCCCGAGCCCGCCCACCAGCGCGCTGGCGAGGTCGGAGAGTATGTCGCCGTATAGGTTGGGCGCGACGATGACGTCGAAGCGTTCGGGTGTGCGCACGAGGTCATGGGCGAGCGCATCGACCAGCCGTTCTTCAATTGTAATCTCTGGCGCGTGGGATGCTGCGGTTTCGCGCACCACCTCACGAAACAGCCCGTCGGACAGAGTGAGCACGTTGGCTTTGTGCGCGATGGTGAGCAGCCCTCGGCGTTGCTGCGCATGCCGGGCGGCCTCGCGGGCGATGCGCCTACAGGCGGCGCGGGTGATGCTCCGCTCGGCGATTGCGGTGTCCGCGTCCTTCCAGCGTTCACGGCGGATGTACAGGCCTTCGGTGTTTTCACGCACGATCAGGACGTCGATGTTCGCGCGCGAGGTTGGCACCGGCAGCGATTGCGCCGGGCGCAGGTTGGCGTACAGATCCAGTTTCTGTCGCAAGTCAAGGATTGGACTGTGGTACCCAGGTGCTCCTCCGCTGGGCGAGCTGGTCGCGCCGAAGAGTGCTACGCGGCAGCGCCTGACGGCAGCCAACGTGCTTTGTGGCAGCGCACTGTCGGTTTCTGTGAAGCAGCCCCACCCAGCGGGGTGGGTTTCCGTGGTCAGCCCGGGATCGAGCGCGGCGAGAATCTCGGCTGCGGCGGAAATAACTTCAGCGCCGATGCCGTCGCCGGGCAGTAGACAGATGGTTTTGCTCATGGATCTTTTTCTTTACAAATGCGGTCAATCCTCCCGATGCCAGAATCGCCTGTGCGGTTTCCGAGAAGGGCGGGAAGGAAAAAGAATGGCCGTTCAGGGTGACTGTGTGCTGTTGCATGTCCAGCGCGATGGACACTCCATGCTCCGCGACTGTGACGGCCGGCGGGCAGATGATGGCGGGTAGACCGTTGTTGATGGCGTTGCGATACCAGATGCGCCCGAAGCTGAGCGCGACAACCGCGCCCACTCCGGCTGCCATCAGGCAGATGACAGCCTGCTCGCGCGAGCTGCCGTTGCCGAAATTTTTCCCAGCCACAATAATGTCACCAGGCTCTACGTTTGGCGCGAAATTCGGGTCAAGGTCTTCCAGCGCGTGGGCTGCCATCTCGGCCGGGTCGCGCAGCGTATAGGTATATTTGCCGGGGAAAATGACATCGGTGTTGATGTCATCGCCGTATTTCCAGATGCGTGTCTGGGCGTTCATCGCGGCTCCAATTCGCGTGGGTCGGCGATGACGCCGGCAATTGCGCTGGCGGCAGCCACCGCTGGGCTGGCGAGATAGATTTCGGCTTCCGGCTGCCCCATGCGCCCGCGAAAGTTGCGGTTGGCTGTGGAGAGGCAGACTTCGCCGGGCGCCAGTACACCCAGATGATTGCCCATGCAGGGGCCGCAGCCGGGCGTGCCGAGGGTTGCACCCGCTTCAAGCAAGGTGGCAATGTAACCTTGGTCGATGGCTGCCTGCAAGACCTGACTGGAAGCCGGGATGACGAGCATCCGCGTGCGGGCTGCCAGCTCACGACCTTGGAGCAAGCCTGCAGCGGTGGCGAGGTCTTCCAGTCGTCCGTTGGTGCAGGTTCCCAGAAACACTTGATTTACCGGCCGCCCGACGACCTCTGAGAGCGGTTGTACAATGTCCACACGGTGCGGGCAGGCGATCTGTGGCTCGAGGGTAGCTAGATCAATCTCCACTGTCCTTGAGTATGTTGCATCAGGGTCGGGGTAGAGCGCAAGCTTGCTGATGGCTGATGGCTGATGGTTGATAGCCGAACAAGTTGAGAGCCAGTTGAAGACTAGTTCGTCCGGCGGCAGATAGGCGTTTTTCACGCCGATTTCGGCCATCATGTTGGGGATGACCATGCGGCTTTCAATGCTTAAGGTGGAGAGGCCACTGCCATCAAATTCCACCGAGGCATATAACCCGCCGTCTGCGCCCAGCTGTCCAACTAGGTGCAGGCACAGGTCTTTGCTGCTGACACCCGGCAGCAGTGCGCCGATGAGGGTGATGCGGACGCTTTCCGGCACGCGCAGCCACAGTTCGCCGGTGGCCCACAGCGAAGCGACCTCGCTGCGCCCCACACCCGTGCCAAATGCGCCCAGCCAGCCGTAGTGCGTGGTGTGGCTATCAGCGCCCAGGATCAACTGTCCGGGCAGGATCAAAGCTTCCTCGCTAATGACTTGATGGCAGATACCGCGCCCGACCTCGAAAAAATGGCGGATGCTGTGCTGCGCGACAAATTCGCGGATTTCGGCATGGTTGCGGGCGTGCAGTGCGGTGGGGGGTGGCGCAGCGTGGTCGAGTACGATGACCAGTTTCTCAGGATTGTACACGCGCTCCAAACCAAACTGCGCGAAGATTCTTGCGATGGCAGCCGTGTTGTCGTGCGAGAGGATGCGATTTGGGCGGGCGTCCACCGTCGTCCCGATGGCGACTTGCGGCATCCCGGCGGCGCGGGCGAGAGCTTTCTGGGCGAAGGTTTGCGGGGACATCAGGTGGCTCGGGTTTCCTGCGTCGCTGTCGAAGCCTCCTCGCCGATGCCGTTTACCGAATCCGCCCACTATCCGCCCACTGGTTGAGCAACTCGTCAACGTCGCTGAGGGTCAGCCGCTTGTGGTCAGCCATAGCTTTGATGTGCTGCGTGACCGCGCGCAGTGTCTCCCGATCAATTTTCAGTCCTAACTGTCCGGCGCGGTCCTGCACCGCGTTCCAACCAGTGAGTTTGTGCGCGATGGAAATGTAGCGGGTAAGGCCGAAATCGGCGGGGTCAAGAATCTCATAAGTATCAGGGTTGTTCAGTATCGCCTTGGCATGGATGCCGGCCTTGTGAGTGAAAGCGGTAACGCCAGTGATGTAATGATTGAACGGAATTTCGATTTCGACCTTGTCTGCAACCAGTTGATTCAGGTCATACAAGTGGTGCAGGCGGTATTTTTTGCGCACCGAGTCTGGGTTGGTTGCGTATAGTCGTGCAATCAGGCCCTCCAATGAAGTGATACCGTTGCGCTCGCCGATGCCCAGCACTGTGGTATCGATGTGTGTGGCGCCGGCTTCGAGCGCGGCGTAGCTGTTGGCAATGGCACAGCCGGTGTCATTATGGCCGTGGAATTCGATGTCGGCCCGGGTGATTTGGCGCAGTGTGCGCACAAGGTTGAACACTCCTTGCGGGGTAGCCACGCCAACTGTGTCGGCGACTCCGAAACGGTGAACGACTTCTAGTTTTCCGATTGCGAGATACACGCGAAGCAGGTCCGCCTGTGCGCTCCGAAAGGAATCCTCTGTCGAGAAGCGCAATTCAATGTCTGGCGCCTGCGCGTGGATGAAGGTGAGCACTTCAGTGGCGATTTCGATGACTTGGTCAATGCTTTTACCGTGGCTGAATTCGCGCAGGTAGGAGGATGTGCCTATGACGACATCAATTCCGTCCGCGCCCGTATCTAGCGCGATGCGGGCGTCTTCCATGTGGCAGCGGATGTGCGTTAGTACTTTGGAGTCTAGCCCGAGCGACGCAATACGGGCACAGTCCGCGCGAGAGCTTGGCGACGCGCAAGGCGAGGTCAACTCGACGTATTCTACCCCGAAATCGGCCAGTGCACTCGCGATCTCCACCTTGTCCTCTGACGTGAAATCTGCGCCAACGAATTGCTCGCCTTCACGCAGAGTGCTTTCTATGATTGAGAAGTCAGTCAATGGCATGTTGGTGTCCTGCAAGCATTTCAATCACCGTTTCGGCTACTTGCTCCAATTCCACCTCGCTGATGACCAAAGGCGGCAGCAGGCGCAGCACGGTGTTTCCGGCCGGGAGCGCCAGCACGCCACGTGCTTGCAGTGCTTGCAGTAGCGGGGTGACCTTCTGTTTCAATTCAATGCCAATCATTAACCCTAGCCCGCGCACTGCACGCACGAGCGGCAGGTGGGCTGCCCGCAAGCGGGCGAGTAGCTGCTCCCCCAGGCGAGCAGCCCGTTCGGGAAGCTTTTCCACTTGCAGCACATCCAGCACAGCTAGCGCGGCGGCGCAGGCCAGCGGGTTGCCGCCGAAAGTCGAGCCGTGTGAGCCGGGAGGCAATGTTTCCACGCGCGCGCCTAGTAGCGTCGCCCCCATCGGCAGCCCGCCCGCCAGCGACTTTGCCAGACAGAGTATGTCCGGCGCCAAATCGTAGTGCTCGCAGGCGAACAATCTGCCGGTGCGTCCCAGCCCTGTCTGCACTTCGTCAACAATTAGCAGCGCGCCGTGCGCTTGGCACAGGCTCTGTGCAGAGCGAAGATAGTCCGCATCGGCAGGGCGCACGCCGCCTTCGCCCTGCACCACTTCGAAAATTACGGCGGCAGTGCGTTCGCTGATGACTGCCGACAGCGCTTCGGTTTTGTTGTACGGAATCTGGGTCACATCCGGCAGCAACGGCTCGAATGGGGTGCGGTGTTGTTTCTGACCGGTTAGGGTGAGCGCGCCCATGGTGCGTCCGTGGAAACTGCGCAATGTACTGATGATTTCACTGCGCCCCGTGCTGATGCGCGCGAATTTCAACGCAGCTTCCACTGCCTCCGCGCCGGAGTTGCACAGAAATGCGCGCCGCATCTCGCCCGGTGCAAGTTCTGTCAGGCGAGCCAGCAAGCGCGCGCGCTGGTCGTTATGGAACACTTCCGGGCAGGTGATCAGTTGCGCGATCTGTTTTTGTACTGCCGCAACTATCGCCGGATGGCAGTGACCCAGATTGGCGACGCCATGTCCGGCGACACAATCGATATATTCACGCCCGTTCTCATCCCACACGCGTGCACCCCTCCCGCGCACAATCGTCAGATCGCGTTTGGGGTATACACCGCTGGTGTGCAGCGCTTCGAGTGATTGGAGCGCAGAGGATGGGGATTGCGTGTTCACGATAGCGACCGGATGACTATGTGACCGGAGGTAAATTTCACCTTGTCACCGTGCCATCACTTCTCCTTGTCCGGTTATTGAATTACCGTACCTTCTCCTTGCAATGCGCGCGTGACAGGCTTTTCTTTCCTACCATCTGCCAGAACCACGCGCGTTACACCGCCCTGCAGCGCTTCGCGCGCGCCGATCAGTTTGCGTTTCATTCGTCCCCGTGCTAATTCCTCGATGGCGTTTTCCAGTTCGGCAGCGGGCAGATGCGCGATGCAGCTGCTTTCATCGGCGACATTGCGCAGCAGCCCTGGTACGTTGCTGAGGATTAGCAGGTGTTTAGCCCCCAAGGCAGCAGCCAGTTGTGCGGCGGCGCGGTCGCCGTCCACGTTTAATGGCTCTCCGGCCGCCGAGATTGCCACCGGCGCGATGACCGGGGTCAACCCGAAATCGAGCATCGCGCGCAGCGGCTCGAGATTTACCTGTTGAATGCGTCCGGTGTAATCATCGCGTAAGATTTTGCGTTTGCCGTTTTCCACAATGCGAAGCGTGGCTTTGCGCTCCGCCAGCAGCAATTGACCATCCAGACCGCTGAGACCGGCGGCGTTGACGCCCACCGTTTGCAGTTGCGCCACCAATTGTCGATTGAGAAGCGCGGTCGCCATCAGGAAAATCTCCAGTGTGCGCCGGTCGGTGTAGCGGCTGCTGTGCCCGCTGACCGAAGTGACAAAGCGCGGCGGATAGCCGAGTTTTTCACCCAGCTCGGTCGCCAGCGCCGAGCCGCCGTGCACGATGATCAATTTTTCGCCCGCCCGAGCGTGCGCGGCGATATCGGCTGTGATGCCTTCGGCGTCCATGTCGGCCGCGCCGCCAATTTTGACAACGAACATGTGTCTCGTCCTCTAAATCGGATGCAATCCGCCAAATTCCAGCGCAGTCGTCTCTTCAAAACCGCACATCAGATTCAGGCATTGCACTGCGCTTCCGGCAGCCCCTTTCATCAGATTATCAATTGCGCACACTGCCACCACACGCCCGCTTTCGGCATCCAGATCAAAACTCACGTCGGCGAAATTGCTGCCCGCAAGAATTTTCGGCTCTGGGCGGCGGTAGTTGCCCCGTTTCGTGCGCACAATGCGCACGAACGGTTCTTCTTTGTAGCTGGCGCGATACGCCTGCCACAGGTCTTTTTCGGTTGTGCCGGGGCGCGCAAAAGCGTGCGCGGTCGCCAGCGCGCCGCGCACCATCTCGATAGCGGTCAGGCTTAGATGCACGTCCGCAATGCCCAGCGCCTGTTGTACCTCGGCGGTGTGGCGGTGACCGACCGGCGCATAGCTCCGCACCGCGCCGCTGCGCGCCGGGTGATGGCTGCCCGCATTGGCTTTTGCGCCGCCTTCCGATGAACCGGTTTTGATTTCTGCGACGATTGGGCGTTCTGGAACGAGCAAGTCGTGCTGCATGAGCGGGAGCAGCGCCAAAATGGTAGCGGTAGCGTTGCAGCCCACGCCGCTGACATGACCTGTCTCGCGGATGGCTGCTCGCTGGGTTTCTGGCAGGCCGTAAACGAAACGCGGCAGCCAGTCCGGGGCCGCGTGCGCTTCGCCGTACCAGCGTTCATAATCTTCCGGGGAGCGCAGCCGGAAATCAGCGGAAAGATCAATAATGCGCGGGGCGAGCTGCGCATAGCGTTCGATCTCGCGCTGCGCCACGCCATGCGGTTGCGCCAGCACAAGCAAATCAGCATTGGTCAATGCTTCCGGCTCCACAAAGGCTGGAAGGTCACTTCCGCGCAAGTGCGGGTGTACGCGGCGGATTGGCTGCCCGGCGTAAGTGCGCGACATCGTCTGCCCGATTGCCACCCCGGGGTGATTGCACAGCAGACGCAGCATTTCGCCGCCGGTGTAGCCCGAAGCGCCGACGACAGATACCGTGACAGTCATGGGCCTGGGTCTGAAGGTTCAGAGCTTGAAAGTTGCGAGCCGGAGAGCGAACTTTCAAGCTGTAACCTGCCAGTGGCCAACGTATGGTCAACAATCATTCCCGGTAAATCCACCCCGGTGAGCGGCACGGTAGAGTGGAATTCCATCGTGTGGTTGATCTCGTTTATCAACAGGCCGCGTTCAGGGTCCTCCAGCAGGTCGATTGCGAGCACTC
>DASCOB010000108.1:0-2715 GCA_036011785.1 Anaerolineales bacterium | reverse complement strand
CAGACGAAGGCATTGGCCCTGAACCGAGTGGTGGTCGCCTCGTGCACACCGCTCACCCACGGGACGCTGTTTCAGGACGCCATCCGGCAAGCCGGGCTGAACCCCTACCTTTTCGAGATGGCCAACATCCGCAACCAGTGTTCCTGGGTCCATTCAGACGATTGGGAAGGAGCAACCGACAAGGCGAAGTCACTGGTGCGGATGGCAGTAGCGCGCGCCGCACGGCTTGCGCCGCTGCAGACCGCGACAGTGCCGGTCAACCACACCGCGCTGGTCATCGGTGGTGGGGCAGCAGGGATGAGTGCCGCGCTGGCACTGGCTGGACAGGGATTTCCAGTGCATCTCATAGAACGGGCGGAACAGCTGGGCGGCAACATGCATCATTTGCGCACATTCGTGCCCAATGGCAAGACTAAATCGCCCCAGGAGCATCTGCATGAGATAGTCACGAAGGTGGGCAGCCACCATCTCATTGACGTCTATCTCAACACAGAACTGCAGCGGACGGGAGGGTTCAAGGGCAACTTCACCTCCACGCTCTCGTGCAACGGCGACACTTTCCAGGTGCAGCACGGCGTCACCATTGTCGCCACCGGCGCAGTGGAATACAAAGGCGCTGAGTATTGCTATGGGGAACACTCGCGTATTGTCACGCAGCTGCAGTTTGAGCAATTGCTCGCTGACAAGCGATCCGACATCGGTACTCAACCATCAGTGGTGATGATTCTTTGCGTTGGGCCCGCTGAGCAATTCTGCAGTCGTCTGTGCTGTACGACTGCGCTAAAGAATGCACTGCGACTAAAGCAGCTGCGCCCTGAGGCCGAGGTAACCATCCTGTATCGCGATATCCGCACCTACGGCTTCAAGGAACGGCTGTACACGGATGCGCGTCGCGCCGGCGTACGCTTCATACACTATGAGTTCGACCGCAAACCGGAAGTGGGGCTTCAGCAGTCGGACGTCGGCTCTCCGCATTCAGAGGTTGTTGTGAAAGTGCGGGAACCGGTATTGGGCATGGATCTTGAACTGAAGCCAGATTTGCTGGTGCTGAGCATGCCGGCGGTCCCCCCCGTGGGCGCACAGGAACTGGCAACACGACTGAAGGTACCGGTAGATATGAATGGCTTCTTCCTTGAGGCGCATGTGAAATTGCGCCCAGTGGATTTCGCTGCGGATGGCGTGTTCATGGCAGGCATGGCGCACTATCCCAAATTCCTGGACGAGACCATTGTCCAGGCGCAAGCCGCAGCCTCGCGAGCCGCCAGCATCCTCTCTCAGGAAAGCATGCTAGCTAGCGGGCAGGTGGCGACAGTGGATCCGGCCATGTGCACCGGATGCCTCACCTGTGTGCGCGCCTGCCCCTACGACGTACCAATGATCAGCAGTGAATACATCGGCGTCGGTGGCATCGTCGGCGCGGCTTACGTCGAACCGGCCATCTGCCACGGCTGCGGCACCTGCGCCGCGGAGTGCCCAGCAAAGGCAATCCAACTGATGCACTACACGGACGCGCAGACATTGACGAAGGTGGATGCGTCGTTGGAGAGAGAACCTGTAGAGACCAGTTTCGTTCCAATGCATAGCATTCAAATACAGTGAAAACAGACGTCAGGTTGACAGCGGAAAAGCCGCCCGCAGGTTAGAAGAGGAACCCTATGGATAACTTCAAGCCACAGATTATCGCCTTCTGCTGCCACTACTGCGCTTATGCTGCAGCCGACCTTGCCGGTTCAATGCGACTGGACTATCCCACATCGATCAAGTTGATTGAACTGCCCTGTTCCGGCAAGCTCGATGTACTGTATCTGCTACGCGCTTTCGAGGATGGTGCCGATGGCGTGCTAGCCGCCGGTTGAATGGAGGGTGACTGCCATTACCTGGACGGTAATCTCAACGCCCGCCGCCGAGTAGAATATACGCAGGAGCTTCTGGAGCAAATTGGCCTTGAAGGAAAGCGCGTGAAAATGATCAACCTTTCCTCAGCCATGGGAGGCCAGTTTGCCAGCACGATGGCTGAGTTTGCGGAAGAAATTTGCCGGATTGGGCCGAATCCTTTGCATAATGGAGATGATGGATCGCGGACAAGTAACAATGTCTCGACCCACAACCCAAAAACCGTGGTCGGGCCTCAGATGGAGTGAAGCCACATACCACTTCTGACGCCGCCGGCCCATGATATCTGGACATCAATGAGATAGGGTACGCCTATGATTATCGCTGAACAAAAATCACTGGACGAGATCACTAACCTGCTGGGCGATGAAAAACGGGTATTGGTCGTCGGCTGTGGCACGTGTGTGACCGTGTGCTTCGCCGGCGGCGAAAAAGAAGCTGGGATCCTAGCCTCAACGCTGCGGATGAAGACTCAGCTTAACGGTGACCCCAAAGCCGTCACCCACCTAACCGTACAGCGCCAATGTGAATCGGAGTACCTAGACACTATCCAGGATCAGGTGTCGGAGGCCGACGTGGTGCTCTCGGTCGGCTGCGGCATAGGCGTCCAGGCGCTGGCAGAGAAGTACTCTGACGCACTCGTGGTGCCCGGGCTGAACACCAGTTTCATGGGGCAGCCGCTAGAGCAGGGAGTGTGGGCCGAGCGTTGCCAGGCCTGCGGCTCATGCGTGCTCGGCGTGACAGGCGGCATCTGCCCGATTGCGCGATGCTCAAAACAACTATTGAACGGCCCTTGCGGCGGCACAGACGATGGGCGCTGCG
>DASCOB010000107.1:0-4360 GCA_036011785.1 Anaerolineales bacterium | reverse complement strand
GTCACCCACGTGTTACGCACCCGTCCGCCACTAGGAAATCCCCTCATCCGAAGATGTGAGGCTCCTCGTTCGACTTGCATGTATTAGGCACGCCGCCAGCGTTCATCCTGAGCCAGGATCAAACTCTTCGTAAGAAACTGCTATACCAGACCACACCGTGGCCCGATATATTTCCATTTGACCCGATTATTACTTTCCTATCACTATTCAGTTGTTAAGGTCCCCACTGTCTGAGACACAAAACGCCGATGCACCTGCACCGGCGAGACCAGACCTGCGACAGCCCCCTGCCCGGTATCTAGTGTCTCCTACTGTCTTTGAGGTTAGCCTGAGCCTGAGCCCAGATCAACCTTTCAACTTAATCTGATAACAGTTTAGCACTACGGTATGATGCTGTCAAGGAAAATCCGGCAGCAAAATCACATTGGCCCCCTTCCCTCAAGCGCCCGGGCGAGGGTGATTTCGTCTGCGTATTCCAGATCGCCTCCAACTGGCAGCCCGCGCGCCAGTCTAGTAATGCGCAGCCCGTTGGCTGCGAGCTGCTGGTACAGGTACATTGCAGTGGCCTCTCCAGCGAGGTTGGGATTGGTCGCCAGGATGACCTCCTTAACCGACCCGGTGCGCACGCGCTGCAACATTTCGCTGATTCTCAGCTCGTCCGGCCCGATGCCATCCACGGGAGAAATAACGCCGTGCAACACGTGATAGCGCCCGCGAAACAGGCGGGCGCGCTCGATGGCCAGCACGTCGAGCGGTTCTTCCACCACGCACAGGAGGCCGCCATCACGCTCCTCATCTGCGCAGACGGCGCAAGGGTCGGTCTCAGCGGCGGTGATGTTGAAGCACACGGAACAAAACCGTGTCTCGCTCTTCAGCGCCAGCAGCGCTTCGCCAAGACCAGTCACGTGCTCGGCCTGGGCGCGCAACAGGAAAAAAGTCAGCCGCGAGGCGGATTTGGGGCCGATGCCTGGCAGCCGCGAGAATTCGTCAATCAGACGCTGCACCGGGCGGGGGGTAGCTGCGGCGTTCATCACTGGCTGGGCAGTCCCAACCCGCCTGTCAACTCCCGCAGCCGATTGGCCGCGAGGGTTTGCGACTTCTCCATGGCATCGTTAATTGTGGCGGTGAGCAAATCTGCGAACATTTCACTGTCACCGTTTTGCAGCAGCTCCGGCGCGATGCGGATTTTCTGCACACGCTGGTCACCGCTGACCACGATGGTGATAGCCCCATCAGCAGCGGTTGCGGTCACTGTTTCCCCCGCAAGATCGGCGCGAGTCTTGCGCATCTGCTTTTGCATCTGCATCAATTTCGTCACAATCCCCCCGCCGGAGGAAACCGACGATTCCCGTTTGCCTTTACCTTTTTTCACCGATGAACCTCCTCTCAGCTGCGCTCCCGCGCCCGCGCGCCTAGTTCCACGCCCATTGCCACAACGCCGTCCTCAGCAACGTCGAGGTCATCCTCGCCGCGGGCACCGTCGTTGCGGGTGAACCGCACGCGCAGCGAGTGACCGGTTGTGGCAGTCAATGCGGCTTCCAAGTGCGCTCTCATCTTGGGGGTATCCAGTTTGCTGATGGCAAATTCCTGGCGCACACCGAGCCAGAGAGTCTCGTTCTCAATATGGTCAGGGCTGCACCATTGCAGTAGCGCCGGCAGGGTATGATGGTGTACGCGGCTGCCGGCGATGGTTTCTTTCCAGCGCGCTCTGATCTCGGTGAAAGCCGGGCTGTCTCCGGAGGCCACCGGAGGCGGGCCAGCACTGCTCGAGGGGGCCTGCTCCGCCTGGGGCGGTTTAGCTTGCTTTTTTTTTCGCGGCGGTGGTTTCGACGCTTCCGATTCGGCGCCGTCGTCTGGCTGCACGCAGCCGACGAAAGCCAGTTCCAGCGGCAATTGCGGATGCCAGCCCGCCCGGCGGTCCCGTGCGGCCTGATCAAATGCCTGCACGGCGGCCAGTATTTCCCGGGATTCGAGGCGCTGCGCACAAGCTTGCATTGCGGCCAGCGTCTCACCGGTGGCGTCTACGAGGCCCACGTTGCCAGTCTTACAGAGCAACATTCCCCGCAGGAAATTGACCATTTGCCGCGCAAATTGAGCCGGGTCTATGCCAGCATCAACGGCGCGGTTAATCAATTCGAGCCCGGTCGCATCTTGCTGTTCAGCCAGCGCCTGCACCAGCGCGACCACGGCTTCATCGCCGGACGTGCCGAGCACCTGCTGCGCACGCTCCAGGGTAAGCGTGCATTCCGGAGAGACAACCAGTTGATCCAACAGGCTGACGGCATCGCGCAGGCTGCCGGTCGCCTGACGGGCGACCACGTCCAGCACCTTCGGCTCCACCTTAATCTTCTCTTGCGCCACAATCCCCTGAAGTCTATCCACGATATCCGCCAGCGGAATACGCCGGAAGCTGTGACACTGGCAACGCGAGCTAACGGTGGCCGGCACTTTTTGCGCTTCGGTGGTGGCCAGCACAAAAACCGCATAAGGCGGCGGCTCTTCGAGCGTCTTCAACAGCGCGTTGAAGGCCGCGCCGGAGAGCATGTGCACCTCGTCGATTATGTAGATTTTTCGGCTGCCTTGTCCGGGAGCATAGTTAATCTTCTCGCGCAAGTCACGCACGTCTTCCACACTATTGTTGGAGGCCGCGTCAATCTCAATTAAATCCAGAAACCGCCCGGATGCGACGGCGCTGCAATGGTCGCAGCGGTTGCACGGCCGCGCGGCAATATCAGCGTCTATGCAATTTAAAGCCTTTGCCAGCAGCCGCGCCACTGTAGTCTTGCCAGTGCCGCGCGGCCCCGCGAAAAGGTACGCGTGTACGGTCTTTTCCGCCTGCAGCGCATTTTGAATGGTGTCGACCACCGCGGACTGCCCGACCACCTCCGCGAAGGTCGCCGGCCGCCATTTCAAGTAAAGCGCCTTAGAGCCGGTCACCGCTCAATCACCCCGCAGCGCCGCAGCTCTCGCCGCAGATTGAGGCCGGGCAGCTGGAAATGCAGCAGCGGCACGACAAGGTTGAAAGCCGCAATCATGTTGTTGAGACGTACGACCTGCTGCTGGACACGCTGCTTGTCTTTCGTGACGCGCAATCTTTCTCTGAACCGGAGAACTTCCGCCCGGATTTCTTGCGATTCTTCAACCCAGGCTGGACGCAGGTTGGCCTCTGCGAGCACGCCGGAAAGCACCTGCCAGCCGGGTTCCGCGTAGGGGTTTTCACGCAGCTGCAACGGCTGCCCGCTGCCTCCGAGATTATCAAACTGGCCAGCCTCGCGCGCGGCTCGGATGCGTCGTTCGACCAGCGTCTCCCACGCCGAAAGGGCGGGCGATTGCGGGCGGTCAGGGCAATTCGAAAGTGGCATGGATGTTTCCATCAGCGTCAAGCAATTGCACGACCCGCCCGGTCTGCCAGACAGCCTGATCTCGTCCCCAGAAAAGGTCAGTGACAGTATCTTGCCCATCGCCCGTGTGTACGCTGATTTGCCCGGTCTGGTGCAGGCGCAGCGCGGGAAAACGATATGCATCTCCCTCCGGTTGGACCAGAGCCCAGCCCGCGAGGTCAGCAGCCCCGCCAACATTCACGATGACAACTTGCTCAGCGGCCAGATCGCCGGCACCACTGACCGCGCGGATTGTAATCACCGGCGGCAGGTTGGAAGTGGCCACGGCAGCGGGCGGCTGCGGTGTGACCACAACGGTGACCGGCGCGCGCGTGGCCATTGGCCGCTCCGTCGGCTGCGCCGGCTGCCGCGCCGGAATGGTCAGCAATTGATCGATAGCCAATGCGTTGGGATCATTGAGCCCGTTCTGAGCCATCAGTTCTTCGATGGTTAGGTCGTATTGCATCGCGATGCTGCCCATTGTGTCCCCCACACGCACGCGGTAGATAATAGGCTCGGTGGAAAGTTGCAGGCCGGACTTCCCGGGTGACCCATCCAGCAGCACCAGGGAAGCGCTGCCGCTCTCGCCCGTGGCCGCATCTGGAGCACGGCTCGCCACAGGCTGACGGTTATTCTCCCAGTAGAGCAGCACCGCAACCGCCACAGCTGCGGAAACAGCCATATTAAGGAGTAGATAACCGGCCAGCCGGGCGATTCTCACGCGCTATCCTCTGAAAGTGGATAATACACCTGGATAATAACAACCGCAAATGCAGCCCGGATTTGTGTGAGCCAGAGTGGAGATTCCCAACCGGTTGCGAAGCGACACAGACGACCGCAGATGGGCCCGCCAGGATTCGAACCTGGAACCGGTCGGTTATGAGCCGACTGCTCTGCCATTGAGCTACAAGCCCGTGCACGTGAGCGGGCGACCGGATTCGAACCGGCGAATATCAGCTTGGAAGGCTGATGCCTTACCA
>DASCOB010000106.1:0-2325 GCA_036011785.1 Anaerolineales bacterium | reverse complement strand
TGAATTCGGCTTTATCGGCGATGCGCTGCACGCTGGCGCTGAAAGCCTGCCGAGGGAAGGAGTCGACCCTCACAGTGGCTTCCTGCCCGAGCGTAATTGCGCCGTAACGGTCTTCGGGCACATAGACGGTGATTGTCAGGTCGTCCAGTTTGCCGATGGTGAGCAGCGTCGCGCCCGGCATAGCCATCTCGCCGGGCTGAACGCTGCGACTGAGCACCACGCCGTCCACGGGCGCAGCCAGCGTGGACTTATTTATCTGCACATCGATCACGTCCACGGCTGCCTGCGCAGCCTGCACCTGCCCCCGGGCTGCGTCTAGCTGAGCCTGTGATGAGTCGAGCTGTGCGTGGGCGGCTTCCACCCCGGCATCAGCTCCATCCACCTGCGCCTGTGCAATCGCGACCTGCGCCTGCGCAGATTCCACCTGTGCTTGAGCAGCTTCGACCTGTGCCAGAGCGGCGTCCAGTTGCGCCTGGGCAGCCGTCTGTTGTTCCTGCGCATGCGCGCTGGCCAAAGCGCTGCTGGCCTCTGCCTGCGCCAGCTGTGCCTGCGTCAGTTCCAGCGCATCCGGATCAACCCCATCCTGTAGTTCGACATATCGATCCTGCGCTTCAGCAAGAGTGGCCTGCGCCAGCACGACGTCAGCTTGCGCCTGGGTGTTGGCTACCTCCAGCGACTGAGGCAGAGTCAGATCGGTGGCAGATTGGCGCTCCGCTGCCTGGATGGCCTGCTTGCTGTACTCGCCGCTGTGGGCCCAGTCGAGATCGCGCTGCGCCCGTTCGAGCACGTTCTGGGCGTCTCGCAGTGCTTCATCATTCGCCAGCTGCGCTTGCTGTAGTGCATGTTCCGCCGCATCAACGCGCGTGACAGCATCGGCGTAGGCATCCCGGGCGTCAGCAAGTGTGACTAGGCGGCCCTCGACGGTGACTTCCCGCTCTGGGTCGCAGGTCAAATCGGCTTTTTTCGCGATTGAGCTGTAATCCGCGAGCAATTCGTCGGCTTTCCAGTTTGGGATGTCGTAGACCACGCCCGCTACATAAGTCTCGTTTCTGTAGGTTAACGTCTCGCTGAACGTGAGTTTCGTGTGCGTACCAGTTTCAACATCTACTTTGCAGCCTTCAATTGCTTTTTCCACCTTCTCTAGGAAGTCCTGCTCGTCTTCCAGCAAGTCTTCGGCGATGTCGACCGCGTCTGTGAGGCCGCCAAGAGCGATCACCTCGGCCGCATGATGCAGCTGCTGCAGGTTTCTCTGAGCTTGTGTCACGCGGTTCTGGTAGTATTTGAAGTCTGGTTTAGCCACCACTTCAAGCGCACGCTCCGCTTCTTCTAGTTGAATCCGGGCGCGCGCGATTTCACTCTCGATGCTGGCCATGTTCAGGCCGGCGTCTGCATACAGAACGTTCAATTGCTGTTGTGCGGTGATTGCCCCCAGATTTGCCCGCGTCGCTTCGACGGCTGTTTGGGGGGCGACCAGCTTGGCGTTAGCTTGGGCGATGGCATGGCCGGCTCGAGCGGCAGCCAGTTGAGCCTGGGTAACGGCATGGCCGGACTGGGCGGCAGCTAACCTGGCCCCGGCATCTCCGTGGGTGGCCTGCGCGGCATGTAATCCGGCTTTGGCTGCCGCGTATCCTGCTTGTGCAACAGCCTGTCCTGCTTGCGCCAAGTTGACGGATGCAACTGCCTGCCCGCGCTGCGCCTGGAGCATCTCTGTGTCCAGTTGCACGAGGACGTCACCATTGTTGACAGTGTCACCCTGTGCCCTGTTCACAATAATCACACGCCCGCCCAGTTCAGGACTGATTCGCACATCCACAATCTCAATCGTGCCGGACGCGGTGAGTGTTGTGCTGGTAGCGCGCAAAGTAGTCGTCCACCACCAAGCGCTGCCGAGAATTGCCAGCGCCAGAACAATGACTGGCGCGAAACGGGGTGGTGGTTTATGTTTCATAATAGTCTCCTTCTAATCCAGCCGTTTGCGCAAGCGTAACGCTGCCACGCCCATGGTGATCACGCCAAAGACGGCCAGCGCTAGGGTTTCGTCCAGTACTGCCTCGATGCCCACACCTTTAAGTACCAGGCTGCGGACGATGATCAGGTAATACCGCAGTGGGATGACTGCGCTAATCCATTGCAACACTTTCGGCATGGCCGCCAATGGGTACAGGAATCCGGAAAGGAAGATGGACGGCATCATGGTGAAGAAACTGAGCATCATAGCTTCGTGCTGTGTTTTTGCACCTGTGGAAATCACCAATCCGATTCCTAATGAAGGCACCAAGAACAGCCCGGAGAGCGCCAGCAGCAGGCTCAGGCTGCCGCGAACAG
>DASCOB010000105.1:0-30825 GCA_036011785.1 Anaerolineales bacterium | reverse complement strand
CTGCCGCCATGGCCGGCGTGAAGCTGCCAGTCACCACCTCGCCGCTGCAGGCCTGTGTGAGCGAGCCGCTGAAGCCCTTTCTCGATGTCGTCATCGTTTCGGGCAGCTTGCACGTTTATGTCAGTCAGTCTGACCGCGGTGAACTGGTTATGGGTGCCAGCGTGGACCCGTTTCCCTCCTATTCATCGCGCGGTTCGCTTTCCTTCGCAGAGAGCCTCGCCGGGCACATTGTCGAGTTGATGCCGGGGTTGAAACACGTGCGCTTGATGCGCCAGTGGGCAGGGCTATGCGATATGACGCCGGATTACAGCCCGATCATGGGCTTCACGCCGGTAGAGGGCTTTTACGTGGATGCCGGCTGGGGCACGTATGGTTTCAAGGCTTCGCCCATCTCTGGCAAGATGCTGGCCGAGTGCATTGCCACACAGCGCACTCCGGATCTTATCGCGCCTTTCCGGCTCTCCCGTTTTGGCGAATTTGACCTTGTAGGTGAGAAAGGTGCCGCCTCGGTGGCTAACTAAGGCGGAGGCTGGGAGAAAGACAGCAATGCTTGTATTGAACTGCCCCAACTGCGGCGAGCGCAATGTGAGTGAGTTCCGCAACGGAGGTGAGTACCGGTCGAGGCCGGCGCGCCCGCGCGAGAAAGATGATTTGCAATGGGCCGAGTACCTATACCTACGCAGTAACGTCTCCGGAGTGCAAAAGGAGTGGTGGTATCACCGCTCTGGATGCGGGCTTTGGTTTCTTGCAGAGCGACACACCAAGACGAATGAGATTACGGCCACATATCGCTGGCAGCCGGCTGCTGCGAGCTTAGATGGGGAGCGAAAAGCGGATGGCTGAACGGCTGCCGCGGCGCACCGGCGAGGTAATCAACCGTGAGGAAGAACTGCGCTTTCAATTCGATGGGGAGGATTATTCGGCCTTTTCCGGAGATACGATTGCATCCGCACTTGCGGCAGCCGGGGTGAGGGTCTTCAGCCGCTCCTTCAAATACCATCGCCCGAGAGGCCTGCTCTGTTGCGCCGGTCATTGCCCCAATTGTCTGGTGCAGGTTGGCGAGGAGCCAAACGTGCGCGCCTGTCGCCGACGCGTGCAAGCCGGTATGCGCGTCGAGCCGCAAAACGTGACACCGACTCTGAAACGGGACTGGCTGGCGCCGGTGATGCGCGCGCTTTCGCCGATCATGCCGGTCGGCTTCTACTACAAGACACTCTACCGCCCCAGTTGGGTGTGGAAGTTGGGTGAGCCACTGCTGCGCGCGGTGACCGGGCTGGGCAAGGTGGGTGGCCCCAAGAGCCTGAGCGACGGTTTTGACAAGCAGTATCTGCGCGGGGACGTGGTGGTGGTGGGCGCCGGTCCGACTGGTATGAGCGCGGCGCTCAGCGCGGCCGGGCAGGGCGCAAGCGTTCTGATGCTGGATGAAAACGAGCATATTGGCGGCCACCTGCGCACGTCGGGGGGTACGCAGGAGCGGCTCCGCAGCTTTCGCGATAAGGTGCGCGCTGCCGGCAATATCCGCGTTTACACCGAAACCACGGTGACCGGTTGGTTCGACCACAGTTGGCTGGCGGCTGTGCGCGGGCAACGGTTGTACAAGATCCGCGCAGGAGCGGTGGTGCTGGCATCCGGTGCTTTCGAACGACCGCTGCTGTTTGAAAACAACGACCTGCCTGGTGTGATGCTGGGTAGCGCGGCGCAGCGATTGCTGCGCTTGTATTCGGTGAAGCCAGGGCGGCGCTCGGTGGTTGTGACCGCCAATGATGATGGCTGGGAGGTGGCCGCTGATTTGCGTGCGGCGGGAGTTGAAGTGGTCGCGATGGCGGATGAGCGCGAACGGGCTGCCTGCATCAGTCCCCACGTTGAACTGCTCGGCACGGAAGTACCGGTGTTCTGGCGGCATACCGTGGCGGCCGCGCACGGCGGCTCCGCAGTGCAGGCGGCAACAATCGTGCCGGTGGACGGTGATGGCGATACGCAGGCGCCGCGCCACCGGCTGGACTGCGATTTGCTGCTGGTGAGCGTAGGCTGGACGCCGAACACCGGACTGGCGTATCAGGCCGGCGTTAGATTCGGGTTCGACGAAAAGCGGGCGGAATTGACGGCGCGGGGTTTGCGCGATAATTTCGCTGTTGCCGGTCGGGCTGCCGGGGCGCACATGCTCGAGAACGAATTGTCCGAGGGCGCGCTGACCGGCCGCAGCATGGCAGCTGCGGCCGGTTGTGGGGATGCGCCGGAACCTGCGCAATGGACGCAGGTTCTGGAAGAAAAAGCCTCCGAACCGGTGCGCAGCGCTCGGCAGATTAGCGTGGCAGGCGCGGGGAAAAAGTTCCTTTGCTTTTGCGAGGACGTCACCGAAAAAGACCTTTACACCGCCGTAGCCGAAGGCTACGACAGCATCGAGCTACTCAAGCGTTACAGCACCATTTCCATGGGTCCCTGTCAGGGGAAGATGTGCTCGATGAACACGGTGCACCTCTGTGCACGCGCAAATGCGGCCAGCGTTGATGAGACCGGCAGTACTATCTCGAGGCCGCCGCTGCAGCCCATCTCGCTTGGCGCGCTGGCTGGGCAGAACATGGAACCGGTGCGCGTGACACCCGTGCACGATTGGCATCTTGAACAGGGCGCAAAGATGATGGTGGCTGGGCAGTGGCTGCGCCCGGAACACTATGGAGACCCTGGTGGGGAAGTGCGCGCGGTGCGCGAACACGTGGGTGTGATTGACGTGAGCACGCTGGGGAAATATAAACTGACCGGTCCGTCCGTGCCCGACATTCTGGAGAAGGTCTACATCAACCACTGGCGCAAACTGGCAGCGGGGCGTGTGCGCTATGGCGCCATGTGCAACACTGAAGGCATCGTCATGGATGACGGCGTCACCGCGCGCGTGGGCGAGCAGGAATGGTACATGACCACCACTTCAAGTGGTGCTGGCTCGGTTTATGAGTGGATGCAGTGGTGGATGCAATCGGGATGGGGCGAGAGCGTGCAGCTGCTCAATCGGACCGATGATTTCGCCGCGTTCAATCTTGCCGGACCGCAGGCGCGTGCCTTGCTGCAGCAACTGAGCGATGTGGAGCTCGGAAACGACGATTTCCCGTACATGCACGTGCGTTCCGGGACGGTGGCGAGGGTTCCCTGCCGGCTGCTGCGCATCGGCTTCACCGGCGAACTCTCGTACGAACTGCATTGCCCCGCCGGTTATGGGCGTCATCTCTGGGAGGAACTGCTGGCGGTCGGAGAGCAGTTTGGAATCCTGCCTTTCGGGGTGGAGGCACAGCGGGTGCTGCGGCTAGAAAAGGGGCATCTTATCATCGGCCAAGACACGGACGCGCTCTCCAACCCGATTGCTGCCGAACTCGGCGGGGCGGTGAAGCTTGACAAGGACGATTTCGTCGGCCAGCGCTCACTAATACGCGTGGCGGGACACGGCGTGCGTCAGCGGCTGGTCGGTTTCAAGGCACCCGGGACGGGGCCGACGCCCGAGGAGGGGCTGCAAATTGTGGACCTTAGTTCGAATGGCAAACGCCCGGAGATAATTGGGTGGGTCAGTTCCTGTCGCTTCAGCCTGACCCTGAACGAGGTAATTGGCCTGTGTTGGCTGCCGACCGAGATTGCCGAGATCGATGGCGCTGAATTCAACATTTGGCGGGATGAGCGACCTCTGGCTGCGCGCGTGCATCACGGCGCGTTTTACGACCCGGAGGGAGCGCGGCTGCGGAGTTAGCCATGATAGAAGAAGCGCTGCGACGTTCTCCGCTGCACGAAGTGATGCAGGCTGCTGGCGCAGCCTTTGAGGTACGTTCTGGATGGTGGGTGCCTACTAGCCTTGTGTCGGCGGCGGATGATGCTGTCACGGCGCTGACGATTGCCGACGAGAGCGCGCATGGCAAGTTGCTGCTGGAGGGCGAGCGCGCTGCTGGCGTGATCTCCGGGGCGCTGCGTGTGGAGGCACCGTCCGTAGGGCTGAGCACGCCATGCGGTGACGGGCGGATTTACGGACTTCGATCGGATTTCTTTTTCGTCGCTACGCATCCTGGGACGGAAGTTGAGTTGGTTGAGCGGCTGCGTGCGGCTGTTGGTGACGCCGGTGGGATTGTATCCGTAACGGATGTGACTGCCGGACGCTCTCAGATTCGCGTGAGTGGCAGCGAATGCCGCCAATTGCTGCCGAAGCTGTGCGGGCTCGACTTTGGAGAGAGATCTTTTCCTGATGGCTGTGGGAAAATAAGCAGTCTGGCTAGAACCACTCAATTGATCCTGCGCTGTGACCATGACGGAGTTCTTTCCTTTCGTATTGTGGGGAGACGGTCTCTGGGTGCGTACGTGTGGGAGACGATGGTGCAGGCCGGGCGGGAGTGGGATGTGGCGCCGGTCGTGGGCGGATAGCCGAAAATGGTTATCAGGCAACTTCCTCCGCGGATGATAAGGAGATAACCGGCTGTGCTAAAAGGTCATATCGAATTTCGGCTGTGAAGCCTCCCTGCGGATCATGTTGTATTATCATGCCAGAATAATGACCAGCTCGAAGTGGTGCATTCATCATCGTGCTTTGGTCTTGATTTAACCATTGCAAATGTTAATATAGTCAAAACCCATCAAATTTGTTTCCTGGGAATCAATCGTCCGCCTGCCCGTTAATAAGTCGTAAGGAGGACAGGTGCGTACGGGCATGACCAGACCTCCTACGTTTTGGAGAAGACAATGAAAATCGGTTTAGTTGGTGTTGGCGAACTTGGATTCGCGATTGGCGCCAATATGCTTGAAGCGGGCCATGAACTTCTAGTCTACGATGTGCGCCCTCAGGGCATTGAAGAAATCATGACTCGTGGCGCTTTGGCAACTAGCAGCGCAGCTGAGGCGGCGGCGGCTGTACAGGTTGTGATGACCGCATTACCGACCCCGGAAATTATTGACGACGTTCTTCTTGGCAGCGGCGGCGTATTGGATGCCATGCAACCGGGCAGCGTATGGATTGACCACAGCACTACCGACCGCGATCTGTTGATGAAAATTGAAAAGCAGGCGCGCGAGAAAGATGTGGACGTGATTGAGGCGCCCGTCACCGGTGGCATCCCGCTGGCACATGCGGGCTGCATCACGGTGCTGGTCGGCGCGACGGCGTCGGCATTTGTGCGCTCCAGGGCGCTGTTGGATGTCGTAGGCCAGCCTGTCATTCACGTAGGCCCGGTCGGCAGCGCGTCGATCGTCAAGGTGATGACCAACATGCTTGCTTTCGTCCATTTGTGGGCGCTTAATGAGGGGTTGATGTTCGCCACGGCAGCTGGTTTGGAGACCGGGGCGGTTTATGAAGCAATCAAGCATAGTTGCGGAAACAGTTTCGTCGCCGAGACTGAGGGCGTGCCCATTATGGCTGGCAGTTTCGATTATGGCTTCACCATGGAATTGGCGCTGAAGGACATGAAGTTGGTCGAGAAGATTGCAGCAGAGAACAATGTGCCGCTTCTTATGGGAGGTCTGGCGACACAAATTCTGCAGCGTGGTATTGCCAGATACGGAGCAAAGGCCTGGTCGACCGGGATCGGGAGATTACTTGAAGACGAATTGGGTATTGAATTGCGTGCCCCGGGTTATGAAACGGAGCATCGGTGGGCGGGTTGTGATTAATGTCTGGAGGCAGATCGGTGACAGAGGATGCTCACGACTGATGCGACACTGACGAGCAAGCAACTGGGATACATTGGAGACAATGCCTGTCCGAATAGTCGAAGTTGTGATTGACCAGAGCTTCATTGAATCTAGAGAGGAAATTTCCTCGGGGAGCTAAGAACTACCGGATTGATTTCCCTCCGAAATAATCTTTCAACCGGGCTGCATTGTAAACTGCCGCCATTCATCTTCTCAACCGCGGCTTTGGGCGAGACATGCCCCTGTGGATGCGTTACAATAATGGATATCTCACGGCCGACAAGGTCAGTGAGTGGGAGGCGAAGACATTCACCGGCAACAACCGAACTCACACAATTGTTACGTGTGTGGGCTAAAGAACGCCTACGGCCTGAAGCTGGTCTTCTTCGATAACGGCGAGGACGAGGTCTGGTGCGACTACGCCATCCCCGCGCACTACGAGGGTTACCCCGGCGTGGCGCACGGCGGGGTGGTGGCGGCCATTCTGGACGAAATCTGCGGCCGCGCGACCATGATTGCCGACCTGAACCACTTCATGATGACAGCTAAGATGGAGGTCAAATACCGTTGTCCGGTTCCCCTGAACGTGAAACTGTGCGCTGTCGGGCGCGTCTCCCGGCGACGCGGAAGGCTGGCGCAGGCGCGCGGGGAATTGTGGTTGCCGGATGGACAGCTGGCAGCTGAGGCTACCCTGATTCTGGCGGACCTACCCGAGCAGTTGAGCGGGCAGAAAAGTTTGGATGATCTGGGCTGGCGAGTATACGACTAATGGAGATTGAGGCCAAATTCGCCATTGATGACGACGGGCTCTGGCGAAAGTATCACGAGTGCGCTCGCATTGGCGCGTACCGGCTGGGCGTGACGAGGGAGTATTCAATCATGGACGATTATCTGGATACGACAGAGCAGGCCATCCGTTGCGCAGGGTATTACCTGCGCGTGCGCTCGCGCGACGGCGAGCGCCGGGTGACGATAAAATCAGCGCAGTCCGCGCAGATGCGCTTCTCTGTGCGCGAGGAGATTGAGTTTCCACTCTTCGCTGACGCGGAGGATGTGAGCAACTGGGTCAATCGCGAAGCCGCCGCGCTGATTTCGCCACTGTTGCGCGGAAACGCCCTGCGCCCGAGCGTGCAGCTGCGCCAGCAGCGTGCGGAGCGCCCAGTTCACCACGGCGGACATTCTGTGGCGACGATGGGTCTCGATTCGGTTCAGGTATGGCAGGCGGGCGAGCTACTGGATGATTTTCGCGTGCTGGAGTTTGAACTTGCGCGGACGGCGGATATGAATGTGCTGGTTGAAATCAGTGCAGTGCTCGTGGAGGATGGTCTGACACCGCAGCCGGTGGCGAAATTGAACCGCGCGCTGGCGGCCGTGGAACTGACGCGGAAAGGTGCGCGCGATGTGGCGTAACTATCATGCAGTCGCGTCGATTGAACACGCGCTGCAGCTGCTGGCGCAGCACGGGTCGCGCGCGGGCGTAATTGCTGGCGGGACAGACATTCTCATCGAACTGGAACGAAAAAAAAACCGACCGGACGTGGATACGCTCATTGATATCAGCCGCGTACCCGGGCTTGATGGGATTGCCCTTGATGTCAAAGGGATGCTGCGGCTGGGGCCGCTGGTGACGCATAACCGGTGCGCGGCCTCCGCAGTCATTCGAGAGCAGGCATTGCCGCTGGCTCGTGCATGCTGGGAGGTGGGCGCGCCGCAAATCCGCAACCGCGGCACTGTGGCCGGTAATCTCATCACCGCTTCGCCCGCTAACGACACCATCACGCCCTTGATGGCGATGGACGCCGCCGTCACGTTGCGCTCGGTGGATGGGGAGCGCGTTCTGCCGCTGTCTCAGTTTTATCGCGGGGTGCGTAGTACGGATCTGCGACCGAATGAGTTGTTGACCGAAATTTCCTTTCCGGCGCTGCAGGCGGACGAACGCGGCATGTTCATCAAACTTGGTTTGCGCCGGGCGCAGGCTATCTCGGTGGTGAACGTGGCTGTGATAATCGGCGTAGTGCCGGGCGAACCGGAAGCGGTGTGCAGCCGAGCGCGCATTGCGCTTGGCGCGGTTGCGCCGAGGATTATTCGCGCGACCGAGGCAGAACAATTTCTGCAAGGCAAGCCGCTGCGCGCCGGGGAGGTGGAACGGGCAGCCCGACTAGCCGCGCAGGCAGCCCGCCCGATTGATGACGTGCGCGGGTCGGCGGGGTATCGGCGCGAGATGGTGCGCGTGCTCACCGGACGGGCATTGCGCGCCATCGGCGGGGGCGAAAATTATGGTGAACTACCCGATGACCCCGTGCTGTTGTGCGCGGATGTGGCCGATCATCCGGGGCCACTGCTGTATGCGGCCTGGACGGACGGCGAAAACGGCAGCGCAGCGCCGATCGTTACCACTGTGAACGGAGACACGCACTCGGTGCGTGGTGCTGAACGCAAAAGCTTGCTGCGCATGTTGCGTGAGGATCTCGGCCTTATCGGAACCAAAGAGGGATGCAACGAAGGCGAGTGCGGTGCGTGTACGGTGCATCTGGATGGGGCCGCCGTAATGAGTTGCTTGGTGCCGGCGCCGCGGGCTCACGGGGCTGACATCATCACTGTGGAGGGACTGGCGCGTGACGGGAAACTCCATCCGTTGCAGCAGGCGTTTGTCGAGGCGGGTGCAGTGCAGTGTGGATATTGCACACCCGGATTGTTGATGGCGGGCGCGAAGTTGTTGCAGGAGCGGCCACAACCGACGCTCAAGGAAGCGCAGCAGGCTATTACCGGCAACCTGTGCCGCTGCACCGGCTATTATAAGGTTCTCGATGCCCTGCAGCAGGCCGGTGCGCGGGGGTCAAAGGTGACTGACGCTTGAGCAGCGCAATTGGCGCTTCGGCGCAGCGATTGGATGCAACTGGCAAAGTGACCGGGAAGACTTGTTTTCCGGGGGACTTGGCGCGGCCGGACATGCTGCACATGAAGATTCTTTTTGCCGGGCGGCCACATGCGCGCATGCGCAGCATCGACACGCGCGCAGCGCAGGCCCATCCCGGCGTTGTTGCGGTGTTCACCGCCGCCGACGTACCGGCGAATGAATACGGTCTGATTAACGCCGACCAACCGGTGCTGGTGGGGATTGGCTCTGAGAAAGCGGGTGCGGATGTGGCCCGTTTCGTAGGCGATCAGGTGGCTCTGGTGGTGGCGGAGAGCGAGTCCGCGGCCGCGGCTGCGCATGAACTCATCGAGGTGACGTGGGAAGATTTGCCCGTGGTAAACGACCCGCGTCAGTCCATGCGCCCGGATGCCTTCCCGCTCTTCGCGGGACGGGAGAGCAACATCGTGAAACACAACCGCATTCGCAAAGGCGAAGTGCAGGCGGCATGGCCGCGCTGCGCTGTAATCGTGGAGGCGGAGTACCGCACGCCCTCGCAAGAACACGCGTTCCTGCAGCCTGAGGCCGGGCTGGCCTACATCGATGCCGAGGGGCGCGTGACGGTGGAAGTGGCCGGGCAGTGGCTGCATGAGGAGCGGGATCAAATCGCGCACGCGCTCGGGCTGTCGGCGGAGAAGGTGCGCGTGATTCATCCGGCGATCGGCGGGGCATTTGGAGGTCGGGAGGACCTGTCGGTTCAGATTGTGCTCGCGGTGGCAGTGTGGCGTCTTGAGCAGCGCGGTGTGCGGCGGCCGGTGAAGATAATCTGGACGCGGGAAGAATCCATAATCGGTCATCACAAACGCCATCCGTACTCCATCCATGCCAAATGGGGCGCGGACGGTCAGGGCAGAATACTGGCGGCGGAGGTGGAGCTGGTCGCTGACGCCGGCGCGTATGAATACACGTCCGCAAAGGTGCTGAGCAACGCCACGCTGCAATGCACCGGCCCGTACGATATTCCCAACGTAAGCGTCGACGCCTACGCTGTGTACACGAACAACCTTCCCAGTGGAGCGTTTCGTGGCTTTGGCGCGCCGCAGGGCGCATTTGCCGCTGAGAGTCAGGTGAACCGGTTGGCGGCCGAACTGGGACTGGACGCCGTAGAGATGCGCCGGCGCAACTTGCTCGCTGAGGGGTCGTTGGGGTCGTTTGACATGCCGATGCCGAAAGGAGTGACCATCAGACAGGTGGTCGAAGAGTGCGCGCAGTACGCCAGCTGGGCGCACGGGCTGCCGGCTGCCGGGGCAGAAACGCACATCCGTCGCGGGCGCGGGTTTGCCTGCGCCATGAAAAATGTCGGTTTCTCGTTCGGTTTTCCGGAGCAATGCGGGGCCACCATGGAATTGCACGGGAAAGCGGAGATTGAGCGCGTGGTGTTGCGCCATGCCGGGGCGGATTGCGGGCAGGGTGCTCATACCGCGCTTGCGCAGATGGCTGCCGAGACCTGCGGCGTGCCGCTGGAGCGGGTCGAACTGCTGGGTTTCGACACGGCAAACAGCCGCGATTCAGGCAGTGCATCTGCGTCGCGGATGACCTTTATGGCTGGCAACAGTATTCGCGGGGCGGGGGAAGCGGCCTTGCGGGCATGGCGCGCCGATAAGCGTCCTGCCATTGGCTCCCATCAGTTTTGCCCGCGCGAGACCACTGCGTTTGACCCTCGCAGTGGCCGGTGCGACCCGAACATCACGTATGGCTATGTGGCTCAGGTGGTGGATGTGGAGATTGATATTGAAACCGGCCAACTACGCGTGATGGAAGTGGTGTGTGTGGATGATGTCGGGCGGGCGATCAACCCGCAACAGATTGAGGGGCAAATTGAAGGCGCGGTGGTGCAGGCTCACGGATACGCTGTGCTTGAGGACTTCGTCATGCGCGACGGGCATGTGCTCACGCCACATTTGTCGACTTATCTCATCCCGACTGCGGCGGACACACCGGCGCGCGTGCAGTCTGTGATTCTCGAGAACGCAGATCCGCAAGGGCCGTGGGGCGCGCGTGGCATGGCCGAGATGCCTTTCATTCCCTATGTGCCGGCCGTGATTGCCGCGGTGCATGCGGCCACCGGTGTCTGGTTCAATCAATTCCCGCTCACGCCTGAAAGGGTGCTGGTCGGGCTCGGGGGGTTTGGCGGCGATGATGGTTGATGCGCGCGTGGTGGTGCGCGGTGGCGGCGACCTCGCGACTGGCGTCATCTACCGGCTGCATCGGGCCGGGTTTGCCGTCACTGTGCTGGAACTGGCACAGCCGCGAGCGCTTCGGCGGGCTGTGTCAGCGGCTCAGGCCGTGTACTCGGGGCGGCACGAGGTTGAGGGTATCTTGTTCGAAAAGGTTGCCACAGCCTCCAGAAATGCGTGGCATGCACAGACCGTCCCAGTAGTGGTTGATCCCGGGGAAGACTCGCTAGCGCAGCTGCAACCGGATGTTTTGGTTGATGCGCGCCTGTTGAAGCGTGGTATCGATTGCACGCGCGATCTCGCTCCGCTCGTGATAGGCCTCGGCCCCGGTTTCTGCGTTGGAGGCAATTGCCACGTGGTGGTGGAAACGCAGCGCGGGCACACGCTTGGCAGGGTGTTCTGGAGCACTGGCGAGACCGCGCTTGAGGATACCGGCGTGCCCGAGACTGTGGCTGGACACGGAGGCGAACGCGTGCTGCGCGCGCCGTGCGCTGGCGAGCTGCAGGAGCGAGCGGAGATTGGAGATCACCTGCCGGCCGGTACGGATGCAGCCAGTGTGGACGGACAACCGGTTTGCGCGCCCTTTGCGGGTGTGCTGCGCGGGCTGATGCACTCTGGCTTAACGGTTGCGGCGAACGAGAAAATCGGCGATATTGACCCCCGCAGCGTGCGGGAGAATTGTTTTCGCATATCTGATAAGGCGCTCGCTATTGGCGGGGGTGTGCTGGAAGCGATATTGCGCCAAATGCACCAACCGGTCCGGGCAGCGCTTTGATGCAACTGCGGGTTGGCTTTCGACTCGGGCCGGGCGAGGTGGTTTCGGTAGTCGGCGGCGGCGGTAAGACTACGTTGATGTTCCGGCTGGCTGACGAAATTGTCGCTGCCGGCGGGCGCGTGATTACCACCACAACCACGCGCATCTTTTCGGCGCAGACTGGCCTTGCGCCCTTTCACATCACGCTGGAGAACCCCGTGCAGCCGCCCGGTGATCTGGCCGCGCTGCTGCAGGCGCACCCTCACGTTCTCATCACCGCGCCGCCTGATGATGTTTCCGGCAAAGCGCCCGGCATTGCGCCCAAACTGGTCGAAGAAATGAAAGAAAGTGTAGGTGACCCGACGTTGACCATCGTGGTGGAAGCCGATGGTTCGCGTATGCGCTCTCTCAAAGCGCCGGCGGATGATGAGCCGGTGATTCCGGATTGCACCACTATCGTTTCTCCAATTGTCGGCGCTGATATTTTCGGAAAGCGGCTGACCGACGCAGATGTGCACCGCGCGCAGCTGGCGGCTGACTTGCTGGGGAAAGAGCTTGGCGCGCGAGTCACCCCAGATGTTGCGGCGCGCTTGCTGTTGCATCCGCAGGGCGGCGCGAAAGGCTTGCCTTCAGGAGCACGCTTGCGGCCGCTGATAAACAAAGTGGAAACGCAACCTCGGCTTCAGGCGGCGCGAGAGACGGCGCGGGTATTGCTGTGTGGGGGCGCCGATGAAGTGCTGCTGGGCGCGATGGCCGGTGGCGAGCCGGTGCGCGAACGGTGGGGACGCGTGGCCGTTATCTTGCTGGCGGCCGGCGGCTCAACCCGCACGGCTGCTGCTGGTGAGATTAAGCAATTGCTGCCGTGGGGGCGCGGCACATTGCTCACGCGCGCGGCCGACGTCGCCCTGCGGAGCGAAGCTGACAGCGTGGTGGTTGTCGTCGGGTGCCAGGCGGCTCGCGCAGAGGCCGCGCTTGAAGAGCGGGAGCTGACCGTCGCACGCAATCCGGAATGGGCCACCGGGCAGAGCGAATCGGTGCGGACGGGATTGGCTGCGCTTGATCCCGGTGTGACGGGGACGATTTTCATGCTGGTAGATCAGCCCGCAGTGGGAACGGAGTTGCTCAACGCCGTTCTCCTGAAATACCGGGAGACCGGCGCCGCCATGGTGGCGCCGCGGGCCGAGGGGCGAAGCGCTAACCCGGTGCTCTTCGACCGGGCGCTATGGCCCGAACTGCGGCAGGTTCGCGGTGATGTGGGCGGCCGGGCGCTGCTCGACCGTCACTCCGACAAGATTGCGTGGGTTGATTGGGGGGATGATATTCTCGCCGAGATTAACACTGGTGATGATTATGTTGTGCTCCGGGAAAGGGACGCCGGGAATTAAATTCCTTGTACGTGGTTTCACGGTGGTTGCGCTGATGGCGGGGCGGTGATGCGCGCTTTCGTGGCGATCGAGGTATCTGAGGGTGTGGCCGTGAGACTGGCCGATGTGCAGCTTCGGCTTCAGGAGGCTCTCGGCGGGCGGGCAGTGCGCTGGGTGCGCGCGGATGCCATTCACATGACCCTGAAGTTTCTGGGCGAGATTTCTGCGGAGCAAGCGTCGCGGCTTTCGCAAGTATTGGGACGCGCCGCACAGTCCGCAGAACCGTTTGCGCTGACCGCGGCCGGTATGGGTTGTTTCCCGGATTGCCGCCGCCCACGCCTGCTCTGGGCGGGGGTCGATGGTGACGCGACCGCGTTGAAGCGGTTACAGAGCGCTGCCGAAAGTTGTGCCGTTCGATTGGGATATGCGCCCGACCGGCGCCGCTTTTCTGCGCACCTTACCATCGGGCGGGTGCGCTCTGGGCTGCAGCGCGTGGAGGCACACGCCTTGCGCGAAGCGATGCGGGGCGTGGGGGAGGAGCGATTTGCGCAATGGCGGGTTACGGAGATGGTGCTGATGCAAAGCACGCTGGCGCGCAGTGGGGCGCAATACGGTTGCTGGGCGCGCATGCCGTTTCAGCAAGACTACCGCATCACCATTGGGTAACAGAAGATGCGTATAGGGCTATAGTATCGGAGGAAACCGTTTGAATTCACTGGAGCTGGCGCACACTGTGGTAGACGCCATTGAAGAGAAGATGGGCGAATCCATCCTGCTGCTGGATTTGAAAGGAATCTCCATAGTCGCTGATTATTACGTCATCGCAACCGGGCGCAGCGACCGGCAGCTAGAGGCGTTGGCGCGAGGCGTGGCGGAGTTCACCGGTAAGAAGCGGAGTGGAAAGCTAAGGGGTTTGGACGCGCAGGCCGCTAGCGGGTGGGTGCTGCTGGATCTGGGCGAGGTGATTGTGCACCTGTTCATGCGTAGGCAGCGGGATTATTATGGGTTGGAGAAATTGTGGTCACATGGAAAAGTGCTGTTGCGGGTGCAATAATGGACAGAACCTGAAGCATTTCGAATTTGAGCTACTTAAGTCTCGAAGACCCATTCCTCTCCGACTCGCTCCCAGTCCAAGAGTTCATGAGCAGCGAACCACAGTTTTACCTCAACCTGTCCGCTTTCGACGCTGTCCGAGCCATGCGTAAGGTTGCGGCCGATGTCGATGCCGTAATCACCACGGACCGTGCCGGGACTGGCCGCGGTGGGGTCAGTCGCGCCCAGTACCTGCCGCACCACGGTGACGGCCTTGTTTCCATGCCAGGCAATAGCGACCACGGGTGCGGCTGTGATGTACCCAATTAACTTATCGTAGAACGGCTTGTCCTGATGGATTGAGTAATGCGTCTCCGCGAGCGAGCGCGAGACACGCACGAGTTTCATGCCAATCATGCGCAACCCGCGCTGCTCAACGCGGCTGATAATGACGCCCATCAGCCCGCGCTGTACGCCGTCCGGTTTAATCAATAACAGTGTTCGTTCCAAGAGGGACCTCCCGGGTTGCTAATCACCTTGCTCAACGGCCCAGCGCCTGACGGTACAGCGGCAGCGCCTTGGCAAGTTTGCCGGTTTTTGTGTACGCGTCCGCAAGTGTTTGAAGCATTAGCGGCGTCTGCACTATGTGTGGATTGGCCCGTTGCGCCTCCAAATCCGCGACCACCTGTTTGAGTTTCTGGTCTGTTTTCACCAGCTGCAAATAATGTCCGAGCGCGGCTTGCATTTTGCCGTCCTGCGAGAGAGTACGTGCTGTTTTCAATGTCTGTTCAGGGGTGCTTGCAGTGATGTGTTCGATTGCGGGCGGCAACGAGTCGTCTTTTTTCGCCGCGTCGGTTTGGCCGTATTCAGCCGTGAGGGCGGCGCGGGGATCTGTCTTGTCGGAGGAATCTTCACGCGTGGGTTGAACGGCTGAAAGCGGGCTTTCGGCCAACGGTGGCGACTGCGACTGCGGTGGTTGCTCGGGGTCGGCATTCGCTCGGGCTGTGGCCGGGGAAACTCGGGCTGGCGCGGGTTCGCTAAGCCAGTCGAAATTATATTCGCTGTTCGCCTGTGACCGCCTCGGGGAGCCCGGTGACCGCACCCAATCCGGCAGCTGCTGGTCATCATCGCTTTCTGACGGGGCGAATGGCGCGAGGGGGCGGAAGAACTGCGCAGCGCGGGACTTTCCGCGGCGCGGTTTTCTCTGCAGAGGGTGTTTGTCAGTGCCGGGGCCGAGTTTCATTGGCTTGACCGCTAGTATTGTCCCCAATTTGCGCGCAAACCGCAAGGGCTAAAACCCATGGATGCGGCGAAGCTCCGCGAGCAGGTTCTTTATTCCGGGCTCCGCATGTGACGCCGGGCCGAGTGTGTCCTCGGTGGGTGAGCTTAGCAGCGCGCGGAAGACATTGCCAGCGCCATCGGCTAGAGCCGGCAGGTCATAGCCGCCTTCCAGAAAGAAGGCCAGTCTGCCCGAGCAGCATTCGACCGCCAGTTCCTGCAGTGCGGTGGCCAGCGAATGATAATCGCGGCCGGCATATTGCAGGCTGGCAAGTGGGTCGCGCCAGTGCGCGTCGAAACCTGCGGATGCGAGGATTAATTCGGGGGCAAAGCGGCGCGCTGCCGGAATGATCAGGTCTCCGATCAGTTGCTGTAGTGCGGCGCTGCCGGCATGCGCCGGCAGCGGTATATTCAAAGTGTAACCGGTTGCCGACCCGGAGCCCGTTTCGGATGCCCTGCCGCTGCCGGGGTATATTCCTGCCTGATGCAATGACACGAAGAAGACGGTCCGGTCGTGGTAAAAGATATCCTGAGTACCGTTGCCATGGTGCACATCGAAATCGACAATCAGTATTCGCTCTATGCCGCGCTCTTGGGCGTGGCGAGCGGCGATGGCGATGTTTGCAAAAAGGCAAAAACCCATGGCTGCCTGGGGAAGCGCGTGGTGGCCGGGAGGGCGTATCAGCGCGAACCCGCTGCGGGCGCGCCCGTCGAGGATTGCCTCGACCATGGCGATGCCTGAGCCAGCCGCGTTTAGCGCGCATTCAAAGGAAGCATGCGTGATGTAGGTGGGGGCAGGATCCACGTAGACGGGCGCGGAGCGCACATGCTCGCGAAGTTTCCGGATGTAATCCGGGTGGTGTACGGCGGTCACCTGTGCAATTGAGGCGGGATCCGGATCGCTGATTTCAACCAGCCGCTCGAGAATGTTCGCCGCGCGCAGGGCCTCCAGGATGGCGGGCACGCGCCCGTTGTGTTCGGGGTGGCTGGGGTCATTGTGCTCCAGCGAGGGTACGGCAGCGAAAGCAACGTTCGCGGGCATGACGCTATTTTGAAGTGGACTGAACGGCCGAAAGAAAAACGCGGAGTACCTCGCCGCGCTTTTGCTCAGTGAGGAGGACGGCGCTGCCTAAAACAGCGTCAGCAACCGGCTCATCAGGCCGCCGACGCCCATGCTTGCGACCAGCCCAGCGAACACTACTGAGACCATGCTCATCAGTTTAATGAGAATATTCAGCGAGGGTCCGCTCGTGTCCTTGAAAGGGTCGCCTACAGTGTCGCCGACCACGGTGGCTTTGTGCACCTCCGAGCCCTTTCCGCCGTGCGCGCCGGCTTCGACCAGTTTCTTCGCATTGTCCCACGCGCCGCCGGCGTTCGCCATCATCACCGCCATCACGAAACCGGTCGCCAGTCCGCCCGCCAGAAGTCCGAGTACACCCGCTACCCCGAAGAGAAGGCCAACCGCTACCGGGATGACAATTGCGAGCGCGGCTGGAGCGACCATTTCTTTCTGTGCACCTTTGGTGGATATCTCCACGCAGCGGGCGTAATCGGGCAAGGTGCTGCCATCCATGATCCCGGGCGATTCCTTGAACTGACGGCGCACTTCGAGCACCATGGCGCCGGCTGCCCGCCCCACCGCCGACATGGTCATGGCGGAAAAATAGAAGACAGTCATAGCGCCAAGGAAAATGCCGATTAGCACCGCGGGATTTAATAGAGTGACATCGTAATAGGCCATAAAATCCCTCATCGTCATGGTTTCGACAGCTACGGATACCCCGCGTATCATCACGCTCTTTACGCCCGATAAGTGCATCAGGCTGAAGCGTATTTCTTCCAGGTAGGCTGCCATCAGCGCCAGCGCTGTCAGGGCTGCGCTGCCGATGGCAAACCCTTTTCCGGTGGCGGCCGTAGTGTTGCCGACTGCATCCAGTTCGTCAGTGCGCTGGCGCACATCCGGGGGCAGCCCGGCCATTTCCGCGTTGCCGCCCGCATTATCGGCAATGGGACCATATGCGTCGGTCGCCAAGGTTATACCCAGAGTCGAGAGCATCGCGACGGCGGCCAACCCGACCCCGTAAAGGCCCATGAGGGTATTGCTGGCGCCGCCCGAAAAGTAGAAGGCGATGGCGATGCCGATGGCGATGGTGACGACCGGCACCGCCGTGGAGCGCATTCCCACGGCCAAACCCTGGATAATTACCGTGGCGGGTCCACTCTGGCCCTGTTCAACAATTGCCCGTGTCGGTTTGAAGTCGTGCGAGGTGTAATACTCGGTGGCCTTTCCGATGACGATTCCCACCAGAAGTCCGGTCACAATTGTGACCCATATCAGCCACGGGCGCTCCAGTTTGAAGACGAACACCAGTGGCAGCGCCGCGACCGCAATTCCAGCCGCTGACACGTTTATGCCCCGGTTTAGCGAGCGCATCAATTCCTGCATTCCGGCGTCTTCCTTTGTGCGCACCATGTAAATCCCCAATACGGAGAGAATCACGCCGACCGCAGCCAACACCATCGGCATGGCCAGATAATTGATTTGCTGAGCAACGCTGGAGACGCCGTGGCGTGTGATTACCGCGGCCACTCCCAGCGCCGCCGTGGCTAGAATGGAACCGGCGTAGGATTCATACAAGTCAGCGCCCATGCCGGCCACATCACCCACATTGTCGCCGACGTTGTCCGCGATCGTGGCCGGGTTGCGGGGATCATCCTCCGGGATGCCAGCCTCGACTTTTCCAACTAGATCAGCACCCACGTCGGCAGCTTTTGTGTAGATGCCGCCGCCCACGCGGGCGAACAGCGCTTGAGTGCTGGCCCCAAACCCGAAACTAAGCATGATGACGGTAATCTGAGGCAGCGGGTTGATTGCGCCAAAGAAATCTGGTGGGAACACGTAATATAGCACTAGAAACCACGCGGAGATGTCTAGCAGCGCGAACCCGACCACCACCATGCCCATCACCGCGCCGGCGCGGAATGCCACTTGCAACCCACCGTTTAGGCTTTTGCTGGCTGCGTGTGTAGTGCGGGCGCTGGCGTTGGTGGCAGTGCGCATTCCGAAATAACCGCACAGGCCCGAGAAAAAGCCGCCGGTTAGGAATGCGAAAGGTACCACCTTATTTTGAACGTTTAGGTAGGACATGACCAGAAAAAGCACAAAGAGCACTGTAAATGCAATTGCGACCACGCGGTACTGCCGCCGCAGGTACGCCATTGCTCCCTCGCGTACTGCCTGCGCAATTTCGCGCATGCGTGGAGTGCCTTCGTCCTGCGCCATAACCGAGCGATAAAAAACGAATGCGAAAAAAAGCGCAATCAGGGCGCTCAACGGAGTGAGCCACCAGAGGGGCGGCACCGGCAATCGTTGTGCCTGCGCGGCTGTTGTGGTGAGTACAGTATTCATGAAAATATGTTCCTCCAGTGTGTAATGTAAGAAAGGCAGTGTGTCCGTCTATGTGGTTGTCAACGCGAACCGCGCGCGCACAAAACACGCCCGAAAGGTATCAGCCTACCTGTTCGGGCGTTTGGCTGCGGGATTGTACTGAGTAGAGAAGGATGTGTCAAGGCTGCTGTGGATTAAGGCTTGACACGGAAGGTCGAATTGTTGTATAAAACGCGGGGCAACGCATTTACAGTCTGGAATCAGGATGTTCTGGTAACGTCCTCCCCGGGCACACTGCCTGCTCGTGCTGGCATTGTGCCCTTTGTGTCCTGTGCGGCTATCCGGAGCCGGGGGAGAGTGTTGCATTTTCCTTTGTGATGGAGTATTTTGAAGAGGTATGACCAAGAACGGAAAGCGGCGACCGAAGACAAAGCCGGGTGCTAATGGCGCAAGCAAGAAAATGGCGCGTGTGAACGAAAAGCGCGTGCGCGTTTCAGGGACGTCGGAAAACCCGCCTGCAGCGCCAGACGAATTGCAGGCGGAGATTCTGGCTGCTGAGCGCGAGAACCCGCGCATACAGAAGTTGCTAGAGGTCGGACAGCAGAAGGGCGTTGTCTCGATTGATGACATCATCGTGCTATTCCCGGAAGCGGAGGAAGACGTCGCGGTGCTTGACGAGGCGCACGCTGCTCTTCTGGAATCAGGCATCGAAATCGTTGAACATGGCGTCCAGAGCGACGTCGACAGTGACGAAGTGGATGATCCACTTGCTGCGGAGAAAGCGCACGTTCGGGCGAAGATAAAGAAAATCAGACGGCGACCGAAAGGGTCGGCGGCTAAGGACGGCGGCTTAGCCGCGATGGACGTTGATGACACCATCGGTCTTTATTTGAAGGAAGTTGGCGGGGTTCCACTTCTGACCAAAGACCAAGAGGTGTGGCTGGCAAAAAGAATGGAAAAGGCAGAACATGCTCGCGAGGAACTTGCTTCTGATAAACGGGTGTATCCGCGCCGCCGCAGAGAACTTGACGCAATCATCGAGGACGGTCTGGCGGCCCGGGAGCATCTGGTGACGGCCAATTCCCGCTTGGTTATCAGCGTGGCCAAGAAATACGTCGGACGCGGGGTGCCTTTTCTGGACCTAATTCAGGAGGGCAACATCGGGCTGCTGCGGGCTGCAAAAAAGTTCGATTACCACCGCGGGCACAAGTTCAGCACATATGCGACCTGGTGGATCCGGCAGGCGGTAACCCGGGCGATTGCTGACCAGGGCCGCACCATTCGCGTACCTGTACATATGGGTGACCAGATAAACAAGCTGCTGCGCGTCTCGCATGCGCTTACCCAGAAACTGGGGCGCGACCCCACCCTGGAGGAGCTGGCAGAATTGTTGGAGGTGGCCCCCAAGAAGGTGGAGGACATGGTGCAGATTGCGCGCCGACCTCTGTCTCTGGAGATGCCTACGGATGACGTGGAGGACTCAATGCTGGGTGACTTCATCGAAGACGAGGATAGCCCCGAGCCGGCCGAGGCTGCCACGCAGAACCTGCTACACCGGCAGATTCAAGACGCGTTGACCGACCTGCCTCCGCGCGAGGTGCGCATTCTTCAATTGCGTTATGGGCTGCTGGATGGCGAATCGTACACGCTAGAGGAAGTTGGGCGGAAGATGGGTGTCACCCGTGAGAGAGTGCGCCAGATTGAAGCGCAGGCGCTGGGGCGCTTACGCAACCCCGGCCAGAAAAGCTTGCTTGAAGGTTTTTTAAGAGAGTACTAATCCTCTTCTCGATGGGGCGGTTCGATCCCGTCGGGGGCCTCCGCCCCCCAGATGGCGCCCTCAATTGCGCGCGCGCCGCGCCGGACGACGGAGCGCATGCGTGCAAGGCTGTACAGCGCTTGGCGTCGCATTTTGCGCAAGCCTGTTACAGGCGCTTTCGGCGTCACGTCCCAGGTCACCACAGTCGCACCCCAGGTCAACCCACCCCCAAAAGCGACCAGAACAAGGTTGTCGTTTGGGCGGACGCGCCCTTCTGACACGGCCTCGCTAAGCGCGATGGGAATGGAAGCGGTAGAGGTGTTTCCGTAGCGGTCTAGGTTTATCACGAAGCGATCTGTCGGCAGCCGCAGGCCGCGGGCGGCGGCCTCGATGATGCGCTTGTTGGCCTGATGGGGCACGATAATGTCGACGTCATCCATCGTCAGTCCGGCGGCGGCGACCACTTCCCGGCATGCGTCCGCCATCACTCGCGTGGCAAAGCGGAACACTTCGCGCCCGTTCATGTGGATGGTGTGCAGATTGTCGCGGAGAGTTTCGTAACTGGCCGGCATTGCGCTGCCACCGGCGGGAACTTTGAGTAGGTCGCTGCCGGAGCCGTCCGAACGCAGCACAGACGCGAGCACGCCGCCCGGGCTGTCGCTGCCCTGCAGCACGAATGCGCCGGCCCCGTCTCCAAAGAGCACGCAGGTGCCGCGGTCTTCCCAGTTGACGATTTTCGAAAGCGTCTCTGCTCCTATGACTAACACCGTGTTCATTGCCCCGGCCTGAATTACCTGCGAGGCGATGCTCAGAGCATAGACGAACCCAGTACATGCGGCGGCCAAGTCGAATGCGCCCGCGTTGCGCGCGCCCAGAGCGTCCTGCACGAGCGAGGCCGTGGAGGGAAAGTTGTGCTCCGGGGTGGAGGTGGCGACGATTATCAGATCCACGTCGTCCGGCGCCACATCGGCGATGTCGAGCGCTTCACGGGCTGCGGCAGTGCCCAGCGAGGCGGTGGTCTCATGCCCGTTGGCTATGAAGCGCTGCGAAATTCCGGTGCGGCCAACTATCCACTCCTCGCTTGTGTCCACCATGCGCGCCAATTCACGATTCGTTAGCGCGCGTTCCGGCACTGATATGCCCCATCCACAGATGTGCGCGTAACGCTTTACGCCGTTCCGTGAATTAGCCATCGGCCTGCGTTTCATTTCCATTATGGTACGTGGTGAGAATCAGGCACGCGTTGTGACCGCCAAACCCGAACGAATTAGACATTACCGTGCGCAGCGAAGCCCCTCTCGCGGAATTGGGCACGTAATCCAGGTCGCAATTCGGATCCGGAGTTTCATAATTAATGGTGGGCGGTATCACGCCGTGGCGCATGGCCTGGATCCCCATGATGGCCTCCAGAGCGCCCGCGCCACCCAGCAGATGACCATGCATGGATTTGGTCGATGAAATCGGCGTTTGGTAGGCGTGGTCGCCAAAGACCTGTTTGATAGCCAGTGTTTCCGTTTTGTCGTTCAGCGGGGTGGAGGTGCCGTGGGCGTTGATGTAATCAATCTGCTCTGGATGCAGGCCGCTGTCCTGAAGGGCGAGCTGCATGCAGATGATGGCTGCGGCTCCATCCGACGCTGGCGCGGTGATGTGAAAGGCGTCATTGGACAGTCCGTATCCGACAATCTCTGCGTGGATGCTCGCTCTGCGTGCTTGGGCGTGAGCTTCGGATTCCAAAATAAGAATGGCTCCGCCCTCGCCGGCCACGAACCCGTCCCGGTCACGGTCGAATGGCCGGCACGCGGCGTGCGGGCGCTCGTTTCGCGACGAAAGCGCTCCCATGTTCCCGAACGCGGCCATTGTCAACGGTGATATCGCGGCTTCGGCGCCGCCAGAGATGACCACATCGGCCGCTCCGCGCCGGATGATTTCGGCCGCTTCTCCGAGCGCATTGGTGCTGCTCGCGCACGCTGCGGTGATGCACAGGTTTGGCCCGCGCGCGCCGAAAACTATCGCCACCTGACCCGAGGCGGTATCTGGCAGCATCATCGGCACCATAAAGGGACTGACACGCTTAGGCCCCTTGGCGCGTAAAGTGTTGGCTTCTTCACCGAGCGTGCTCACTCCGCCGATACCTGTTCCAATAATCGCTCCCACACGATCTCGATTCGAATCTGTTATTTCCAGACGCGCGTCTTCAAGTGCTTCTTCGGTGGCAGCCACGGCAAATTGCACAAACCGGTCCATGCGACGGGCATCCTTGCGGCCAAAGCGGCTGGCCGCATCGAAACCCTTCACCTCCGCCGCGAATTGGGTGCTATGTTCACCGGGGTCAAAAAGAGTGATCCTCTCGATGGCGGATTCGCCCCGGATTGCATGATGCCAGGTACTGGCGACGTCCAGACCCAGCGGATTCACCGTGCCGATGCCTGTTATGACTACTCTACTTTTCACCGTTGCTGCGCTCCTAAGCTTTCATGCTCGTACCCCATCCCATCTACAACACCCTGGCTGCGGTTAAGTTGTGCTGTGGCCGCCCATGTGGCCATGCGATGTTTCGTACGGATTTCTCACCGGCGCCTGGATAATGCATATGATACCATTCTTCAGAATGACTACATCGAGGAGATGCAGTCCGTGATTCTGGTCACCGGCGCCACGGGATTTGTCGGTGGCGCAGTAGTGCCAAGTCTGCTTGCATCCGGCCACGCAGTGCGCTGCCTGGCACGTCCTTCCGGTGCGGGAACGCAAACTGGAAACGAGCCGCGCGTGGAGTTGGCGGCCGCGGGCCTCGACGACCCGGGTGGGCTGCGTGCTGCCTTGGTGGGAGTGGACACTGTGGTGCACCTCGCGAGCGCGCAGCGCTGCGGTGGCTGGGACGAATTGATGCAAGTGGATTACGCGGGCACGCGCCAGCTGCTCTCCGCTGGTCGTGACATCGGGGTGCGGCGTTTCGTGTACCTGTCACATTTGGGTGCCGAGCGGGCGTCAGCGTTCGCAGTTTTAAGGGCCAAGGGAATCATTGAGCAGTTTGTGCGCAACAGTGGCATCCCGTATACCATAATAAGGAGCGCGGCTCTGTTCGGGCGCGAAGATTCCTTCACCAACGTCCTATGCACGGCGATGCGCGTTTTCCCGTTCGTGTTCCCGCGTCCTGCAGCGGGAAAGGCCCGACTGCAGCCTTTCTGGATTGGTGATTTTGCTGCATGCCTCTGTCAGGTTGTGGCTGAGGGCGGCTTCGCTGATCAGACTATTTCCGTCGGTGGGCCTGAATTCATGGCGACTGACCAGCTGTTGAAAGCGATAATGAAAGCATCCGGAATATCGCGTGGGCTAGTGTCTGTGCCGTTGCCACAATTGCGTTTCATGGTTTCACTGCTTTCTAGGGTGCTTCCGTCGTCCCCGTTGGCGACAAACTGGCTCAACTTTATCTCACGCGACAGCACCTGCGAGATCAACAGCGCGTACCGATACTTCGGGCTGCGGCCGGAGCGGTTTGAACAGAACATTGAGTATCTCTCCAGATGGTCGCGGCGGTGAGAGGTAAACAGCCTCAGCCGCACCTCGAAAATGCACCCATTTTTTTGACAACTTGACGAATAGTTGATATACTATAGGTTTGCCCACTACTGCGGGAGGTTGCCCGCTCGTTGCGGGCTGCCGGGCCACGATACAGGAGACTCGTAAAGAATGACAACTTCACTCGTAGAAAAGTCATATGCGCGCATTCCGTATGCGTATCCACTCCCGAGATTAATAGAAGTGCAATTGGAATCTTTTTCGTGGCTTCGGAAGGAGGGCCTGACCGAACTGTTCGACGAGATTTCTCCAATCGAATCGTTTAATAAGCGTATGCGCTTGTACTTTCCTGGAGACACGCCCGAAGCGCGTGAATTCGACCTGAAATACTGGTTTGAGGACCTGAAATGGAGTCAGGCAGAATGTCTTGATAGGGATCTAACCTATTCTGCGCCGTTGTACGTCAGGGTGCTGCTTGTGGGCGAGGATGTGCCGGAGCCGATCACCTCCGATATTTTTCTGGGCGATTTTCCGTTGATGACCGAAGAAGGCACTTTCATTGTGAACGGAACAGAGCGTGTGGTGGTCTCACAGTTGATTCGCTCACCGGGCGTGTATTTCGAGGCGCAGGATGACCCGGTGTCGGGCATACGCATGGCGGCCGCAAAACTGGTCCCGGATCGGGGCGCGTGGATGGAGTTTGAGACAAAAAAGAGTGATTATCTGACTGTCAAATTCAATCGGAAGCGCACCATGCCGGTCACCATCCTGCTGCGGGCGCTGGCAGCCATCGATGACGGTTTGTCGAAATCTCCGATTAAAGAAGGGACGGATGAAGAGCTGTTGGCGTTGTTTGCCGCAGTAGATAATGACCCTGACCGACAATTCATTGTGGCCACGTTGAGGCAGGAGCCCGAATGGGATGTCGGCCGCAAACGCACATTGGCGCAGGAAGCGCTCATAGAATTCTTCCGGCGCATGCGGCCCGGGGACCCGGCGACATTGGACAACGCGCGTGATTTTTTGGAACAGCAACTGTGTGACCACCGCCGTTATAACTTGGCGCGCGTAGGGCGCTACAAACTGAACCAGAAGCTGGGTCATGGGAGAAAGGTGCCGCTGACGCATCGCACCGTGACCACGCTCGACTTGATGCAATTGGTCACTCGCATGATTCAGATTAACAATGGTGAAGTGACACCGGATGATATCGACCATTTGGGAAACCGCCGCGTGAAGACAGTGGGCGAACTGGTGCAAAACAAGCTCCGCGTGGGATTGAGGCGGATGGAGCGCGTTGTCCGAGAACGGATGTCCATTCGCGATCAAGACGCAGTGTCGCCAATCAATCTGATTAACATACGGCCTGTGGTAGCGGTGGTACGTGAGTTCTTCGGTTCCAGCCAGCTCTCCCAATTCATGGATCAGACCAATCCGCTGGCTGAACTGCGTCACAAACGCACGCTGTCTGCGCTCGGGCCGGGTGGGTTGCGGAGAGAACGCGCCGGCTTTGATGTGCGTGATGTGCACCATTCGCATTATGGTCGCATTTGCCCGATTGAGACGCCCGAAGGACCGAACATCGGCCTGATAGGCCGATTGGCATCTTACGCCAAGGTTAATCCTTTCGGTTTTATCGAGACACCATACAGAAAAGTGGTAAAGCAATTGGCGGCGAATGACGCTGGGCTTGCCGGCCGAGTTGTTCGTGATGTTGTGCATGATCCCAAAACCGGTCGCGTCGCTGCAAAGGCTGGTACTCTTGTGATCCCGCGCGTGCAGCGCCGTCTGGAGGAACTGGGAGGCAAGGTAATGGTGCCCATAACCCCCTTTGTGTCGGATGAAGTGACCTACCTCTCAGCCGACGCGGAGGACCAATATGTGATAGCGCAGGCAAACGCGCCGCTCAAGTCTAATGCGGAATTTGTGAAGCCGCGTGCATCCGCGAGGGCGCATTCAAAGTTTGTCTTTGCTGTACCTGCAGAAATAGACTTTATGGACGTGGCCCCCCGCCAGATTGTGGGCATATCCGCATCCCTTATTCCTTTTCTGGAGCACGATGACGCCAACCGGGCGCTGATGGGCTCCAATATGCAGGCACAAGGGGTACCGTTATTGCTGCCTGAGGTACCTATAGTTTCCACCGGAATGGAATCGGCTGCAGCACTGGATTCCGGGCAGCTGCTGGTGGCGGATGCCGACGGTGAAGTTACCAGCGTGACGGGCAGAGAAGTACTCATCCGGCATGGAAAAAAGCCCAAGACATACCGCTTGCGCAGGTTCACGCGCTCCAACCAGAGCACGTGTATTGACCAGCGTCCGGTCGTGGTCAAAGGCGAACGCGTGCGCAAAGGACAGGTCATCGCGGATTCATCCAGCACTGACTGCGGAAAACTCGCGCTCGGACAAAACGTGCTGGTGGCATTCATGTCGTGGGAGGGGGGCAATTTCGAGGACGCCATAGTTGTTTCCAGTCGACTTGTGCAAGAAGACTGTTTTACCTCCATCCATATTGAAAAGCACGAGGTAGAGGCGCGCGATACCAAGTTGGGCCCCGAGGAGATCACGTATGACATTCCCAATGTGGGCGAGGAAACTCTGAGGGATCTTGACGAGTATGGTGTGGTGCGCATTGGCGCCGAGGTCGGCCCAAATGACATCCTGGTGGGGAAGATCACTCCGAAGGGTGAAAAGGAATTGTCGCCTGAAGAGAAACTGCTCCGGGCAATCTTCGGCGAAAAGGCGCGCGAGGTGAAGGATTCTTCATTGCGGCTTCCGCATGGCGAGACAGGCAAAGTGGTCAGCGTGCGCATGTTCACCCGTGATGAACACAGCGACCTTAAAGCAGGCGTCGACAAAATGGTGCGTGTCTCGGTGGCGCAACGCCGCAAGCTGACTGAAGGGGACAAAATGGCCGGGCGACACGGCAACAAGGGTGTCATTTCCAGAGTGGTTCCTGAAGAAGACATGCCGTTTTTGGAGGATGGCACGCCGGTCGACATCATCCTGAACCCGCTCGGTGTTCCCGGGCGCATGAACATCGGCCAGATTCTGGAGACGCACTTGGGCTGGGCGGCCAACCGACTCGGTTTTCGCGCGATTACCCCTGTGTTCGATGGGGCCAGTGAGTCGGAAATCGAAGCCGAGCTGGCGCGCGCATGGCTCATCGACAAAGCTTGGAACGAGATGGGCAGGCGCGCTTGGGAGTGGCTGGATGAGCATGATTACGATCCGGAAGCGTTGCGCGATGACCGGGAGGCGACGACGCTGTACTTGCAGGCGGTTGCGGGTAAACGGTTCGATTTCGACATGCTCACGTCCGACATAAATTTCGCGAGGCGCGCCGCGCTCATTATCTGGTTAGAGCAGCTGGGGCGCAAATCAGGTGAGGGGATTGTGCTCGAAGATGACACCTTACAAGGCGAGGAAAGGAGGCAGGCGGACGACAACGCAATTCGGTTCTGTCTGCAAACGTGGCTGCAGGACCACGGTGACAATGGAAAAAGCCGTGATGATGAAGCGTTGGTGGCAAAGGCCACGAAAATGATGGGCAAAATAAACCGGCCGGTGCCCACTCTTGGCAAGATGGTTGTGCGTGATGGCAGAACCGGTGAACCCTATGAGCGAGCGGTCACGGTCGGCATCATACACATGCTGAAGCTGCATCACCTTGTGGAAGACAAGGTACATGCGCGTTCCACCGGGCCGTACTCGCTGGTGACGCAGCAGCCGTTGGGCGGAAAGGCGCAGTTTGGTGGGCAGCGTTTCGGTGAGATGGAGGTATGGGCGCTCGAGGCTTATGGAGCGGCGCATACTTTGCAGGAAATGCTCACCGTGAAATCGGACGATGTACTCGGGCGGGTTAAGACCTATGAAAGCATCGTGAAAGGTGAACCGATTGAAGACCCGGGAATCCCGGCGTCCTTCCGCGTGCTGGTGAAAGAAATGCAGAGTCTCGGATTGGCGGTTGAAGCCGAAACAGACACGGGTGAAATGATTCAGTTCGGAAAGGACGAGGGACGCAAGCGAGCGCCCAGGTTGGGGGGTATCGGGCTGCTGGATTTCGGGCGCAGGGGCAGCTAGTATGGTGACCGCGGCCTGGTTGGTTTATTAGCTTGACGAGGAGGGGACCGGGTGGTAGAATTGCCGGTTGCAAGTGAAATAAGGGGCGCTAAACGCTTGGACGGCGATTGGGGGTAGCGCGAATTTAATATGGGATTTTGGAGCAAGGCCATCGCGGAAGGGCGGCGGTGGCCTTGCTGACTGCAGCGAGCCAGGAGATGTTGAGAGTGATTGGAGACGGTGGTGCCGACAATTAATCAGCTGGTGCGGAAGGGCCGCAAGAGCAAGCACAAGAAGAGCACTGCGCCTGCGTTGCAATACACGTACAACGCGAACAAGCAGCGGCGCTCACGTCATGCTAAAGGCGCCCCGCAGAAGCGCGGGGTATGCACGATTGTGCGTACGCAGACCCCGAAGAAGCCCAACTCCGCTTTGCGCAAAGTGGCGCGTGTGCGTCTGACCAACGGCCTGGAAGTGACCGCGTATATTCCTGGCGAGGGTCACTCGTTGCAGGAGCACTCCGTGGTTTTGGTGCGCGGTGGGCGGGTGAAGGATTTGCCGGGTGTGCGCTATCACATCGTGCGAGGCACATTGGACAGCACGGGCGTGGACGGCCGCAGCCAGCGTCGCTCGAAATATGGTGGCAAGCGGCGCGGCGCATGATGGAACCAAGGACAAAAGCGACTGGGAACTGGGGGAGGGGCGATGGCGCGACGGTTTAAGCCACAGCGGCGGCAAGTGAAGCCCGACCCGCAACATGGGAACAAACAGATTTCCATGTTCGTCAATCGCATGATGAAAGACGGTAAGAAGAGTGTTGCCCTCAAGATAATGTACACGGCGTTTGAGCTTATGGAAAAGAAGGCGGGTAAAGAGCCGGTGGAGATGTTTCTGCAGGCGCTTAGGAATGTTTCGCCTACGGTGGAGGTCAAGCCGCGCCGTGTGGGTGGTGCAACTTATCAGATTCCAATCGAGGTCATCCCATCTCGGCGGGAGGCGCTGGCCATGCGCTGGTTGTTGGCGGCTGCCCGATTGCGCAGTGGAAAATCAATGGCTGAAAAGCTGGCCCAGGAATTGGTGGATGCAGCCAACAACGCCGGTGGAGCCATGAAGAAGCGTGAGGAAGTCCATCGCATGGCTGAGAGCAACCGAGCTTTCAGCCATTATCGATTCTAATCCCGGTGCCGAAACAATTCTCTACGGCGGATTGAAAACGGTGAGTGGAAGAGTATCAGGGTTATGGCTGCGATACGACCGCCATTGGAGCGGGTGCGGAATGTCGGGATTATTGCGCACATCGATGCTGGCAAAACGACATGTACCGAGCGAATCCTGTACTATACAGGCAGGACGCACAGGATTGGAAATGTGGATGATGGCAACACAGTCACTGACTGGATGGAGCAGGAGCGGGAACGGGGCATAACGATAACTGCCGCTTCGATTACTGCGGAGTGGAATGAGCACCTTATCAATTTAATAGACACACCTGGGCACATCGACTTCACCGCGGAGGTGCAGCGCTCGCTGCGCGTGCTGGATGGAGGGGTGGTTGTTTTCGACGCGGTGCAAGGAGTGGAACCACAGAGTGAGACTGTGTGGCGGCAAGCGGATCACTACAAGGTGCCGCGCCTATGCTTCATTAACAAGATGGACAGGGTTGGCGCAGACTTCGAACGGTCTGTGGGAATGATCCGCGAGCGGCTGGGAGCTAACCCAGTTGCCTTGCAGCTGCCGGTGGGGGCCGAAGCGGATTTCGTCGGTGTGGTTGACCTGATTGAGATGCAGATGATAACTTGGGGCGACCAGCTGGGCGCGCGTAGAGTTTATAAGGATATTCCTGCGGACATGCGGACGAAAGCCGAATCCGCTCGGGAAGACCTGATTGAGACAGTTGCCGAACACGATGATGAATTATTGGAATTGTTCTCGGAGGAGAAGGCACCGACGCATGAGCAACTACGGGCGGGCATCCGCCGGGCCACCATCGGTAATCTGATAAACCCGGTTTATTGCGGTACTGCGCTTAAGAACAAGGGTATTCAGCCGGTTCTGGACGGCGTCATTGAATTTTTGCCCTCTCCGCTAGATGTGCCCCCTGTGATTGGTAGCAATCCGGAAGATGGCGTGGCCGTCGAGCGCGTGGCAGATGACAGCGGCCCGCTTTCGGCGCTGGTCTTCAAGATCGTCAGCGATCCGTATGTCGGGCGATTGGCGTATTTCCGCGTGTACTCGGGGAAAATAGAGGCTGGCGCTAAGGTGCAAAACACGACAAGAGGACGGCGGGAGCGGATTGGCCGCGTCATCAGGATGTATGCCGACCGGCGCGAGGAAGTGGAGGAAGTGACCGCAGGCGACATCGCCGCTACGTTGGGCCTGAAAAACACCTTCACTGGCGAGACTCTTTCCGACGCAAAGCAACCGATTGTGCTGGAGACCATTGAGTTCCCGGAACCGGTGATATCGGTGGCCGTGGAACCGAAAACGGCGGGCGACCAGGACAAACTCGGCGTGGCGCTTCAGAAATTGGCCGAAGAGGACCCAACCTTTCGGGTGCGCGCCGATGAGGACACCGGCCAGACGATTATCTCGGGAATGGGCGAGTTGCATCTGGAGGTGCTCAACGATCGGATGATGCGCGAATTCCGGGTGCACGCCAACGTGGGTCGGCCGAGGGTCGCATATCATGAGTCCATTCGGAAGGCAATCGAGAAGGTGGAATACCGACATGTGAAGCAGTCGGGTGGCAGGGGCCAATTCGCGCATGTCGTTCTCAAGATGGAACCCGGTGATGCCGGGTCCGGCATCACCTTTTCCAATGAGATTGTGGGAGGGGTAATTCCGAAGGAATTCATACGACCGGTGGAGCAGGGTGTGCGCAACGCTGCCGATACCGGGGTGTTGGCCGGGTACCCGGTCACAGATGTGGATA
>DASCOB010000104.1:0-8133 GCA_036011785.1 Anaerolineales bacterium | reverse complement strand
CAGGCTGCTATCGACGCCGGGTCACGGAAGGTAGTGGAACAGGTATTGGCCGCAAACGAGGCGCGTGGGTTTGAGCACGTCATCGTTTGCACTGCAGCGCCGGTTGCATTTCAGCAGGCGCTCAATGCAGTTTCCCCGGGTGGAAGCGTGCTCTTGTATGCATTCAGTGCGCCTGGCAGCGAGACACACTTCGACCCGCATGAATACTTTCGCAAGAGCATCACGCTGTGCTCAACGTACGGGGCAAGTCCGCTGGATTTGCAGCAGGCCCTCAACCTGCTGCGCTTTGGGAGGGTTGTGGTGGAGGATTTCATCACCCACCGGCTGCCACTGGAGGAAACTGGCGTCGGTTTCACTCTGGTCGCGAGCGGGAAAGAATCACTCAAAGTCATCATCGAGCCGGGGCATTGAGCCCTAGCGAAAAGGTTTTGGGTTGACATTCCAAATTGCGTATGTTATCGTGCCGCGGGCTCCAATCGGGCCTGGTAGGCCGGATGTTGCTTGGGGCACGAGGTGCTAAAGCATACAGATGTTGATATTTTTTGAGAAAATGGTGGGGAAGTGATTGGCGAGAGAGCAGCATGAGTGTGGCCTTGATTACCTGTGGTGCGCTGGCGCGTGAAGTGTTGGCACTGCGTGAGAAACATGGCTGGGATGCAGAGGTGTTGGGCGTTGCGGCATTGTTGCACAACCATCCTGACCGCATACCAGCCGCGGTGCGCAGCACGATCCGGGCTGCACGGCAGAAACATGACTGCGTATTCGTGGTTTACGGCGACTGTGGCACCGGCGGGATGCTAGACAAGATGCTCGCTGCCGAGGGGGTTGAGCGCGTGCCCGGCCCGCATTGCTACGAAATGTATGCTAATGGAAGCTTCGGCGCGCTAACTGCTTCCGAGCCGGGTACCTTTTTCCTCACCGATTATCTGGTGCAATCGTTCGACCATTTGGTGCTCCAGGGATTGGGTCTAGACCGGCACCCTGATTTGCGGGACGATTACTTCGGTAACTACACTCGCGTAGTCTATCTGGCGCAGCGCGAAAATGCCTATTTGCGGGAGCGCGCTAGTTGGGCCGCGGCAGAATTGGGGCTGCCGCTCGAAATCCGGACGGTGGGCTACAGTGGACTTGAGACACGTCTTTGTTGCCTGATGGAGCAGGAAAAATGCGCATAGGGATACACGGAGTGACAGGATGTTAAGGCTGCATGGGCATCCACGGTTGCTTGAGAGCGCGTATCGGTGCTCACGTCGTATGTTTCTGCCCTTCCGCCGCTGGATGATACCGGGGAGCATGGTAGAGCGCGTCTTTGTGGTGCTCGAGCGAACGCTCAAGGGTGTCGCTTTCGATTGTCGCATGTGCGGTGAGTGCGTGTTGCATAGAGCCGGGATGACTTGCCCAATGAGCTGCCCGAAGGAAATGCGCAATGGCCCGTGTGGCGGAGTGGCCCCTGACGGGAGCTGCGAGGTTGCCTCGGAAACGGAATGCGTATGGCTTCGCGCCTGGGAACGCTCGCGGGAAATGCGCTTTCACGGAAACGCAATCCTGCATGTGCTTCCGCCACTGAATCACCGCCTCCAGGACGGTTCGGCGTGGATTAATGAAATCTCCGGTGTGGCCGGGCAAGAGCCGGCCGGTTGGGCGGAATGACGGCGACCTCGAGACTTGAGCGGGTACTCAATTCGGGGCGCTTTGCGGTCACAGCCGAGCTGAATCCACCGGACAGCGCCGACCCTGAATCGGTATACGAGCGCGCAATTGTGCTCGCGGAAGTGTGCGATGGCATCAACGCCACTGACGCCTCCGGCGCGCACGTGCACATGTCCTCCGTCGGCGTGTGTGCGCTTCTCACCCGTGCTGGGTATGAGCCGGTTATGCAGGTCTCCTGCCGTGATAGGAACCGCATTGCTGTGCAGGGCGATTTGCTCGGCGCGGCGGCGATGGGGGTGCGAAACGTACTGTGCCTCACCGGTGATGGGGTGGAGACCGGCGATCATCCGGATGCAAAGCCAGTGTTTGATCTGGATTCGGTCACGCTGCTCAAAACTGCGCGCAGCATGTGCGAACAGAGTCGCTTTATGAGCGGCCGTGAACTGGACGTGCCGCCGCGTTTTTTTCTCGGCGCTGCGGCAAACCCGTTCGTGCCGCCGTTGGAATTTCGGCCACACAGACTGGCAAAGAAAGTGCGCGCCGGCGCTGATTTCATCCAGACCCAGTTTTGCTTTGATGTGCCGCTCCTGCAGCAGTTCATGCAGGCCGTGCGCGATCTTGGGCTCGCGGAAAAGGTGTTCATTCTGGCCGGAGTGGGCCCAATCCGGTCCGCCCGTGCGGGGGAATGGATGCGCACGAATGTGCCCGGCGTGCACATCCCCGATGCCGTCATCGCCCGCCTGAATGGGGTGCCCACAGATAGGCAGGCCGCTGAGGGAAAGCGTCTGTGCGTGGAAATTATTCAGCAGGTGCGTGAAATCCCCGGCGTCAGTGGAGTGCACGTGATGGCGTATCGTCAGGAAGAAACGGTGGCCGAGATTATCCACGAGGCCGGGCTGCTGCCACGGGCCGGACGCGGCAGAAGGGGTAGAGAGCAGACCCGGCGGGTGGTGGCGACGTCATTTCACACGCGCTAATTAGAATTGCAGAGGTAAAACACCATGGATGAAACTGTCGTATCCTCCCCAACACGCGAAGTTCGCATCGGACCTGAGCGCCCATTCGTTCTCATAGGTGAGCGCATCAACCCGACTGGGCGCAAGAAACTCTCGGAGGAACTGGCCGCGGGTGATTTCTCGCGTGTGGAAAAAGATGCGCTTGCGCAGGCGCAGGCCGGCGCACACATGCTGGATGTGAATTGTGGCGTGCCGATGAGCGATGAGGCCGCGCTGCTGGCCGAGGCCGTACATCTGCTGCAATCGCTGCTGGATTTGCCATTATGCCTTGATTCCTCGGTGGTGCCGGCGCTTCAGGCCGGGTTGTCAGCCTATCAAGGAAAGGCGTTGGTCAATTCAGTGACCGGAGAGGAGGAACGGTTGCAAGCGGTGCTTCCTTTGGTCGCCGAACACGGCGCGGCCGTGATTGGGATATCGAACGACGAGACCGGAATCTCATATGACCCGGATGTGCGTTTTGAAGTCGCAAAAAAAATCGTTGAACGCGCGGCGTCGTTCGGCATCCCGCGCAATGACGTGATCATCGACCCGTTGGCAATGCCGGTCGGCGCCGTGAACGATGCCGGCGCTGCCCTGTTCGCTATAGTGCGACGGGTACGCGAGGAGTTGGGCGTCAATACTGTATGCGGGGCGTCTAACATCTCTTTCGGGCTGCCAAACCGTCACGCGCTCAACGCGGCGTTTGTGCCCATGGCAATCGCGACCGGCATGACCTGTGCCATCACCAATCCTCTGGAAGAGAGCCTGGGATTTGCCATTAGTGCTGCCGATGTTATGATGGGCCATGATGAGGACTGCGGGCGCTGGTTGCGCGCCAACCGGCCTCCTGAACATGAGCGTGGTGGCCGCCGTTCCCGGGGACAGCGTGCCCGCCGAGGTTAGCGCGTAGGCTTTACTCCGCTTCAATCGGCTGGCGCAACACAGTCTGCATTTTTTGCGGCGCCATTTTTCGAGGGTCGCTCAGATAAATCTCGTGGTGTTTGCCGACCAGTGCGTAACCATTATCTGCTGCGTAGGCGTGCATGCGCGCTATGGTGGCGGCCTCCAGTGCGTATGGTCCGATGTGCATTATTTGCAGCGAGTGACCTTCGTCGAGCGACTGCAGGCGGATCTGTGAGAGCGCGGGCGGGTTCTTTTTCTGCTCCACCTCCGCGGTTGCCTGCGCAATCACCTCTGCGTTGACCCCGTCCGGCTGCATGATCATCATCGTCCACTGCCAAACGCTTTTATCCTGCGTGGAAAATGCATCCATGTCGGCGGCCCACCACAGGCCCTCCAGCGGCGGCACGACGTAGTCCAGCCCGGACTGCTTCTTGATGATAAATTTCGCTTTGTAGGAGAGAGAATAGAGCGCCTCGATTGCCAGCTGATATTCCGGAGAAGTGTTGGGGTCACCGCGGCCATCAATCATCAGGTAGTTCAGCGCAGGCACTTCCACCTCCGACACCTCTTTGGCTGGGGGTTGATATAAATGCCGCCACTCTTTTTTGAAATCAATTTTGGCCACGAGCGTGCTCTTGGGTGGGAATAAATGGATGTGCCCACAATAATACCACATGGGCCGCTCCGGTGGGGAACTGGTACAATTTCAGCTGGCCGGAGGCGCAACCATGATTACAGTCAGAGCGCTCACATTCACGTACACCGGCATGGCCGCGCCTGCGATTATTGAATCTCAATTCCACGCATGTGTGGGTCGTGTTTCACTGAGGTGGCCAACCCTTGGGCGTGTGGTGCTGCGTCCCGGTATGTTGCAGTGAGCTTATTCCTGTTTGTGCTGCAAAGTGTGGGTATCTCGCTCTCTGGCGTGATGGCGCCTGGCGCTCTCACTGCGGTGACGGTCGGCCACGGTAGCCGCGCGGCGCGCTCCGGAGCGGTGGTGGCGCTTGGGCACGGCGTGGTTGAATTTCCACTAATGGTGGCGCTGTATTATGGCTTCGGCGTTCTGCTGGAAGTGCCCGCGGCGCGGGCGGCTATTGGCGCTGCCGGAGGGGTGGTGCTGCTGTGGATGGGCGTCGGCATGATCCGCGGGAGCGAGCAAAGCGGTGATTGGGAGAATCCATCCACGCAATCCCCGCTGCTGGCGGGCGTCTTGTTGACGGCTGCAAACCCAAGTTTCCTCATCTGGTGGGTCACGGTGGGCGCGACTCTGCTGATGCAGTCAGTGGCGTTCGGGTTGGTCGGTTTTGTACTTTTTGGGGTTTTGCACTGGCTGTGCGATCTGGGCTGGCTGTCCTTTCTCTCTGCACTTGCCTTCAAGGGCAGCCAGTTTTTTGGGCACGCGTTTCAGCGCGGGGTGTTTCTGGTGAGCGGGGTGTTTCTACTGTTGATGGGCGGACGCTTTCTGTACGATGCCGCTTCTGTAATCTGGCTGTGAGGCAGCTGCGCGTTAGAGCGCGGCCAGAGCGGCGCTCATGCGCTGCAGTGCTTCAGCAAGAGTGGCGCGCGAACAGGCAAGGTTTAGGCGCACGAAACCCCCGCCGCCGGGCCCAAACATGGCGCCGTCGTTCAAGGCGACCCTCGCTTCCTGCAGGAAAAACTCGTGTGGGTTCCCCGGGATTGCGCTCCGGCTGCAGTCCAACCACATCAGATAGGTCGCCTCCGGGCGAGTGGTGCGGATTGTGGGCATGTGTTCGCGCAGAAACTCAATCACATAATCACGGTTGGCGGCAAGATAAGGCAGCAATTCGCTTAGCCACTGCGTGCCATGCTGAAAGGCCGCCAGAGCGCCGGCGAACCCCATCACGTTGACGCGTGGAATGATGCCGGCCGCGGCTTTGCGCACCTGTTCTAGCAGTGCCGGATTCTGAATGATGGCATAGCCACAGCTTAGCCCAGCCAGGTTGAAGGTTTTACTGGGCGCCATCAACGTGATGCAGCGCGCAGCTATTTCGGGGGAGAGCGTGGCGGTGGGTTGGTGTGTCTTGCCGTCCAGCAGCAGTTCGCAGTGAATTTCGTCTGAGCAGATTAATACGTCGTGGCGCGCGCAAATGGCGGCCATGCGCTCCAGATTCTCTCTCGAGTACATTTGGCCAACCGGGTTGTGCGGGCTGCTGAGCAAGAACAGATTGGTGCGGGCAGTTATCGCGGCCTCGAAGACGTCAAAATCAATTTCGTAATTGATGCGCTCTTTCTCGTCTTTGCGCTTCAACGGCGCATGGTTTATTTCGCGTGCCTGGTTTTTGATGGCGGTCATGAACGGGTAGTAGATGGGCGGTTGCACCAGTACCCCGTCGCCGTGCGCGCCGAACGCGCGACAGAAGGCGTTCAGCGCACTGGTAAGGCCGGGGAAAAAGAGAATCTGCTCTGGAAGTACTTCCCAGCCGTACAGTCTCTCGGTGCGCTCACATATTACGCGCAGCAGCTCCGGGATTTCACCCAGCGCGTAACCGAAAACGCCATGGTCGACGCGTGCTAGAAGCGCCTTTTGAATCGGTTCTGGGACGCGAAAATCCATGTCCGCCACCCACAGCGGGAGCACGTCCGGGCCATAGTGTTCCCATTTGGTACTTCCGCTACCGCGTCGTTCGATTGTGCGGTCGAAATTGAAACTCATTGGTTCAGGGCGCGCTTCCGGAACTTCGTCCAGCGCGGTCGTAGATCATATCAGCAGTAGCGGGAAAGATTCCGGTCGTGTGGGGAAAGGCGATGCTCGCGCAGGGTGTTATCGGATTTCGGCCTCACTGCAGCACTTCCTTCTTTTTCAGCAGTGGTCTCGGGTCAATCATGTTCTTCGAGAGCGCGGCGTGCTTCTGGCCCAAGCCAAAGGCTAAGGCCATCAATTGCGTAAAGTAAAGAACCGGGATAATCTCATCGCTGTCCTCCTCGCCACTCTCCAGATCTAGGAGATTCATCTGCGGTTGGCGTCCGTCGAGGTTTCCGTGGCAGAGCGGGCAGGCCACCACAACGGCGTCCGCGCCGGCTGAGCGTGCCCCGTCCAGTATGCGTGCGCTCAGGTCGAGCACCACCTCGGTGCGGGTGAGAGAGAGCGCAGCACCGCAGCACGACACTTTGTCACTCCAATCCACCACGGTTGCGCCCAGGGATGCCATCAGTCGATCCATCGTCATCGGATATTCGGGATTCGCAGCCCCGGTGACTTGTGGTGGGCGGGTGAGCAGGCAGCCGTAGTAACAGGCAACCTTCAATCCCACGAGGGGGCGGGTGACCTGCGAGTGGACCATATCCAACCCGACCCGCTCGACGACCACGTCGAGCAGTGAACGTACGTGGACATCCATGCCAGCATCCGACCCCACCTGTTCCTCGATTCTGGCTTTGAGTTCCGCGTCAGCAGCCATTTCGTGCTGCGCCGTGCGGAAGCGATTGAAGCATGCCGCGCAGGGTAGGGCCGCCTCGCGCAATCCATCGTGCTCGATTAAGGCCAGCGTCTCCATCGGAAGTCGCACGGCATCCTCGGGGTCAATGCGGTGAGCAGCGGAAGCGCCGCAGCACACCCATCCCTTGGGTTCCACCAGTTCGAGATCTAGCGCCTCACAGACGGCTTGCGTAGAGACGTCGAATTCAACTGCAGTCGAGTGGAGCGAACAGCCGGGATAATAGGCAATCTGATTCGGTTTTGGCTCAGGCGTCTTGCCACTGGCGCGCCGGAGCGGACGAGCAACTTTCGGCAGCATTTTCATCTTGCCCTTGCGCAACATCTTGATCCCCATGCCCACATCTTTGAGAGGCTGTCCGGTGCGAAGGTTCAGTTCGGCTATCAGGCCTAATTCATAGATTCGTCCGAGTATATTCACATCGCGCAGGAACACTTTGTTGAATAGCACTGTCTCGGGGACGGGCGGTTTACGCCCATCTTTTAGCGCCATTGTCGCCAGTATGTCCATTACGCGGGCGACGTCGATACCTTGCGGGCAGCGGGTGGTGCATGTCTGGCAGCTGGCGCACAACCAAGGTGTTTTTGCGTCCAGCGCCATGTCCTCCTGCCCCAATTGCACGGCGCGCATGACCTGATTCGGGGTCAAGTCAAAATAATCCACCAGTGGGCAACCGGCCGTGCATTTTACGCATTGGTAGCAAAGGAAGACGTTCTCGCCGCTCGCATTGCAAACACGCTCGGTGAAATCGGTATGTATCTCAGTGATGGTCATAATCTTAATTCGGTCGGACAGCGTGAAATCGGATCTTCTATGCGTTTGGTCTTGGCAAAAGACCCGCTTGTTCGGTGATGATCGGTACCGCCTTTTCCCACTCTATGGCCGTAATATGCACGCCGGCCACGCCAGGGACTTCGCGCACTTGCTGTATCAGCTCGACACAGATAGCGATGCCGGCCTTGCGCCAAGCGGCTGAGCGGGCCGGCTTGTCTTCGATGCCGCTGCCCGCAGCCGTCATCCGCTCGACGAATTCATCTGGCACATCCAGACCGGGAAGCTTGTCGCGCATGTAGCGAGCCATGCCGGGTGACTTGAGTGGCCCGACCCCCGCCAGGATGTAAACTTGTTCG
>DASCOB010000103.1:0-8479 GCA_036011785.1 Anaerolineales bacterium | reverse complement strand
GCCGCACAACCCGACCGGCAGAGTCTTCACGCGCGCGGAACTGGAGACTATCAGCGCACTGTGCCGCAAGTGGAACGCCATCGCCATTACCGACGAAGTGTACGAACACCTCGTCTACGACGGGGCGCGGCACGTGCGGCTGGCGACGCTGCCGACAATGCACGAGCGCACCATCACCATAGGCAGCATCAGCAAGACGTTCAGCTTCACCGGCTGGCGCATTGGTTGGACCATCGCCCCGCCGGACCTGACACGAGCGATCCGGCTGGCGCACCAGTACGTGGTCGACTGCTCGGCCACGCCCATGCAGCACGGCGCTGCGGCGGCCCTGCGCCTCCCGGACGAATACTTCGCCGACTACGCCCACGTGTACGCTGCTAAACGGGATAGCCTGATAAAGGCACTCCGGGCCACCGGCCTCGATGTTTCTGTTCCGCAGGGCAGCTACTTCATCCTGGCCGGCATCGAGCCGCTTGGCTTCGACGACGACTTCGCCTTTTGTCGCCATCTCATCCGCGATGTTGGCGTCGCCTCCATCCCCCCATCGGCCTTTTTCAGCCCGACGCATCGCTACATTGGCCGCAAATACGCACGCTTCGCATTCTGCAAGACGCCGGAATTGCTGCAACGTGCGACAGAACGGCTGGCCACGTTGGGCATTCGCCCATGACAGTCGTGCCCGACGTGCTGCGCATGCCGGAACGTTTCTAATGTATCACAACACCTGCGTGCCCGTTGAACACGGCGAAGGCATTCGGGTCCGGACAGCCACAAGTTCAGCGCCCCGTAAGCCGCCTGTTCAAGAGGCGGCAAGCGTGTTCTCGTACAACTCCACAATCTGGCGAGTGATGCCCGCCCAGCCATAACCTTCAGCGTAATCAGCCGCCTGCCGCCCGAGATGAGAGCGCAACTCGATATCGCTGAGAAGGCAGTGTAGGCGCTCGGCCATCGCAGCCGAATCCCCGCCCGGAACCAGGAATCCGGTCTCGCCGTCGCGCACCAGTTGCGCCAGCCCCCCCACATCAGACGCTATCACCGGCGTCCCACACGCCATTGCTTCCAACGCCACCATGCCAAAGGATTCATAGTGCGAAGGCATCACCACCACGTCCGCGGAAGCGTAATAGCAGTGCAACGTCTGCTGCGCGCGCCGGCCCAGAAAGGTGACGACATCGCTCAGGCCCAACTCATCGCGCAGCGTCATCAGTTTTGCCAGTTCGGCGTGGCGCGTCTCGCGCGGCTTTGAGGGGTCTCCCCCGATGATTGAGAGGCAGAGCCTGGACGGCATTTCGTCCGATTGCTGCAGCAACTGCAAGGCGCGCAAGAGGGTATCGACGCCTTTCAACGGCTCTATGCGCCCGACAAAAAGCACCATTTTATCCCTGGCCGTGATCTCAAGTTCGCGCCGCGCCAGCGCTTGCGGATAGGGATGGAAGACGGAAAGGTCAACTCCCGGCGGGATGACGGCGATACGCCTGTTCGCACCGTTCGATATCTTCTCCACTTCGGCCCGCTCCGATTCGGTGGAGACCACCAGCGCATCTGCCCAGTCTGGCAGCATGGCTTCATTTTCCAGTCGCAGATCGGGCTCGCGCTGCTGCGCATTTTGCGCTACCCGATTTTTGACCGCGCCCAGCGTGTGCGCCATGTGCACCATCGGTACGCCCCACCACTTGCACAACTCGTGCGCCACCACGCCTGATAGCCAGTAATGCGAGTGGATCAGGTCGTAGTGCTCCTCCAGCAGCGCCGCAGCCAAGCGCGCACCGCCGACGAATTCGGGCAGGTACTGGAAAAACTCGGTCTTCGGTAGCGGCCGCTCCGGCCCGGCCGGGATATGAAATACGCGGTTACCGTTACCGAGGTCGTGCTTGACATGCGGCTGATGCTCATCCTGTGAGCGCGTGAAGACATCCACGCCGACGCCAGCGCGACCCAACTCGCGAGTTAGATCGCGCACGTACACGTTCATTCCGCCACTTTCCTTGCCACCCAGCGTGGCCAGCGGACAGGTGTGCACGGAAATCATAGCGATGCGCATGAGCGTATTATCCTTCAATCAACAGCACTTGCCAACCAATGCGCGCGGCTTGACTGCCGATTGTGCTCTGGTAGAATTGGCGCACACGCCACCTTAGCTCAACTGGCAGAGCAAGCGCTTCGTAAGCGCTAGGTTCGGGGTTCAAATCCCCGAGGTGGCTTCGCCAAAATGCACGCGTGGCTGCATCCCCCGAGCGTGCCGCATCCGAATCGCACAGCCTGTCCTCGCCCTTGACAGGGAACACTTGTTCTGTTATTATCAAATCACAGTTTGGCACATTCGAGCGCACCCGAACAGAGGTGACCCATGGAAAAAGGCAAGTTGTCCACGCGGCAGCAGCATATGCTCACTTTCATCCGCGATTTCCTGCGCGAGAACGACTACCCCCCCACCATCCGCGAAATTGGCCGCGCCTGCCAGATCAGCTCAACTTCGGTTGTCAATTACAATCTCAACAAGCTGGAGGAATGCGGACTGATCAACCGCAATCTGCGCGTCTCTCGCGGCATTCAGTTGACCGAGGCGACCCCGCGCAACTTGGTGCCAATTCCGCTGGTCGGCCGCATTTTCGCCAGCGAGCCGGTGCCCGTCCCGGACGCGCCGGCGTCATTCGCTCCGGACGAGGCCATCAACCTGACGCGCGATCTAGTCGGCAATGGCGCGGATCTGTTTGCTCTGGAAGTGCGCGGCAATTCGATGATAGACGCGATGATTAGCGACGGCGACGTGGTGGTGATGAAGCGCCAGATTGAAGCGCGCAACGGAGACCTGGTGGCAGTCTGGCTAAACGACAGCGAGGAGACCACTCTGAAGCACTTTTACCTCGAGGAAAGGCGTGTGCGCCTCCAGCCCGCAAACCCGACCATGCAGCCTATTTACGCGAACCCGGCAAACGTGCGCGTGCAGGGAAAAGTGGTGCTGGTGCTGCGCCAGATAGAAGCCATATAACAGAAGCGGGGACGAAGAACGTCGTCCCCGCTTCTCTATATTACGATATTCACCAATCGTCCGGGCACATGAATCACCTTCTTCGGCTCGCTCCCCTGCAGGTGGCGCTGCACCTTTTCGCTGGCTAAAGCGCGCTCTTCGGCCGCTTCCGCGCTGATATTTGCTGACGCGGTCAGCCTGTCGCGCACTTTGCCATTCACCTGCACCACCAGCGTTATCTCCTCTTCTGCGGCCGCCTCTACATCGGCGACAGGCCAGGCTTGCTGATGGATGCTGTAGCCACGCCCAAGAATTCCCCACAGTTCCTCGGCGATGTGCGGCGTGACCGGCGCCATCAGTTTTAGTAAAGTATCGACTCCTTCTGTGTAGACTTCACTTCCAGCCAGACCGGCCTTGCGCGCAGCGTTGAGCGCGTTGGTCAATTCCATCAGGGCCGAAATCACCGTGTTGAATTCAAAATTCTCCATGTCATGGGTGACTTGCTGGATGGTCTGATGCACTTTGCGGCGCAAGTCACGCGCCGGGAGGTCGGGCGCATCGACACCGGTCTCGGCATCAGTTAGCCAGATGGCAATCCCCCAGACGCGCTGCAGCCAGCGCGACACGCCCTCGATGCCATTGCCGCTCCACGGCGCGCCCTGATCCCAGCGCGCGAAGAACATCAGATAAGCGCGCACCGCGTCGGCGCCATATTGTGCCACTAATTCATCCGGTGCGACCACGTTGCCGCGGCTCTTGGACATCTTCTCCGAATCTTCTGCCAGAATAATGCCCTGATTTCGTAGTTGCACCATCGGCTCATCAAAGTCCAGTAGCCCCATATCGCGCAGCGCTTTGGTGAAATAGCGCGTATAAATCAGGTGCATGGTGGCGTGCTCGATGCCACCAGTGTAGGTATCCACAGGCATCCAGTGAGAAAACTCCTGCGGGTCCCACGGCCCTTCATCGTAGGTTGGGCTGAGATAGCGGTACTGATACCAAGAGGAGCACATGAAAGTATCCATCGTGTCGGTCTCGCGAGTGGCATCCCCGCCGCAGACCGGGCAGTGGGCGTGCTTCCAGGTGGGGTGATATTTCAGCGGACTCTCGCCGGTGGGACGCCACTCGACATCGTCCGGAAGTAACACCGGCAATTGCTCCTCGAGCACCGGCTGCACGCCACATTCATCGCAATAGGTCATCGGAATCGGCGTACCCCAATAGCGCTGCCGCGAAATCAACCAATCGTGCAGGCGATAATTGACCGCGCCCGTGCCGCTGTCCTGTTCTTCCAGCCAAGCAATTGCGCGCGCGATGGCTTGGCTGGCGGGTGTGCCGCTCAGCGGGCCGGAATTAACCATCACACCCGAATGCATGGTCGGCGCCGCCATGGTCGCGCCATCTGGCGGGGCAGCCTCATCCGGCCCCTGAATCACTGGGCGCACTTCCAGTCCAAAGGCACGTGCGAAGTTAAAATCGCGCTCGTCGTGCGCCGGAACTGCCATGATTGCGCCCGTGCCATAAGTCATCAGCACATAATCAGCAATCCAGATAGGGATGCGCTCAGCGTTGACCGGGTTGACGGCATAGCCACCGGTGAACACTCCGGATTTCTCTTTGTCAGCCGCCTCGCGCTGGATATCGGTCTGGCGCACGGCCGCGGCCACATAGGCTTCCACTTCCGCTTTTTGTGCAGTGGTGGTCATTTTCGCCACCAGCGGGTGTTCCGGCGCAAGCACCATGAAAGTCGCGCCCCAGAGAGTATCGGGGCGGGTGGTAAAAACTGGCAGCGGGTCGCCGGCCTCGGTGTGGAAGGTCACATGCGCGCCCTCGCTGCGCCCCACCCAGTTTGTCTGCAGCAATTGCACTCTCTCGGGCCAATCGAGTTTTGAGAAATCTAGCAGCTCCTCAGCGTAGTCTGTGATTTTGAAGAACCACTGTTCCAGATCCTTTTTTATCACCGTGGTTTCGCAGCGCTCGCAGTGGCGGTCATCGCCCCACACTTGCTCGCGCGCGAGGGTGGTGTTGCAATTGGGGCAATAATCCACCGGAGATTGCTTGCGGTACGCCATGCCATGTTTGTAAAGCTGCAGAAAGAACCACTGGCTCCAGTGGTAATAGCCCGGGTCGCAGGAAACCGCCTCGCGTTCCCAATCCCACATCGCGCCCATCGTGCGCAACTGAGTGCGCATGTTTTCGATGTTGCGGTAGGTCCATTCCTTGGGGTGCGCGTTGTGCTTGATCGCGGCGTTCTCGGCTGGCAGCCCGAAGGCATCGAAGCCTATGGGGAACATGACATTGTAGCCCTGCATGCGCATGAAGCGAGCGCGCGCGTCGGAGGGTGTCATCGCGTACCAGTGGCCGATGTGCAGATCGCCGCTGGGATAAGGCAACATGGTGAGGAAGTAGAACTTCTCGCGCGTCACATCCACGGAGGCTCGGTAAAGGCTGTCCGTCTCCCAGCGCTGCTGCCAGCGCGTTTCTATTTCCCGCGGCAAGTATTTTGATGTCGCCACTGAGTCGATCACCTCCCGTATTCAGTCACTCATTTCGCCGGTCGTCGCCGGCATTCTCCACGCGGCGAACGCCGCCGCGAATAAAAAATCCCTTTCGTCCGTTCAGGGACGAAAGGGATTCCGCGGTACCACCCTGGTTGGCGGATGCCACTGCTGCGCCCACCCACTCATCACTGCGCTAACGGGCAGACCCGCGGCGGGTTATGCATTGTTCACCCGCAGTGCTCGGAGGCGAGTTCAGCCCCTGCGCTCCCCAGGGCGCATCACCGGGTTTACAGCCATTGGCCCAGCTCTCTGGAGGATGGCTTACTACTCCTCGTCTTCGCGTATATTTGTTTTTCTGGCCGACGCCAGTCCGCCGTCAACCAGTTGAATCCAGCGGGCATCGAACCCGCGATCCTCTCGTCTCCAGCTCAAACCTACAGTGGGTACATTCTTGTGTGAAGTTACTGCAAGAAATGTGCTGGCCACCCATGGCGGTGTGCGGCAGATTATAGCAGACTATGCAAAGTGTTTTGATGGGATGTTTAGTCTACTAACCTTCTCGCTCGCGCGGTCTTTTTTTGATGACTGATACACTGCTTACAGTAACACATATGATCATCTATCAAATGTTGCTACCAGCTTGTTACCGAATCTCCCTGAATTGACCGGTCATCGGACCTCTGTTTTCCCCGCCATTCTACTGACACGAAAGGTGAACCTTTACTGAATATAGAATTGCTCCCTCGTCTATGACGGACCAAAAAAAAGTAAGCTAAACGTAACATCTCCCTTATTGAGAGACGGTATGGCATAGTCTTCTTCAAGTACCACCCATCCATTAAATCACCTATCCATCGGAAGAAGCTGTTAGGTTTCATGTCTAAACAAGGACTCAAAATGTTCAACATCCGAGGATAATGCGTAAGAAGACCAAAGAAACAACGAAGATTGGTGATTCTGATCTTGTCGCGTTCGGTCTCAAATTCCATTATGCTACCTTGATAGTAGTTGTTATCAAGCTTGTCAAAATCCCCATCGAAGTATCCTTTCTCTATCGCGTATTCCGTTATCTCCAGTTTAGGATATGGAGAAAAGAGAGAAGCATTAGCATATATAGGCCTAATATTTTGGTTTACTTTAAGAGTTTCAAGAGCCATCTCATATGTTTCGCTAGGTGCTCCAAGTATGTTCTCAGTCAATAGCAAAACACCGTGCTTCTTATACAATGCCGCTGCATCGTACATCACTTCCTCTGTCATTTGCCTCTTCATGACAGAATTACGAATGAACTCGTTGCCGGACTCTACTCCACATGTAACAAGATGTAGCCCAGCATCCACTAGCGCTTCGACCATATCCTCGTTGACATTGTCAAACCTAATGTTGATACTAAAAGGTAATCTGCATCTTCTGGCGTATACCTCAGCAAAATCCATCGTCCATCGCCTATGTATTGAAAAAACATCATCAACAAAAGCGACCATCTCCAAGTTACTTCTACTCTTTTCAAAAAGGACCTCGTCAACGATACCATCAGGCGATCTCCGACTCATGACTTGTTTGTCGCCAGCCTCAAGCTTGTATATCTGGTTATAGCCTTCGTTAAAACAGTAGGTGCATTTGTAAGGACACCCACGATGGGCCATAAAACTCTTGATTGCGTGAGTTTTTGTTTCTGGATATTTTTTGTAGTATAAGTCTCGGGCCGCCCAAGGAAGATCGTCTAAACTTCTATTCCGGGGCATAACTAAATTACGGTAAATCTGTCCATCTGATTTTACCCAATAACATGGCACATCCGTCGGAAGATCACCCCCCCCGTAATCAAACCGATCGGCGAGCATCCGGGTTGCTTCCTCTCCTTCACCGATACACACTGCGTCAACAAAAGGGTTTTCAACAACATCAGGAAAGAAAGTCATGTGCGGTCCTCCCCAGATGATGTACGAGCCTAGCTCCTCTCGAATTTGCTTAGATAGGGAGAAATAATGTTGATGTTCCCCCGAAATTACACTGAAAGCGACTGCATCAGGAGCAAACCCCCTAATTTCGTTTAATAGTCCCTGGCTACTAGATGATTCAGCGAAAATGTCGACTTCGTGACCACCTTCTCGTAAACTGGCAGCCACACTGCTAAGCCCTAATGGAATAGAAAATCGTAACGTTTTTTCAACAAATGCTATTCTCATGTCAACCCATAGTCTGTTTCATTCAGTTCAGTTGATAGGAATCAAGAACGAAATGGGTGGTGCAATTTACCATTCATGAGCCGGAACATGCTTCATTATTCTACAACAATCCGCTAGGCTTGTCATCCACTATCAACACCCTGATGAGTGTATTGTCTGCAGAAGAGTGGGTCCAGCGCGCTGTGGCATCCACCGATTCTAAGGTAGTTTTGGCAATCTCTGGTTAATGAATGTAGAAGCGGGCTGCTACCGGGGAGAAACACCAAGGGCGAACATCCGACGATTATTCCAACTGGCAAAACCAGAACCGATGTCGCCTCACAAATTTAGGTATGGCCATGCACTTGACGGATGACACCAAGCAGTCGACATGGCTGACTACAAAGCGGTGTCACAGAACCTGATGCACGCAAATTTGGGAATTACTGCCTATATCTACGTGATGCTTTCAAATGCTGACGCATCCAATCGTATAGCGAACTTAGGCAACGGCGTCGACAGCAACCAAAAGCCAGAGCATCTGGGGTTGACCGACAACGAGTTGGCAACGGTGCGAAAAGTATTGGCAAAACTGTAGACAAAACACTGCGTCTGACAAAAGCAAATGGCCGCCACATGACGGCTATTTTTGTTCCCTCCGGCACATTTTCCGTTCAAAAAAAAGCCAAGAAGTGGACCCAGCGGGACTCGAACCCGCGACCTTCTCGTCTCTAGTTCGAACCTACAGCAGGTACATTTTTGCGAACAATTGCTGCAATAAATGTACTGATCCACCCCTTACGATATACGGCAGATTATAGCAGAATATGTAAGGTGTTTTG